>JANOHI010000463.1:0-1968 GCA_031406385.1 Acidimicrobiia bacterium
GTCGCTCACCCTCGACATCGGCCGCGAAACCCGGGTCGTCTCACCCGCCCTCCGCAAAGCCGTCACCACCCGCGACCGGACCTGCCGATTCCCCGGTTGCGACATGCCCGCCTGGTTCACCGACGTCCACCACATCTGGCATTGGACCCGGGGCGGGCCGACCGAGCGCACCAACTGCTGCCTGCTATGCCGACGCCACCACACCCTTGATCCACAAAGGCCGATGGACCGTCACCGGCAACCCCAACACCGACCTGATCTTCACCGGACCCGAAGGCGAATCCCACCGCAGCCGACCACCCAACCCCCAACTCCCCATCACCCAAAACGCCGCCTGGAACTGAAACGCGTCGACGCGTTGCAAGCGGAGCTGTGGCGGAAAACGTGGGGGCAATGACATTGACGCCATGGTCCCGACAGCACAGGCTGGGTGCATGGAGAAGACGAGGAGAGAACGATCCGTGGTGTTCGTCGTGTTCCCCGGTTTTCAGAGCCTCGACCTGACCGGACCGTTCGAGGTCTTCGCCGGCGCCAATGACCTCCTCAACGCCGAGCAGCGAAGCGGGCCACGGTATCGCCCGCTGATTTGTGCGGCGACCGCGGGTCCGGTCATGTCGGAAAGCAGCCTCAGCATCGTGGCCACGGACTCGCTGGACGCCGTACGGGGCAACGTCGACACGCTCGTCGTGGTCGGCGGGCGCGGCACCAACGAGGCGAGTCGTGACGACCACCTCATCCGTGAGGTCCGCCGACTCGCCCGATCGGCGCGTCGGGTCGCCAGCGTCTGCACCGGAGCCTTTGTCCTCGCCGCGTCGGGGCTCCTCGACGGTCGCACTGCGTGCACCCACTGGGCCCGCGCCGATCAGTTCGCCCAGCGTTTTCCTGATGTCGCGCTCGACCGCGATTCGCTCTTCCGGCGCGACGGCAATGTGTGGACCTCCGCTGGCGTCACCGCAGGGATCGATCTTGCACTCGCACTCGTCGCCGAGGATCACGATTCCGAACTCGCGCAAGTCGTCGGCCGCTGGCTGGTGATGTTCTACCGGCGCCCCGGCGGTCAATCGCAGTTCGCCGCGCCGGTGTGGCGCGGCGTGAGCGGACGTGAGTCGATTCGAGAACTGTGCGACCGCGTCGTCGCCGACCCCGGAGGCGACCACCACCTTCCTCGCCTGGCTGCCGACGCCTCCATGAGCGAGCGGAACTTCCTTCGGGTGTTCGTCCGCGAAATCGGTGTGACCCCGGCGAAGTTCGTCGAGTCCGTTCGGGTTGACGCCGCCTGTCGATCGCTGGAGACCACTGACGTCGGCGTTGACGTGATCGCAAAGGCATCGGGCTTCGGCACCGCCGAAACGATGCGGCGAACCTTCCTGCGGACGAAGGGAATCGCTCCGAGCGACTACCGCAGCCGCTTCACCCTCCGAACCACCTGATCCCGACACAACCCTGCGTACACCTACGAAATGCAACTCACCTTCCGAACCGACTGGCGATTCGCGAAGGATCTATGTACACCTACGAAACAAGGAGTAGCAATGCAGATCGCCGCCGTCCTCTTCCCTCGCCTCACCGCCCTCGACCTGATCGGGCCGTACGAAGTGCTCCAACGACTGCCCGGTGCGACCGTCACGTTCGTCGGGCACCAGCGTGGTGAGGTGCGAACGGAGAACGGATTCCTCGGGCTCAGCGTCGACGCCGCGTTCGGTGAGGTCATGGCACCCGATGTTGTCATCGTCCCGGGTGGCGTCGGGACTCGCCCCCTGATGGAGGACCAGGTGATTCTCGACTGGCTCCGGGCAGTCCACCCGACGACGCGCTACACCACATCGGTCTGTACCGGTTCTCTCGTGCTCGGCGCCGCTGGTCTCCTCAACGGGCTGACCGCGACCACCCACTGGTCGGTCCTCAACGCCCTCGAGCCTCTCGGGGCGACCCCCACCTCCCAGCGCGTGGTCGAGCACCTCGAGCATC
>JANOHI010000347.1:0-6133 GCA_031406385.1 Acidimicrobiia bacterium
TACGTGTGGCTCTCGACGGACCCGGAAACAGCCGTGGGCTGCGTGCCCCTGGCCGAGGTGCCCGACGTTCGCCAGGTACCGTCACTGATCCGCAACCGTTACCTCGTGGAAGAGCGTCACTGGGCGAACCCGCTCACCCCCGTTGTGACAACGCTCGCGGGCGCATCGAACGGGACGCTCGGCCAGCGCACATGGACTGAGCAGCTAGCGGGCTACGGCGTCACCGATGTGGCCACCATGGTCTTGCGCGACGCCTACGGATGCTGGGGATTCATCGACCTCTGGCGCATCGGAGGCACCTTCTCGGCGAAGGAGTGCACGACGCTGGAGGCGTGCGCCTCGGCGGTCACGAAAGCGGCGCGATGCAGTCTGCTGGGGACCTTTGCACAATCCACCACCGGCGGCGCCCCGATGGACGAGCCGGCCATCGTGCTCCTCGATGATGAGCTGTCCCTCATCACGCAGACGGCGCAGGCACAGGCGCACCTGCGGGCCCTGCTTCCGCCTTCGCCGGACCATGCGCCGATCCCTGCCGCCGTCTACAACGTCGCCGCCCAGCTGCTGGCCAACGAGGTCGGCGTCGGTGGCCAGGCGGCCCGGGCACGGCTGCCGCTCGGCGGCCGCTGGCTGACCACCCGTGCGGCACGGGCCTGGCCCTCGGCGGGACGACCCGCCGCGATCGCTGTCAGCATCGAACGGGCGACACGCGATGAGCGGACGGACATATACGCACGTGTCGCCGGACTCAGCGCACGCGAAGGGGAGATCCTGCGGCTACTGGTCATCGGCGGTGACACTCGAGCGATCTCCGAGCGGCTGTTCCTCTCAGCCCACACCGTCCAGGACCACCTCAAGTCGATCTTCGCCAAGACTGGTCTGCACAACCGCAAGATCCTCATCGCCCACGCCACCGGGTGACCAGCATCGAAGGGGCGAGAGGTGTGGGACGGGTCGGAACTCCCGCGACAACTTTGCCGACGATCAGGCCGTCACGCTGTCGTCGCGACGGGCGTCGGCACCGCTCATCACTGCCGGAAACATCCCCACCTCCCGGGCAGTTCTGTCGAATGACGGTGATGAACAACTCGCTTGTTTGCGCGCTCTTGCCCAAACCGTTCGCCCCGCCGTGTGAGCGTCTCCCAAGCCGGGCGCGGACGAGCCAGAAGTGCCGGACTGGCACGCGATGACGCTCGCAACAAGGGTCGGCTCGACCCGCCCACTTCCGGCCTCTTGTGATACGGGTGATGTCAGGCCGAGTCGTGCTCCGAGCGTTCGATTGTGGGAGAGGTGCGAGGTGTGCGACGGCTCAGGCTTCGGTGTCTTCCGAACCGGCCGGGAGGAACTCTTTCGGCACGTTCTCGGTCAGCTCCACGATGCCCGTTTCGAGGTCGTAGAGCGCGCCCACAACCCGCAGGCGATCCTTGCGGACCCGCTCGGCGATGATCGGCGATTTCATCAGTCTTGCGACGGTGAGCGCAACGTTGCGCTTGATGGCGTCCGTCAGCGGGTCACCGGCTTCGCCCGTCTCGTCGGTGACACCCTCTTCGGCAACCGTTTCGTCGGCCACGATCTCCTCGGCCACGATCTCCTCGGCCACGGTTTCCTCGGCGGCCTCGGTCTCTTGTGCGGCGGGCGCCGACGGGACCGGTTCGGCGACGGACTCGGCCGGGGATAGCGGCGCTGTCGTTGCGGCTTCTCCGGTCGTAGATCCTGCCTCGACCGCCGGCGTCTCAGCGGGGAGGGATGGCGTCATCGCGCCAGTCTTCGAAGGCTGAGCAGAGGCCTTCGAGGCACCCCCGTCGCCGACGACAAGTGCTTCCTTCGGCACGACGGCGCTGTCCGTTTCGTTCAACACCAGGCCCAGCACTTCGGCTTTCGGCTTCTCGACAGCCGGACGGATCGCTTCGACGAGGTAGGCAATGCTTCCTTCCGCCTTGCCGCCGGACTCGATGGTCTCCATCGTCGCCTTCACGGCCCCGCAGCCCTTGTGGCCGAGGACGAGCAGAAGGGGAATCTCGAGTTCGTAGGTGCCGTATTCGAGACTGCCCATGACGGCCGAGTCCACGACGTTGCCGGCTGTGCGGATCACGAAGAGATCACCGAGACCGCGATCGAAGACGAGTTCCGGAGGAACGCGAGAGTCAACGCAGGAGAAGATCGTTGCAAACGGTCGCTGCCGCTGGGCGATCTTCGAGCGCCGTTCCGCCGACTCGTTGATGGTCGTCGACTTGCCCCGCACGTATCGGGCGTTTCCCTCGAGCAGTCGGGTGATCGCTTCTTCGGGCGTTTCGACCGGCATCTCGAACGGCTCCGCCCCCGATGACAGGAACGGCACTTCGCATGCGCTCAAGAGCGGCGCGATCGAAACGACACCGAGGGCGGTCAGCCCGCGACGCAGCAGCGCACGGCGCGAAACGCCAGGAGAGTCCACGTTCAGTTCTGTCTCCATCAACCGGAACTGATCGGCACCGTGCAACCCAACCTGCGCGTAAACGTTGGGAGAGAGGTTGCCCCCAAATATGGGGGCAAAACACCTCCCAACGCCGCTGGGAGGTGTTTTGCCGCAACGCCAACTCGGCGCCACTTGATCCGGCGGCGACTCAGCTGACCCGGACGGGAATGTGCTGCGCCGAGCGGTCGCTGATGTTGGGTTTCCAGGTCACGGGACCGTCGACACCAAGGCGAGGAAAACGCTCGAACAGCATCGGCAGCGCAACACGCAATTCGAGGCGCGCCAACGAGGCACCGAGGCAGAAGTGGTGCCCGTGACCAAACGTGAGATGGGGGTTCACCGAACGCGTCAGGTCGAGGCGGTCAGCGTCGGCGAACACTCGGACGTCGCGGTTCGCCGCAAGGATCGTGAGGAAGACACTTTCTCCGGCGTGCACGTCGACGTCATGGAAGGTGTGGTCCTCCGTGACCTGGCGCATCATTGCCTTGGCGGATGACTCGTATCGGAGCACCTCCTCCACGGCGATATCAAGCTCCCGCCCCTCCAGCCCGGAGCGGAGTCGTTCCACCTCATCGGGATGGTCGAGCAGGGCAACAGTTGCCGATCCCAGCAATGACGAGGTGGTGTCGTGTCCGGCGAAGAGGAGCAGCGAGCATGCTCCGAGGATCTCTGCGGTGTTGAGGCCGTCATCCGCGTCCTCGGTGGCGAGGAGCACGCTGATGAGGTCGTTGCGCGGTCGGGCACGACGCTCCCGCATCAATGCCCCGAGGTTCTCCTCGAACTCCTCACCGGCGGCGCGGGCCACGTCTTCGTAGTCGGGTCGGCGCGTAGCGCCGAAGACGACGACCCCGAAACGGGCGGACCACTCGGCGAGCCACGGTTCGAGCGACGGCGGCACCCCGAAGAGTCGAGCGATCACCCGCGCCGGAAGCTCGTGGGCGAAGCTCTCGACGAGGTCGAAGCGGGTTCCATCAGAAGGAAATGCGTCGAGCAGTGAACTGCAGATGGCGACTACCTCATCCTCGAGGGAACGGACCGTGCGAACGGTGAAGGCCCGGGAAAGCGGCGCCCGCAACCTCGTGTGCTCCGGTGGTTCGTGGAAGAGCATCCAGCCGTCGAGCAACGCCACGGCCTTCTCGAGCGCCTCGGCGCGCGATCCGGTGAGCCGCGCCTTGAACGCTCCCATTCGTTCCGTGGAGAAGCGAGGGTTGCGAAATGCGGCATCGAGTTCGGGGTGACCGGTGATGATCCACGCACGGTGGCGTTCGCTCCAAGCGATCGGTGCAAGCTCGCGGATGGGCCGGAAATATGCGTGGGGGTCCTCAATCGCCGCCGGGGCAAGAAGGTCGATGTCGAGCGACGGCTTGTTCATCGGGGACGGCCGTACGGGCGGCGCAACCTCAGCGCTTCGGGGGACGAGGAAGGAAGGCACTCGTCGAAGCCACGTAGGCGGCGTAGTCGGGACGGCGCCGACTCATGGTTCTCTCCAGCATCGGGACGCCTGAGACACGTCGGAGAAGCACCGTCATGGCGATCGGGCCGACGATGGTGAGCGGCCCCCACCGATGGGCGCACGCAATCAACCAGATGCCCCACCAGGCAAGTGCATCCCCGAAGTAGTTGGGATGACGGGTCCACGCCCACAGACCTGTGCGCAGAACCTTCCCGGTGTTGGCGGGGTCTCGTTTGAACGCAGTGAGCTGAAGGTCCCCGACTGTCTCGATGGTCACTCCGAGCAGCCACACGACCGCTCCGATCAACAGCATCGGACGCCAACGGACGGGCGAATTCATCGAGCCGACCATCACCGGAAGCGCAACCACGAGCATCAGCACACCCTGCGTCAGATAGACCGTACGTAAGCTTATGAATGGAAATCGATCGCCGTGCTTCCTGCGCATGGCCTGGTATCGGAAGTCCTCGCCCTTGCCGATGTTGCGTCGGCCGAGATGGAGAGTGAGCCGAAGGCCCCAGACAGTCGTCGCCAGAAGGACCAACCGCTGCCGATCATCACCCGTCCCCGGCGTGACCAGGTATGCCACCCATGCGATCACCACGAAACCGAAGCCCCAGAAGATGTCGATGATGCTGGCGTCGCGGATCCGCACGCTGACCGCCCACACGGTGAGTACGAGGGCAAGCACTGCCAAAGCGCACCAGAGGAACACGAGTGGTTGCATGTGGATCAGGACCGTAGCCGTGGCGTGATGGTCAGGTCGAGCTGAGCGACGTCGGGGAACGGAGCGCGGCCGCCATCGCCCCAACCATGTCCGCCCGCACTGGCTCACCTGAAAGCATCAGGTCGACGGCGAGCAGTGAGGTGTGGATGTGACCGCGGGCGCGGATGTGATGCAACGGGACGCCGGCCGCCGCCAGTCCGGCCGCGTAGGCGTCACCCTCGTCCCGAAGCGGGTCGAATTCGCACGTGACCACGACGGCCGGGGGGAGCCCGACCAGGCTCTGGGCGCAGATCGGCGAGGCGAGCGGGTTCGAACGGTCGGTGGGGTCGACGTAGTTGTCCCAGAACCACGCCATGACCGACGCCGTGAGGCCCTTCCCCTGGCCGTTCTCCACATACGACGGCCGGGTGAAGTCGGCATCGATCACCGGACAGACGAGGAGCTGCGCGGCGATCCGCGGTCCACCTTCGTCTCGCGCCCGCTGCGCGACAACGGCAGCAAGGTTGCCGCCCGCACTCCATCCGGCCACGACGAGCTCGTCGGCCCGGCCGCCGAGGGCATCGGCATGTTCCGACACCCAGCGGAGCGCGGCCAGCGCATCGTCGGCGGCAGCGGGGAAACGATCCTCCGGGGCGTGGCGGTAGTCGACAGACACGACCACCGCGTCCGAGCGGACGCAGAGGTCGCGGCAGAACGGATCGTCCGAATCGGGACCGCCGAAGAGCCAGCCCCCACCGTGGAAGTACACGATGATCGGACAGAGTCCGTCACCGACAGGTGCGTAGCGACGATAGGAGAGCTCACCGGCCGCACCGGGAAACACTCCGTCGGTGATGCTTCCGACCGCGGGCCCCTGAGGACTCATCGCCGAGGACGCCTTGATGAACTTCCGGACATCGGCCGGCGACATCGCCTCGAGCGGTGGCAGGCCAAGGCTGGCCATCATGTCGAGCATGATGCCGACATCGGGCTGCAGTCTCCGAACCACTCCGTCGTTCACCTTGTTCGCTTCCGGTCCCCGGCGAATGAACCCCAGGTAGTCGTTGGTCATCACCTCGTCGCACACGATGCGATAGCGCTCGACCCCGCCCGGGTAGGGAAGGATCACCCGTGCCTTCCCGGGCACGTTCGCGCCCATATACCACGAGTTGGCCTTGGGCATCAGGCTGATGTCGGCGAAGTCGTTGACGTGCTGCACCCAGCCGTTCACGGCCGTATTACTCGGTTCGATCACCACGGAGCTCTCGGCGCGCAGTTGGACGAGGCAGTCCGTGATCCACTCGACGTGCTGTTCGATCGACACGATCATGTTGGAGAGAACGGACGGACTCTGTGGCCCGGTCACCATGAACAAATTCGGAACCGCCGCTACCCCACCAACCCCGAGTTGTTGAAGCGGATCGCGACGCAGACGGGCGGGCAGGCGTTCATCGCCACCGACGCCAATGCGTTGCGTGAGAGCATGCACTCGATCCTCGATCAGCTCGAGAAAACCCGCTTC
>JANOHI010000002.1:0-9793 GCA_031406385.1 Acidimicrobiia bacterium
CGAGCCTGTACGGCGACTGGGCCCTGGCAGTCTGAGGCGGCGCCGGCCTACGCGGAATCCGGCACGACGACCGAGTTCGCGAACTTGTCGTGCCACGTCTGCTTCTCCTTGTCCCAGAGCATCCAGAAGTAGCCGAGGAGCAAAGGGATCGCCGAGACGATGCGTCCGACGTAGCGGACGGCGGCTGATCCGTAGCCGATCGGCGACGCACCCGAGGTGGAGACGACTCGAAGGCCAAGGGCCTTCTTGCCGAGCGTGGCGCCCTGGCCGCCCTCGAAGTAGATGTAGTAGCCCAGGCCGATCGCCGTGGACAGCGCCTGCCCGGCCGCCCCGCCCCCGAGGATCGAGCCGAGGATTGTGCCCACAACCCCGACAATGATTCCATCGAGAAGTGCGGCAAGGAACCTCTTGCCGAAGCTGGCACGAGTCATGGTTTTGTCCTCCGGGGTAGATGAGATGACGAGCAGCATTGCGGAGGAACGCTCCCCCGTCAACGACGCTACCGAAACGCTCCGGAGGCGCCCCCGGGACGGCAGTTGACAACCGAGTCGGGAAACAGTGGTCCGAAGAGGAAATCGCTGCAGCTTGTAGGCCATGATGGGACCACCATCAACACCGACCCCACACGGAGCAACCATGGCGAAGCCATCGAAGACCGACAAACTCGCACACCTCGCAGCTGTCCCGCTGTTCTCGTCGTGCAGCCAGAAGGAATTGAAAGAACTGGCGGGTCTCTGCGACGAAGTCGATGTGTCGGCCGGAAAGGTCATCGTCCGGCAGGGCTCTACAGGATTCGAGTGCTACGTCGTGCACGACGGATCACTCAAGGTCGAGATCGACGGCAACCTCGTGACCATGCTCGGTGCCGGCGCCCACTTCGGTGAGTTCGCGCCGATCGACAAGCGTCCTCGCTCAGCGACCGTCACCGCCGTCACCGACGCCACCCTGCTGGTCCTCGGGCCGTCGCAGTTCTCCACCGCGCTCGCCCACATCCCCGGCTTGTCCATGAAATTGTTGGCGGCGATGGCCGACCGGCTCCGCGAAGCAAACGGCACGCGCTTCTCGCACTGAGAGTTGTTCCACGTAGCGACCGTCTCGGAGCAACCTCCGAGGCGGTCGTTCGCGTTGCCATCAGTTGCGGAGGTCCTCGTCGATCGGATCGACGCCGAGGATGCCATCGACCGAACGAAGCTCTTCGAGAGCCCCGGTCGGCACAGCGGCGTCCGTATCGAGGATCATCAGCGCGCTGCCACCAGTTTCCGAACGACCGAGCGCCATGTTCGAGATGTTCACTGCATACTTCGCGAGCGTCACGCCGACCACGCCGATCATGCCGGGACGGTCGTCGTTGCGCACGACGAGCAGATGACGTGACGGCGGAACCTCCACTGCGTGGTCGTCGACCATGACGATGCGTGGTTCCATTCGCAGACCAGCGATCGTGCCGGCGAGTGAGTGCCCGCACGACGTACGAAGTTCGATTTTCGATCGGTAGTCGAGGGAGAGCGAAGACTTCGTCTCGGTCACAGACATCGACCGCTCATCGGCGAGCTGCGGCGCGTTGACATAGGTGACCTGATCGTCGTGCACTGCGCCGAGGAGGCCTTTGAGCACTGCTAGGCGGAGGATGCGGGTGTCGTAATCGGCGATCTGGCCGGCGAAGGTGATGGCCAGCTCGGCCGGCGTACCGTGGCAGAGGCCGGCGACGAGCAGCCCGAGTCGTTCCGCCAACGGCAGGTAGGGCCGGATCGTCTCGCTCGCAGCCGCCGCATCGACGTTGACGGCGAAGGGCACGAAGTCACCCGCCAACGCCAACTGGACCATGTCGGCGATCGTGTCGCCCGCCTTGTCCTGTGCCTCGCGGGTACTCGCCCCCAGGTGCGGGGTGACGACCACCCTGTCGAGTGTGAAGAGCGGCGAATCGGTGCACGGCTCTTCGCTGAACACGTCGGGACCGGCACCGGCGATCCGGCCAGACTTCACCGCATCGTAGAGCGCAGTCTCGTCGACGATCCCGCCACGAGCGGTGTTCACGATGCGGAGGTCGGCCTTGGCCAGCTTGAGCATCGTCGCACCGATGATGCCGTTGGTTTCCTTGGTCTTCGGAAGGTGCACGGACATGAAGTCCGATTGGCGCATGCAGTCTTCGAGCGGAAGGAGTTCTGCGCCGAGCGCTGCGGCACGGTCGTGGGAGATGAACGGATCGAACGCGATGACACGCATCCCGAACGCCGCACAGCGCTCGGCAACGAGCGCCCCGACGCGGCCCAGACCGATGATCGAGATCGTTTTGCCGTGGAGCTCGACGCCCTCCCACTTCGACCGCTCCCATTTGCCGTTCTTCAGCGCACTGTGGGCCTGCGCCAGGTTGCGCGCCGTGGCCAGCAGAAGGGCCATGGCCTGCTCGGCCGCCGAGACTACGTTCGACTGCGGCGCGTTCACAACCATCACCCCACGGCGGGTGGCGGCGCCCACATCAACGTTGTCGAGACCGATGCCGGCACGGCCGACGACGGCGAGCACGTCGGCGTGCTCAAGGAGCTCGGCAGTGACCTTCGTCGCCGACCGGATGATCAGCGCATGTGCGCCGACGATCGACTCGGTCAGCTCGGCGGCGGAGAGACCCTCTTGCACATCGACGGTGTGTCCCGCCTTGCGAAGTCGCTCCAATCCGCCGTCGGCGATGGACTCAGTTACCAGGATGCGTGCCACGGACCTTCAAGGCTAGGCGTCAACGGTTGCACGTTTCGTACGATCCAGCCGACGACGACGTGGCGCCGGTCACGCCGTGACGCCTCATTTGTTGACGGAACGTCCGCCACTCGTTCCGTAGGCTCGACCTCCGTGGCAACGACTCCCGATCTCCGCATACCCACCGGCCTCCTCCCGAGAGACGGTCGCTTCGGGTGCGGGCCGTCGAAGGTTCGCCCCGAAGCCCTCGCTGCTCTCGCCGCCACCGGGAACTCGTTTCTCGGGACGAGCCACCGTCAGGAACCGGTCAAGCGGGAGGTCGGCCGGTTGCGCACCGGGCTGCGATCGCTGTTCTCGCTCCCCGACGGCTACGAGATCCTTCTCGGCAACGGCGGGTCGACGGTGTTCTGGGACATTGCCACGTTCGGCCTTATCGGAAATCGGAGCCAGCACCTCGTCTTCGGCGAGTTCTCCTCGAAATTCGCAGAGGCCAGCGCCGCCGCTCCGTTCCTCGGTGCCCCCGAGGTGATAAGCGCCCCGCCCGGCACGGCGGCTCAGCCGATCGCCCGATCGGCGATCGGCGACGCCGCGGTCGACGCGTATTGCCTCACCCACAATGAGACGTCCACCGGCGTCGCCACCGCGATCACCCGGCCGGTCGGAGCCGATGATTCACAACTGGTGCTGGTCGACGCGACCAGCGCAGCCGGAGGACTCGACGTCGACGCCTCGCAGTTCGACACCTACTACTTCGCCCCGCAGAAGTGCTTTGCGTCCGATGGTGGGCTGTGGATCGCCCTCTGCTCGCCACGAGCCCTTGCGCGAATCGCTGAGGTAAAGGCATCAGGGCGATGGATCCCCGCGTCGCTCGACCTCACAATCGCGCTCGACAACTCGACGAAGAACCAGACATACAACACGCCGGCATTGGCCACGATCTTCCTCGCCGCCGAACAGACCGACTGGATCAACACCAACGGTGGACTGCCGTGGGCCGGTGCTCGTTGCCGCGAGTCGAGCAACCATCTCTACGACTGGGCGGAGTCGCGTTCGTTCGCGGCGCCGTTCGTGACTGACCCGACAGACCGTTCGGCTGTCGTCGCCACCATCGATCTCGACGGTGTCGATGCGCTCACGGTGAGCGCCGTCCTTCGGGCCAATGGCATCGTCGACACCGACAGCTACCGCAAGCTCGGCCGCAATCAGGTGCGTGTCGCCACAATCCCGAGTGGTGACCCGGCTGATGTGCGCGCGCTCACTGCATCGATCGATTGGGTCGTCGAACGCCTGGCATAGGACTAGTGCAGTGAATCGCAGTTCGGGCGCGTGTGACCGAACCGTATTCCCGCATTCATTGTGCGGTGTTCTGGGAAGGGCGCACGCGCCCGAACTTCGAGAACATGCACTACCGGCCGAGTCAGATCAGGTCGCCATCACCCGGAGAGCCCGCGCCGACCAGGAAGCCGTTCGAGAGGTTCCCGTCGACGCTCGGCAGACGAGTCGCTGCCGTTCGTTCTGCGAGCAGCGCCGTGTCTTCTGCAGCCTTCTCCTGTCGCCACAGATCCTGTTGCGCCCAGCGCCGCGCCTGTTCCTCGTGCGCCTCGGCGATCTCCCGCTGGAGACCAACCGAGGCCTGCCGCAGTTCAGCGATCACTGCGCCGACCTGTCGCTCGAACGAGGCGAAGTCGTCATCGAAGTCGTGACGGGCCGGACCCTCCCACTGCTCACGGGCGCGAACAACGAACGGCGCCAGCGCGCCGTGACCTTCCTCGATCGACGAAACGGCGGCGGCGCAGTCGGCGATCGCATCGAGCAGGCCGACCTCGTCGATGTCGACCGGGTTCCAGTTCGGAGTCCACGAGGGCATGCCCGAAAGCATGACGATGCGCGACCAACCCGCCAAGGGTTCGACGCAAACGCGGCTCGATCGACCGCCAGAAAGCGGCGCGGTCGGTGGTCCGACGCGGGAGCGACGGGTTTTGCGAGACGTGGCTACTTCGGTTCGCGGATGCCGCCGTCGGTGATCCACAACACGACCCCGTAGCCGATGAGTCCGACCACGAGCAGACCACGGACGATACCGGGGTAGACCGAAGGCGCCTTGGTGTTGTTCGCAGCGATCCGACAGGAGAGGAGCGTCCCAACGGTGCCGATTACCGTGAGAATCACCGGCAGGGCGGTACGGAGGAACGCGAACTCGGGGGTGGACAGCATCGTGCTGAGTGACGGAGGACCCTGGGCCACGTTCACCGCACCACCGAGCGCACCCATGACCGCCCCGGCGACCGCCGAGAACACGAGCGCCAACGCGGTTTCGGTGTTCGGCCCGACCGTTGACCCGGTGAACACGCCCGTGGCAATCGCCGCCAGGCCGGCCACCAGACCGAAGAGGCCGGCCACTATGCAGGGGACGATGAGCTGACGGTTCGCCATTCGCCCACGGTGTCGGGGGAGCGACTTCAGCAGATCCGGTCGATCGGCGTCCTGAGCCAACGGTTCGACCAGGTCGAGACCCATGACAAAGAAGCAAAGCGCGCTTAGTGCTACTAGTGGCAGAGCACCTTCATAGGAGAACCTCATCAGGGTACCCGCGACAATCGCCAACACCACCACCCTCGTGACGCGCGCAACCGGCCAACGAGCCATGCTCCGAAGGCTGCGGACCACGACGGCCCGACCCGGACCGTCCTGTCCTCGAACACGGAACCACGGTTGGCGGCGCGCCCGTTCCGATGCGAGCTGACGGCGAAGAAGTACCACGCCCCGCAGGTCCTGCGTGGACACCGCAAAACGAAGCTGGCTGATGAGCCGGGCGCGGCGTTCGGCGGCTTCCACTCCGACACCTCCGAGCCCGACGAGAGCGAGGACGACAAGCACCGCCGCGGCAGCGCAGATCCCGAGGACCGAACCGTTCGCCGCTCCAGGAGCATTCGGCAGGGGCCACAGAAGAGCGGTTCCCACGAACGAGAGAGGCGAGGTGATCGACTCGCGAGCGATGTCGCCCGCGGACCAGCCGAGCAGTCCGACGCTGGCCGCAAGAGCGAGACCAGGCGATACGCGCCGGCCGCTCACGACCAGCGCAAGCGACGAGAGCGCGAGTCCGATCACCGCACCGATCGCCGCACTGAAAAGGGTCCATCGTCCGGGGCCGCCCGGCAGGAATGGCGCGGTGAGCGGGCCTGCCGCCCCGACGACGACAAAGGCGGTCAGCACGCCGCGACGAAGGGTGTGCACTGCGGGGCGACGCAGAACCCGGGCTCGCGACAGCGGAGACATCAGCACGTGGGCGACGTCGGCGGGTTCGATCGTGAGAGCAGCACCGCGCGCTCCCGATCGCATCGAGTTGCCCACCACCACGGCGAGGACGCACCCGATGATGCCAGGACCGACCCGCCGCACGTCGGCAACGGTCGAAGCAGAGACCTGGCGCTCGCCCAACACGGCGGCGAGCCACCACACGATGCCTCCGACGCCGATCACGATCACGTAGACGCGATAGAGCGTTTCGCCCCATGGCAGTCCCTGCAGGCGGTTCGCCTTTCGGGCCCGACGAAGATCTCGAAGGGCGACGAACGGATCACCGATCGATGCCGTCATCGAAGCTGCGGAATCGGTGACGCTCAAGAGACGAGTTCCCGGGCGACCTCAGCCGTCAGAGCACCGTCGAGAACGACGACACCGTCGCGCAACACCACGCAGCGTGACGCACGCTCCAGGAAACCGAGCTCGTGGGTGGAGACGACGACCGCGGCGCCTTGTTCGGCGGCCTCGACGAGCAAGGTGACGAGCGCGTCCCGACCGGACGCATCGAGTCCGACGAAGGGTTCATCGATCAGGAGGAGCTGGAACGGACGGACGAATCCGACAGCAAGGGCCGCCTTCTGCCGCAGTCCGCGACTGAACGTTGCGGGAAGATCGTCGGCCCGGTGGTCGAGTCCGAGCCGCGACAGGAGGTCCCAGGCGTGGTCCTCCCAATCGTCGCGATCATGGAGTCGGGCGATGTACTCGAGATGCTCGATCACACTCAGATCGTCGTAGAGCACCGGGTTGTCGGGTAGGTACGACGTGGCGGCGCGGGCCTCGATCGATCCCGGTTCGTACCCGGCGATCGAGATATCGCCCGACGTTGGCTCGAGAAGCCCGGAGATGATCCGCAACAGGGTCGACTTCCCGGCGCCGTTGTGTCCGACGATGGCCACCATTTCCCCGGCGAATACCTCGAGGTCGATCCCTTCAAGGGCGACGAGATCGCCGAAGTCCTTCGTCACGGCAGTCGTCCTGAGCACGGCTCCACGCTACCGGCCGAACCGATCCACGCCCTACGATCGTCAGAGTGGTCGTCCGCTTCGCTACCTGGAACGTGGGCCATCGATTCGGCGAGCATGAGCGCCGCCTTGCGGCGCTCATCGAAACCCTCCGCGAGGAGCAACCCGACATTGTGTGCCTCCAGGAGGTATGGGCGATGGAGGGCGCCGATGATCAGGTCGACCTGATCGCCGGGGCGCTCGGCTGGCACAGCGCGCGAACGCCGACGATCTTCTGGCGGGGGCAGTCCTTCGGCAACGCGGTGCTCTCCCGGTGGCCGCTGCTCGGTTCGGAGACCATCGCGCTGGTCGACGTCAACGGGGAGCGAACGCCGCGAACGGCGATCTTCGCCTCGGTCGATTCGCCCCACGGTGTGATCACGAGCGTTTCGACCCACTTCGAGCACCGTTTCGACCGATCCGCCACCCGGTTGGCGCAGGCCGAACAGCTCTGCGCTCAGATCATCGAGCGACGACCCGACCCGGAGAGCGCCTTTCCGGTGGTGGTCGGTGGTGACCTCAACGCCGTGCCCGACAGCGATGAGATCCGCACGCTAACCGGGCGGCGAACGCCTCCCCAGCGCGGCCTCGTGCTGACCGATGCATGGGAGATGGCGAGCGACGACTCCCCCGGATACACATGGTCACGGCGCAATCCCCATCTCGCCGACGCGACCTGGCCCAACCGCCGACTCGACTACGTGATGGTCTCGTGGCCCCGCCCAAAAGGGGTCGGTGTACCCCTCAGCGCCAACCTTCTTGGGACGACACCGCGAAACGGCGTCGTTCCATCGGACCATTTCGGCGTCCTCGTCGAACTGCGCACCAGCTGAGCCTTAGCCTTAGCCTCAGCCTCAGCCTCCCGGGTAGTCGGCGCGCTTACCAGTGTCCGAAGTGGACCATCTCGTCGAGCGGACGGCGCGGACGGCGCGACGGGCTTCCCTCCCGACCGGCTCGGAGCGCCGCTTCCGTCGGATGGCCGATGGCAACCGCACCAATCGGACGAACCCCAGCGGGCACGCCGAGTTCAGCGAGGAGTTCGCGCTCCGAACGGAAGATGCCAAAGAACAGAGCCCCCAGCCCGGCGTCGACCACGGCGTAGAGCAACGCCATCGCCGCCATGCCGGCATCGACGTCCCAATACGGCACCGGCCACCGGTCCGCTCCTTCACCGAGACCCGAATGCGCCTTGTCGGCCTCGGCGTAGCGACCCACGTAGGCGCGTCGGTCAGCCATCGGGAGGACGATGACCGGAGCTCGGAGAAGGCCCGGCCACCGAAAGCTCGAACGCTCCTCGGCTGGCAGGGTGTGATCCCAGAACACCGATGTCTGCTGAGGACCGACCAGAACGACCCAATCGAGGCCCTGGGTGAAGCCGGCACTGGGAGTGCGGCGACCAACGTCGAGCAACGTTCGCAGCGTCGCAGCGTCGACCGGCTCATCGCTGAAATCCCGGACCATCCTTCGGCTGCGGACCAGATCGGACCACTCCATCAGGCCACAGCGGTCTGCAGAGCGGGGTCAGAGGCGTTCATCGCCACGCTCAGCTCGTGACCGACACGAGTTGGATCACCATCACCATCGTGTCGGTGCCGAGCACAGGCGGGGAGCCTTCCTTGCCGAAACCGTCCGACGGAGGGATCACGATCTCCCGTATGCCACCGGTCTTCATCCCGAGGAGCCCCTTCTCAAGGCCGCCAAGGAGTCGGCCTTTCCCGACCCGACTGAGTGCGAGCGGCTGTTCACCACGTTTCCACGAGGAGACATCGAGGAGCTCACCTGTGCGCCAGAGATACAACGCAAAGCGCACATACGGTCTGGTCCCGTTCTTGACCTCGCTACCCGTGCCGATCACCCGATCGACGATCCTGAGCGTCGACGGCGCCGCACCTTTCGTGACAACTGTAGGTACCGAGACCGGCGGCGGTGGAAGCGCAACGAGGTCCTTGGCCGCCAGCGGCGGTGGTGGGAGGTCAGCGGGATCCTCCAGCTCGGCGACCGATGGAGGCAGCCCGACCTTGGCATCGGCCGGACCGAACGCGATGACGATGATCTCCTCGTTGCGCAACGGCAGCTTGTTCGGATCAGCCGTCACCAGCGTCGGTTCCTTGGCCTTCTTCGATGACCACAACAGGGTGCGAAGGACCGCCTTCTTCCGTTTGCAGGTCTCTCCGGCGGTCAGCTTCTTATCCGGAAGGGTGAGGGACGATGAGGTGAGCGTCACCTTGGAGACGGCGAGGAATTTGCCCAACACGGCGTTCTTCCCCGCAGCGGCCTCCTCGAACGGGTGAACATGGATGAGCCCGTCACCATGGGTGTGGATGCCGAGCGGGTCATCCCCCGGAGGGAACGACGGCTCCCACGTGCCACAGTTCCAGATCCCGAAGGCCATGTGCCAGTGGTCGCCGACCTTCGGCCCTGCGCTTTGCGCACGAATCGGCTGAGCGGTCAGCAACACCATCGCAACCACCGTCGCAACCACCATCGAAACGACTCGGAGACGAGGACCGCAACGGAAATCGAGAACACGACCGACAGACATGACTCATGACGCTACCGACCAACTGGAAGGTGGCGCGAACTCGCGAAGAGTGCAGCCCCGGTCGCTCCCGGAGCGACTGCGACTGCACCCTCGTCGACGTTTCGCTAGTTCGAGCCGCCCGCGGCGTAATCGTCCAATAGATTGCCCTCCTAGAACACCGGCAACAACCCCCGCATTACCGAAACAGACTACACAATCCGGTGGTCCAATCCCATGGCGCTGAGCACATGGCTGGCGCCCCCGCCGGCCCCCGCGC
>JANOHI010000013.1:0-1688 GCA_031406385.1 Acidimicrobiia bacterium
TAGGTGAGTCGTCGGTGGCCTCATGCGTCGGCCGATTGCTGACCGGGCCGAGTGGTAGTCCCGGCCGGAGTCGGCGGCGCTGGGTCAGCGCACGATCTTGCGGATGGAGCGGTTGCCGCTGTCGGCGATGTAGTCGACGCCGGGGGTCGAGACGATGTCCTGGGGTTTGTCGAGTTCGGCAAGGATGGCCGGACCGGTGGGGTTGGCGTTCCCGGCGTTCCCGGTGCCGGCCTCGGCGTAGACGCGCCCGGTCGTCCGGTCGATCCGCCACAGTCGTGAGGTGTTGCGGTCGAGCACGAGCAGGTCATGGTCATGGCCGCCGCTGACGTCGTCGACAACCGAAATGGCGACGGGATCTTGGAACTTGAAGGTGGTGGCGAGGCTGCCGGAGGTGTTCTGCGATCCTCCGCCGGCGATGAAGTGGGCGACCCCGTCAGCGGTGACTTCCCAGATCTTCCCAGTGGACTCGTCGACCACGTCGAAGAACGTGTCGTGGGCGGTGACGTCCACGGGCTTCTTGAGTCCGGTGGCGATGGCCGGCGCTCCATCGCCGCCGCCCCGGTCGGTTCCGTTCCCGAAGACGGTGACGATGGTGTTGGCGAGGAGATCGATCTCGCGGATCGTCTTGTTTTCGGAGTCGGCCACGAGGAGCCTGCCGTTCGGGCGAACTGCGATGCCTTCGAGGGTGTGGAAGCGAGCGGCGATCGGTGGACCGCCGTCCCCGGAGGATCCCTGCGCTCCTGTGCCGGCGACGGTGGTGATGAACCCGGCGGCCGAGACCTTGCGGACCCGCCGATTGGCGCTGTCGGCGATGTAGAGCTCGTCGGTCGGCGACACGGCGATGCCGGACGGACTGTCGAGGCGCGCCGCGATGGCCGGACCGCTGTCGCCGCTGAAGCCGGCGGTGCCCGTGCCGGCGGCAACGGTGATCGCGCCGAGAGGAGTCACCTTGAAGACCCGGTTCTGCTCGGTGGCCAGCACGTAGACGTTGCCTGCGCTGTCCACGGCGACGCCGTCGGGTTCGTCCCAGTTCGCCGGTGACGACGCCACGGTGGAGATGAGCGGGGTGACCGCGGGAGGTGCGGTGGTCGGTGGTGGCGTGGTGGTCGTGGTGGTCGTCGTGGTGGTCACCGCCGGTATCGTCGTCGTCGTGGTTGGCGGGGGCGGTCCCTCGGTGATGACGAGGGTGGCGGTGGCGTTACCCACGAAATCGAAGTACTCGTAGCGGACGGTGTGGGTGCCGGCGGGGACGGTGAGGGACACGACGTCGTACTGCTCGGCGTGGATGGTCCAGTCGTCGAAGATGACGACGTCGTCGAGGTAGAGCCGGATGCCGTCGTCGCTGCGCATGATGAAGTTGACGAGGGTGCCGGGGAAGGAGACGTCCGCCTCCCAGTTGACGGAGAATCCGTCGGCGTTCACGCCGGGGAATGGCGCGGTGGAGCCCCACCCATGGGTGATGGTCGGTTCGCACCCCGTGGCTGCCGTGGGGCCGACGAGCACGGGATTGTTGAACGCCTGGTACCCCCATTGACCGGCAGGGCAGCCGGCTGCGCCGATCACCGTCAACGCAGGGACAGTCGTGGTGGTCGTGGTGCTCGTAGTTGTCGTGGTTGTGGTTGTCGGCGCGGTGGTTGTGGTGGTGGGTGCGCCCGTGGTTGTGGTGGTGGGTGCGCCGGTCGTTGTGG
>JANOHI010000016.1:0-1202 GCA_031406385.1 Acidimicrobiia bacterium
GAGTCGGGTTCGGGCAAGTCCGTGCTTTCGCGCTCGATCATGAACCTGCTGCCGAAGCGTGGGGTGATCCGTGAGGGCGAGGTGATCTTCGACGGGAAGGAGACCTCCAAGCTCGACGCCAAGGATTCTCGCAAGCTCTACGGCGTGGGCATGGCGATGATCTTCCAGGACCCGATGACCTCGCTGAACCCGGTGGTGAAGATCGGCCGCCAGTTGACCGAAGGTCTCCAGCTTCACTTCGGCGTCGACCGAAAGTTCGCGATGGAAACGGCCGAGGAACTCCTCCGTTCGGTCGGAATCCCGGAGCCGGCGAAGCGCCTGAACCAATACCCCTTCGAGATGTCGGGCGGCATGCGCCAGCGCATCGTCATCGCCATTGCACTTGCGTGCGGCCCGAAGTTGCTCTTCGCCGACGAGCCGACCACGGCGCTCGATGTCACGGTGCAGAAGACCATCTTGAATCTTCTCGCTCAGCAGCAGCGAGAGCGGAAGATGGCCATGGTTCTCGTCACCCACGACCTCGGCGTGGTCGCCGGACGGACCGACGAGATCATGGTGATGTACGCCGGGCAGGCCGTGGAAATGGCGCCGACGGAAAAGCTCTTCACCGACATGAAGCACCCCTATACCGAGGCACTGTTCAAGAGCATCCCGAAGCTCTCCGATCCGAGCCACACCCGGCTTCAGTCGATTCCCGGGCGTCCGCCGAACCTCATCACGCCGCCCGTCGGCTGCCGCTTTGCTCCGCGCTGCGTCTACGCCGACGCGAAGTGCCACGCCGAGCTACCGCCGCTCACACCTGTTCCCGGCGAACCGGACCACTTGTTCCGATGCTGGAAGCCGGTGTCGATCAACACCCGCACGCTCGTGTCCGCTGCGGCACCGGAAGGAAACTGACATGGCGGGCACCGGCAAGGCGCACCTGCGTCCGAAGGGCACAGCGCTGCTCACCATCGAGGATCTCGTCGTCGAGTTCCCGGTCGGACGCCAAGGACTCAAGGTCAACGCGGTGTCGGGGATCTCCCTCGACGTGATGGAGGGCGAGACCGTTGGCCTCGTCGGCGAATCCGGCTGCGGGAAGTCGACCACGGGCAAGGCGATCATGCAGATCCCTCGGCCGACCTCCGGCACCGTCGTGCTCGAAGGCACCGAGCTGACCAAGCTCCACGGGGAGGAACTCCGCAAGCTGCGTCCGCGGATGC
>JANOHI010000018.1:0-14038 GCA_031406385.1 Acidimicrobiia bacterium
GCGTAGCCGGGGCGCCGCAGACTGGCGACGACACGGTCGCGGTGATCATCGAAGTCCACCGGACGCCGCCCCGCATACAACTTGGGCATATACGCCTTCCACGACGCCGCCGCCCACAGCGGCACCATCGCGGCGCGGAGCGTGACGGCATCGCTACGGCGTCGGCGCTCATGCACTCGTGTCGATTCGCTTGGCGACCTCGGCGTGGAGTTCGGCGGGCAAGACGGTCTCGCCTGGTACGCCGAGAATGTGTTCGGCGACGTGGAATGGTTGCGAGAGGTAGTTGTCGAGTTCGTCGGTGATCGAACGGCGGGCCTGCTCGGCGAGCGATGCCATCTGAGGTGTGGCAACAACGCTCCAGGACTCGGAGCTGATTGCAGGCCATCGCCCGCGGGCGGCTCGTGTGGCGTCGAATGCGATCGAGGCGAGGAACGGCCTGGTGCCATGCTGGGGCGGTTCGGTCGTGGCTTGGAGCGGCGCAACCACGATGGTGGTGCCTGGACGCGCCGCGAGGTCCATCAAACGCTGGTCGATCGAGAGGAGGTGGCCGGTCTCGGTGAACACGACGAGCAAGCCACCATCCGAGGCGGCGGCCAAGCCGGCCTCGAGTGCTGCAGTCTTCTGTCGGTCCGGCGCTGCAGGTGCAGACAGGGCCAGGAGGACGTGGTCTGCGATGCCGCTTTCGGCAACGACGTGGTGCAGATCGCCGAGGTCGAGCGGTGATGGCACGAAGCCGGTCCACACGACGCGTTGCCCGGTGATCGCGGCCCGCCGCGAGAGTTCGCTCAGCAAGACGATGGCCCCCAATCCGTATCCTGGGGCCAGGTGGACGAGTCCGTGTTGGGGCAGTGGACACCACAGGTCGATCGCCTTGATGCCCGTCGCAGCCGAGCACGTCCGAGTAGCGACGAAGGCCTGGTAGGTGGAGGGCTTCCCGCCAGCGCAGCGCAAGAGCTCACCGACGTCGTTGTAGCCACGAACCGCTGTGACGTCGAGGGGGGTCAAGCCGGCGAAGGCTGGCCGGTTGGGGTCGGCTCCGTGAGCGAGGAGTAGCTCGAGGGACCTCTTGTCGTTTTGTGCGGCGGCAACCCAGACGGGGTTCTCGCCACCTTCACAGCTGCACCGGGCATCGGGGTCTGCGTCGCGAGAAAGCAGCAGCTCGACCATCGCCGTGTCGCCTCGCTCGACGGCACGCAGGAGCGGTGTGCCACCTCTCGTCGTCCACGGGAGCCGGTGCCGACGGCTCTCCTCGCGGGTCCAGTCTTCTCGAACATCGACGAGATCGGGACGCGCGTCGAGAATTGCTGCTACCAGAGCGGGATCGCCGGTACGCATCGCCGAGAACATGCGCACGACATCGGACGGGTCCGATCGTGTCTCGTCGGAGACGAAGCGGGTATTGTCGGCGGTCATCTCGACTCCTTGTCGACGAATGCGTCCACGCGCAGTGCGCATGCGCTTCTTGACCGTGCTCACCGGCACATCGCACAGCTCTGCGATGTCTGCCAGACGCCGCCCAGCGAAGTAGTGCAGGGCCATGGGGAGCCGCTCGGCTGTTGGCAGAGACTCGACTGCTCGCCGTATGCGACGAGCCTCGTCGACGGCTACGACCTCGTCGTCAAGACCTGGCGTCGCCACATCGAACGGGGCGACGACAGGTCGCGAACGAACTACCCGTGCTGATGAGCGGGTGATTGCCATCAACCAGCCCGGCAGGGCAGCGGGATCACGCAGCGTTCGGATCTTCACGTAGGCGGTGGCGAACACTTCCTGGGCGATGTCGGCGGCTAGGTGCCGGTCGCCACACCAGCCATAGGCGGCCACGAGGACCGTTGGAGTGAACTCTCCGACGATCGCGGCAAACGCGCTGGAATCACCATCACAAGCTGCAACGACAGTCTCACGTTCCATACCCAACAGAGTCGCGCAGCGTCCGTACGGATACCCGCACCGCCGCCGGCGGGCAACACCCAGACACGCTGTCCTCCACCGGGATGAAGCGCACCGTGTCGAAGCTGGTCCCCGACCACTGAGCTGAGAGTCAGTCGACTGCCTGCCCGGGTGGTTCGGCGCCGCCGGAGTCACCGTTGGATGGACATTGGACGACCGCTCACATGACCTCTGCCGCCGGTTCACTGTGAGAGGTTCGGCCGCCCGTGATAGGGCCACTCGTTCGACGCCAGAAACTCGACGGCCGCCTCTGCGCCGTCAGGCCACATCAACGGTTCGAAGAGGATCTGCACCGCGCCAGCATCGCGCCCCACCGTCTTGCGCTACGGCTCCCTCTCCGTGACGTCTCGGAGCCGTCGCAACGTGCCACCTATCGCCGGTTACGTGCGGCGCCAGGCTTCCTCCTGTTGAGCGGAGCGTGAACGCGCCTGGGGGCCCATCGTGGCAGACGACCGTCGGCCAGTGGCCCGACGGCGAGTACCGATCAGGGGGTCGAGGCGTCGACGACGCCGAGTACCTCGGCGCCGGCGTCGACCGCCGCCACCTGCGGCCCCGGCGCGGCTGGATCGCGATTCGCTTCCTTGGCTTCCATACCCCGCCTGAGCGGCTCGAAGAGGGCCAGGGATGCCTCGGAACGATCGACGCACCTGACGGTCAAGATCTGCGCGGTCCGACCGTCGCCGAGGTCCTCGAAGGCACAGGTCTCCATCCATTGCACCTTGAACAGCGGGCTCGGCCCAACCGGCGTGAATCGACTCGTGAAGTACTCGAAGGGCCGCCAGTCGAGGTACTCACGCATGGCATCACCGAAGTCGCCATGCGCGCAATGGCTCGACGCCCCAGGGCCGAGCCGGCCCTCCTCGTTCGGGGTGAAGACGTTCGAGGTCTCCAACGAGTCGAACGTCCACTCCAACCGCCGGCCCGGCTGGACCCAGTATTGCCACACCACCGACGGAGGTGCGTTCAGGATGCGGCGCAGATGCACGTCAGCTTCGTCGACGGAAACCCTGATTCGATGAGCATCGCGACGCCGCTCCGCAACATCAGCAAGGTCCTGGACGAAACCCGTGACCTCTCCGAAAGAGTCGTAGGACTCGGAGTGCACGGGAAGCTTGAGCTCGTGGTGTCGTTGCGCGAAGCACTTCGCCGACATGAACGCGTACGCCTTCGGCCCGCCCGATTCGATCACCGTGTTCTTCAACAACCGGTGCGCCAGGATCACCTCGGGCCCAGCCAGGTCGACCCGACCGTCCTCGTCGCGGTCGACGATGAAATCACCGAAGTGGACGATGAACTTCAGGCCGAGACCACCGATCGCCCGACACGCATCGCAGGCGCAGGTAGTCGACCTCGTCATGTCGAGGAGACGGCTGGTGAAGTCGAAGTAGCACGACTCCACGAGCTCGAGGACTTGTTCGCCATCAGGGAATGCGTCGGCCCCGGCGAAGCAGAAGACTGCGTCGCCTTCGAGCTTCACGAAGCGCATCGGCGGCACGAGCCGTGACCGGATCAGCTTGGTCAGCTCGGTGACGATCGCGTGCGAGTGCTCGAGTTCGGTGCCGGTCAGGAACTTCGTGTATCCCGAGATGTCCGCCAGAAGCAGGTACCCGGACATCCTCCCGACATCAAGTGGCACCGAGGACTCTCCTGCTTAGCGGGACCATGGCCGGATCGTAGCTGTCACACCGTCTTGTGCGCGACCCCACGGCGATGCCCGGAATTTGGTGATCTGCGGCCCGCTCTCCCGTGGAGCGTCAGATCATTCGGCGCCAGGCACCGCCCCGTACCGACTCCCCTGCCACTTCCCGGGCATGCTGGCAACCCGACTCCTCCAGGCGAATCTGAACATCGCTGGGTTCTGTAGAGGGCTCCATCGGAGCTGCCGACTCTCGGGCACTCGACTCCTTCCACGAGAAGTCGACGGCCGGCAACTACGGAGTCGTCATGCAGGCAGCGAGCGAGTCAGGCGATTACTGGGCGAACACGGGCATCATCGGTGGACTCCAGGAGTTCGGAAGCGAACTCGCGGATCTGTTCGACTAGTACAACCAATGCAACGGGGCCAGCCAGGTTGAGGGCCGTAGACAGAGTTGTCGCGCTCAGTCGCTCCCACAGCGACCGAGCGCAACAACCCGCTCCTCGGTCCAGAGTCGAACGAGCGTTTCGAGGTTCTCGGCGAACACATCCTTCGCGAGTCGCGGAGCCCGCGTTCCCCCAATCATCACCTCGAGCACGCCGTGGCCGAGCCACACTCGACACCCTCACCAACTCCGCCATGCACCACTAGTGTCGCGGCATGGCAGATCTGCTCGATCTCTGCGCCGACCTCCCCGAGGTCGATCTCTCCGCCGGTGAGATTCTCGTGCGCGAGGGCGAGCGCACCGGGTCCATCTGGGTGCTGGTCTCGGGGTCGCTCCGGGTGACGAAAAATGGTGCCCACATCAACACCATCGACCGTCCCGGCGCGGTATTCGGCGAGGTTGCCGTCCTGCTCGGAAGCGACCACACCGCGACCGTCGAGGCGTCGGTGCCCACCCGTCTGCGATACGCGCACGATGGCCACGCGCTCCTCCACCGAGACACCCGGATCCTGTTCGTGTTCGCCACCGCGTTGGCCGAGCGGCTCTCGCTCCTGACGACCTACCTGGCCGATCTCAAGAACCAATACGGCGACGCGCCAGGCATTGCCATGGTTTCCGACGTGCTCGGACGCCTGGCCACGCACCAGGCGGCACCGGTGCGGCTCGGGTCGGCGCGCGAGCCGAGCCCCGAGTACTGAGCTTCAGAAGACGCTGCGAGGCGGCGCCGCCGGTGCCGCGAGGTCGAGTTCCTCGCGTCCCATCATTGAACGCCAGGCTGCCCAACCCTCGCCGAGATCGATCTCGATGTGCGACGGCATACGTCCGATCTGGCGCCCGGGGTTGAACACCCACGTGTCGCCGATGCGATCGGCCCAGGCGCCTTCACGCTTGAACGGCGGTTGGTGGACGTGACCCGTGAGGACAAGATCGGGTGCGTGCTCGCCGATCCACCCCCGGAGGTCTTCGTCGCCGTAGTGCTTTTGTCCCGTCCAGCAGGTGGGCGACCCGGCGGGCGGCCAGTGGTACACCCAGATCCATCGACCAGGACGGCGTCCGGCGTCGAACCGCAGCTGCTCGCGTACGGCCTCTCGCCCGATTGGCCCGTCCCACCAAGGGCACACGGTGACCAGCGTGTCCCCTTTGACGAGCGACGCGCCGTCGGTCGGGATGCCGTCGAGGCGCGCCTCGTCGAGCCAGAGCGCGGCCTGCTCGCCGTTCGCGTCCGGGCCGCTGAGGTCGTGGTTGCCTGAACTCACGACGACGGCTCCGGCGTCGCGCAGCAGTGCGAGATACCGAAGGATCACCGCGATCTGCGCCTCGATCGGTACCGGCGAACTGATGTCGAGCTGGTCGCCGGCCATGACGACGAGATCGAATGCCGGCGCGGCACTGACGACCCAGTCGAGCTGGGGGAGGTTGTAATGGAGGTCGGAGACGAGGAGGAGTCGCATGGCGCTGGGGGTGTGCTCTAGAGAGGGTACCCGGGGGCGGGTGCTCGTTCCTCGTCGTGACCAACGTGAGCCGTGCCGGCCGCGCCCGGCGCCGACGGATCCGCTCGAAACCCCGAAACCGTCGCTTGATCACGCTCAGGGTCTGCCTGAGGATACGGCGCGCGTTTGGGGCCGTCAGAAACGCCGCATCTATCCTGAGGCGGACCCCTAGGTTGCGCAGCGGTCAGCGCGCGCCGGGCAGACTCGGAACAACCCGGTGTTTCCGCCGTGTGACCCAGCGAACGCAGGAGGAATCATGCCGCTCCCAGAACAGGTCTCGGCATCACCGGCCAAGATCGCGACGATCATGGCGCGGAGCGGTGAGTCGATCACCTTCGGCGAACTCGATGACCGCAGTCGTCGGCTGGCGGCGCTGTGGCGCGAAGCGGGGCTCCGCTCCGGTGACGTGGTGGCGCTTTTCATGGAGAACAACATCCGGTACCACGAGGTCTACTGGGCCGCGGTCCGCTCCGGTTTGTACCTCTGCGCCGTGAACAAGTACCTGACGGCGGAGGAAGCCACCTACATCGTGAACGATTCCGGGGCGAAGTCGCTCGTGACGTCAGCGGCGCTTGCCGATGTCGCAGCGGAAATGGCCGACCACATTCCGAACTGCACACTTCGGCTCGCGATCGACGGCCCGGTTCCGGGTTACGACGTGTACGAATCGGTGATAGCCGCCGCGTCGAACCGATCGGCCGCCGACGAAATGCTCGGTGACTTCATGAACTATTCCTCTGGCACCACGGGACGACCCAAAGGAATCAAACGACCCCTCACGGGTCGGGCCTTCTCGGAGCCATCGAACCTCGACAACCTCTGCAAGATGCTCTACGGCTTCGACACCAACACGACCTACCTATCGCCCGCGCCGCTCTACCATTCGGCACCGCTCGCCTTCACGGCCGCAGTCCACAGTCTCGGCGGCACGATCGTGATCATGGAGAAGTTCGATCCCAAAGAGTCGTTGAGGCTGATCGAACAGCACGCGATCACCCACAGTCAGTGGGTTCCCACGATGTTCGTGAAGATGCTGAAGCTCGATCCTGGCGACCGCACGGCTCACGATCTCTCGTCGCACAAGGTCGCGGTCCATGCAGCTGCACCCTGCCCAATTGAAGTGAAACGACAGATGCTCGACTGGTGGGGACCGATCATCTGCGAGTATTACGGCGGCACTGAACTCAACGGCATGACGTTCTGCCGGTCCGAGGAGTGGCTTGCCCACCCGGGCACCGTCGGCAAGCCGATTCTCGGTCAGCTGCACATCTGCGACGAGTCAGGCGTGGAAGTGGCGAACGGAGCGCCGGGCGCGGTGTTCTTCGAACGTGAAGTAATGCCGTTCGAATACCACAACGATCCGGGAAAAACGGACTCAGCGCGCCATCCGGATCATCCCCTGTGGACCAAGCTCGGCGACGTGGGCTACGTCGACGACGACGGCTATCTGTACCTCACCGATCGCGAATCGTTCATGATCATCTCGGGCGGCGTGAACATCTATCCGCAAGAAATCGAAGACTGCATCATCATGCATCCGAAGGTGGCCGACATCGCCGTGTTCGGTGTGCCCAACGAGACCATGGGAGAGGAAGTGAAGGCGGTCGTCCAACTCGCTCCCGGCGTGGAGGCGTCTGAGGCAATGGCCAACGAGATCCTCGAGCACGCCAGAGTGCACATCGCCACCTACAAGGTGCCTCGCTCGGTCGATTTCGTCACGGAGCTGCCCCGCCTCGAAACCGGCAAGCTCTACAAGCGGCTTCTGCGCGATCGCTACTGGGGCAATCACACGTCAAGGATCGTGTGAACGACGGCTGAGGTTCTCGTGCGCTGAGGTTCTTGGTCGGACTGAGTTCGCGCGCAACCACCCTCGGAAGGCACCCCTCGGCGGAGGATCAGCGGTACTCGATCGGCGAGCGGGCTGCCCGATCGACGGTCAGCTGAAAGATGTCGGGCCGGTTGTAATGGCCTGCCACATCGAGCACGCGATGGTCTGAGGCCGCGAGTCCGACATCGATGTCCGCGAACAGGATGCCGTGTTCTTCGTGGAGGGGCCCGGCGACGATGTCCCCGCCGGGGGCAACGATCACCGAGTCTCCCGGGTTGAGCCACTCGACTGCGTTTCCGAACACTTCCTCCAGACCGGGGAACTTCGACGGCACGTCAGCCTTCCGGAGCGAGCATCCCGAGCCGATGACCCAACACCGACCTTCCTTGGCGATGTGCTGCATGCTGGCGATCCAGCTGCTTCCGGAGTCCCACGTGGAGGCCACGTAGATCTCCACCCCTTCTGCGTACAACGCGAAACGAGCGAGAGGCATGTAGTTCTCCCAGCAGATCAGCCCTCCCAGCCGACCAAACGGGGTATCGACGACGCGGAGGCCGCTGCCGTCGCCTTGGCCCCAGATCATTCGCTCGGGATTGGTCGGCATGAGCTTGCGGTGGCGGTTGAGGATGGTTCCGTCCGCTCCGATCGTGACGAGCGTGTTGTACAGCGTGGCGCGGCTGAACCGGCCATCTCGCTCATGAACGCCAACGACGACCACGACGGCGCGCTCCGCTGCGGCATCTCGCAATGGCTGTAGGTCGTCGCTGGCGAGATCGACGCTGTTCTCCAGCAACACACGATGGATCTCCCCGGTGAGGACATAGTCGTCACCCGGCCGAAGCGACCAGATCCACACCGGGTACCCGGGGACGTAGGTCTCCGGGAACACGATCAGCGTGGCGCCCGCGTCGGCTGCCTCCTTCAGGTGCGCGACAGCGGCTGTCATGGTTGCTTCGCGGTCAAGGAGCACCGGCGGGCGTTGGACGACCGCCACCTTCAACGATGATGTCACGGTCATCGGCTCCTTTCGCCGTCCGGTCGCAGTAGAGCGTAGACAGAGTTGTTGCGTCCAGTCGCTCCCAGAGCGACCGAGCGCAACAACTCAAGGGAAGGAGGGACCTCAGTACTCGCCCCCTCGTCGTCGCTCGGGCAGCGTCGTCGTCGTCGGATTGACCGAAGGACTGGACAGCGGCGTTTCGCTGGCGAGAAGACTCACGTAGTCGTCTCGTGAGAGGGCGCCTCTCGTCGGCTGGCCAGCCCCTGTTGGCACGGAAAGCGGTCGGTCATCGAGACGGAACTCAACCAGGCCGACACCGGGCAGGTTCGTGACCGTGTAGATGATCTGGGCGATCGCCAACGTCTGCTCGGTGCCGGGAAGCGTCAGGAAGGACGGCGCCAGGTTGATCGTCGCCGTACCCGACTGCACTGTGGCCGAATCGATCATGTCCGCTGATGGGATTGCGCTGCGCAGTCCGTCTGCGGTGTCAGAAAACAGCGGCCCTGCCCGCAACGCTTCTACGGCGCTGGCGAGCGTGGCTTCGACGTCGGTGCGGCGAATCGGTCGAATCGCCGAGCCGTCGATCCAGAAGACGTCGAGCGGAAACGCAATGAACACCGTCGTCGGAGGCAGCGCCGTGGATGTCACCGGTGGGTCGATTGTCGTGGCGGGCGGAGTCGTGGTCGTCGTTGTCGTTGATGTGGTCGTCGTCGTTGGCTCCGGCTGTGGCTTGAAGGCGATCTCGCTCGGTGTGAGTGGACGGTCCCGGGAGTCGCCCGGCACGCCGCAACTCGCCCCGAACAGCGCCGTCGCGGCTGCGAGAACCAGCATGAAGCCGGACCGTGTCGGGACGGATAGGGGGCGTGTCATTCCGCTTCCGCTTCGCGAAGTTCGACGGTGAAGCGGGCCCCGCCATCAGGACTGTCGCCGACCTTCACGGTGCCATGCATGAGCCGGACATGCTCCTGGACAAGAGCGAGCCCGAGGCCGGCGCCGGCGAGGTGGCGTCCTTGCGCCCCCCGGGCGAATCGGTCGAAGATGCGCGACCGTTCGTTCGGTGCCACACCGGGGCCGGCGTCGTCGATGTGAATCCTCACGCGGCGAGAGGCGCCGTCGCGGGTGACTCGCACACACGTCGCGCCTCCGGCGTGGCGATCGGCGTTGCCGATGAGGTTGTCGATGACGCGTTCGAATCGCCGGGCGTCGACGCTCACCCGGACGGTCCTCGCGTCCATCGACATCTCGATCGGGATGGTGCCGGCTCCGACGTGGAGCATCGTTGCCTCAACCAATGGAGCGACGGACAGCGAGGCAAGATCAACAGTGGCGGCGCCCGCTTCGATGGTGGCGATTTCGAGAAGGTCGAGCACCATTCGTTCGAATCTGCTGACCTGCTGTTCGAGAAGGTCGACGCCGAGCTGTGCTCGCTCCGGGAGTTGCACGCCGCGTCCGCGAACGAGATCCATGGCGCCACGCAATGAGGTGAGCGGTGAGCGCAACTCGTGACTGACATGCGACGCGAACCGCCGCTCGCGTTGGATCCGTTCCTCGAGCGAGTCGGTCATCGCGTTGAACGTTGCCACCAACCGGGTCAGATCGCGATCATCGAGTCCGCTCAGGCGCGCGTGGAGGTCGCCGGCGGCGATCCGCTCGGCTGTGTCGGCGATACGGGAGAGGGGTCGCAACACTCGACGCGATGCGTAGAGGCCGAGCACGGCACCGATGATCGTTGCGCCGGCCGCACCCGCCGCCAGGGTCGCCGCCAGGGTGGACAGCGTGCGCTGGAGCTCGGTCAGGGGAGTGGTAGCGACGAACACGGTCGGGGTCCTCGCCCCGGTTGTGATGGGCACGGCAACGGCCAGCTGTGGCTGGCCGCGCAACACGAACCGCTGCCGGGTCGCCACACCTCCTATCGATTGGCGGAGGAGTTCCGACGGCAGGTCGTCCGGGGCGATGTTCGCCGAGGTGACGTACCACGTGTTGTTGCGGAACAGCATGGGTTGTGATCCCGACACGTTGATCACCGAGGAGAGCAGCCGTGCGCCGCCGTCGGGCGAGGCTCGGAGGGCGTTGGCGAGCAGCCGGGCATTGAATCCGGCCTGGGCAACGGCAACCTGCTCACGTTGGTTCAAAAGGTAGATCCGTGAGCGGTTGTAGGTGAATCCAGCCAACACGCTCGACAGCACGAGCGCGAGCACTCCGAACGCGATGCTCGAACGGGCTCGGAGTCCGAGGTTGGCGGGTCCCCGGCCGATCACGGGATCACGGGACCAGCTTGTAACCCATTCCGCGCACCGTGACGAGGTGGCGCGGTTCGGAGGGGTCGTCTTCGAACTTCACTCGCAACCGGTACATCTGACTGTCGATGAGCCGCATGTCGCCCAGATAGTCATATCCCCACACGCGGTCGAGTAGATCTTCTCGGCTCACGATCTGATCGGGGTGAACGGCCAGCTCACAAAGGATCTTGAACTCGGTTCGGGTCAGTGGCAGCGGCTCGCCGTTCCACGTCGCATCTCCGGATGAGGGACGGATCACCAGCGGCCCGACGCGCAGAACCGGCGACTGGCCGTCGCGCTCTTCCATCACTGCCAGAACGGTGTTGCGGCGCACCATTGCCCGCAGGCGGGCGGCGAGTTCTTTCGCGGCGACCGGCTTGATGAGATAGTCGTCGGCCCCTGCCTCCAAACCGGCGACCACGTCGTGGGTGTCGCTCTGGGCGGTGAGAATCACGATAGGCATCTTGCTCTGCGCGCGTATTGCCCGAACCACGTCGAACCCGTGGATGCCGGGCAGGAGCAGGTCGACGATAGCCACGTCGATCGGCGTCGACAACGCAAGGGTCACGCCCTCTTCTCCGGTTGACGCTTCGGTGACTTCGAAGCCGTCGTCTTCGAGGTTGAGGCGCAGCGTGAGACGGATCTGATCGTCGTCCTCCACGAACAACACCGATGGACCCATTACCGAATCTTGGCCGATGGAAGCTGAACCGACCACACGATGAACGCAGCGTCACCGTTTTGCCAGCCATTCGCGAGGTTCCCGCCACCCGTCCGCGACGAACGGGTCCCTATGGTGGAACGCACTCTCCAGCGACGAACGGGCCCCTCGGACTAATTGGCGCGGTGAGAAACGGGTCCAACCGTCGATCGCGCAGTGCACCTCTTCCCCTGGGATGTGTTGCCCGAACGGCGTTGCGGACCGCTGCAAGAGGTGTGGTCCGTGGCTGGTCACTACGGCCACACCTCTGCCAGCTCCGAGACGTCGGCCTCTCGATGCGGAGCACGGGAACGGCATCCCCTGAGTCATGTCGGCAATCTTCTGGACTTAATCTGAATCTTGACACCATCCAGAATTGGTGGTTGGATTGTGTGCGTGATCAGCGAAGTGGAGCAGCAGTTGCGAAGCCACGGGGTCCAGGTGACCGCCCAGCGGCTCGCCGTCATGCGGGCGATAACGGCCCAGCCTCACGCCACCGCCGATGATCTGGCCGAGTCTGTCCGCCTCGTGATCGGCTCGATCTCCCGGCAGGCGGTGTACGACACCCTCGCCGTTCTCGTCGACAGAGGCATCGTCCGGCGGATCCAGCCGACGGGCTCAGCGGCCCGCTATGAGGATCGGGTGGGTGACAATCACCATCACCTGATCTGTCGGACCTGCGGGACCACGGTCGACGTCGACTGCGCGGTCGGCGACGTGCCATGTCTCACCGCCGCCGACGATCACGGGTTCGTCATCGACGAAGCCGAGGTCATCTATTGGGGGCTCTGCCCCACGTGCGAAGCGCCTTCTAGCCCTACGAAACAACAACCCCCCGCCCAGAACCCAACCACACGACAGGACGCATCATGACTGACACCAACACATCGAAGTGCCCCGTGCTTCACGGACCTCATGCCGCGCACACTGCGGTCGGATCCTCGGCGATCGAGCACTGGTGGCCGAACCAGCTGAGCCTGAGAATGCTCCACCAGAACTCGCCTGCCTCCAACCCGATGGGCGACGACTTCGACTACGCCGAAGCGTTCGCGTCGCTCGACCTCGCAGCCGTGAAGCAAGACCTCACGGCGCTGATGACCTCGTCGCAGGAATGGTGGCCCGCCGACTACGGCCACTACGGCCCGTTCTTCATTCGGATGACGTGGCACAGCGCCGGCACCTATCGGATCGCCGACGGCCGCGGCGGCGCGGAGAGCGGTACCCACCGCTTCGCACCGTTGAACAGCTGGCCCGACAACGGGAACCTCGACAAGGCCCGCGCGCTGCTGTTGCCGATCAAGCAGAAGTACGGCCGGAAGCTGTCGTGGGCCGACCTGATGGTCCTTGCCGGCAATGTTGCGCTGGAGTCGATGGGCTTCAAAACGTTCGGATTCGGTGGCGGCCGCAAAGATGTCTGGGCGCCGGAAGAAGACATCTATTGGGGACCGGAGACCACGTGGCTCGGCGATGCGCGCTACAGCGGAGACCGACAACTGGCGAATCCTCTCGGTGCGGTGCAGATGGGTCTGATCTACGTCAACCCGGAGGGCCCGAACGGCAATCCAGACCCGCTCGCATCGGCTCGTGACATCCGTGAGACCTTTGCCCGTATGGCCATGAACGACGAGGAGACCGTTGCGCTCATCGCCGGCGGACACACCTTCGGAAAGGCCCACGGTGCCGGTGACCCGACGCTGCTCGGTCCCGAACCTGAAGGTGCCCCCATCGAGCAGATGGGTCTCGGCTGGAAGAACAGCTTCGGCACCGGCAAAGGCGTTCACACCACGACGAGCGGTATCGAGGGTGCCTGGACCCCCACACCGACCACGTGGGACAACAGCTACTTCGATACTCTGTTCGCATACGAATGGACTCTCACCCGCAGCCCGGCCGGCGCCCAGCAGTGGACTCCCGTGAATCCCGAGGCACAGGGCACCGTTCCCGATGCCCACGATCCGTCGAGGACGCACGCTCCGATGATGACGACCGCCGACATGGCGCTGCGGATGGATCCGGTCTATGAGCCGATCTCACGGCGATTCCACGAGAACCCGGCGGAGCTCGCCGATGCCTTCGCCCGCGCGTGGTTCAAGCTGACGCACCGCGACATGGGTCCGGTCGTTCGGTACCTCGGCCCCGAGGTTCCCACGGAGGAGCTGATCTGGCAGGACCCGGTCCCGGCGGTGAACCACGAAGTGGTCAATGATGCCGACATCGCCGCCTTGAAGGCCACCGTGCTCGCATCAGGGTTGACCATCTCGGAGCTGGTGTCCACCGCGTGGGCGTCGGCGTCCACCTTCCGCAACAGCGACAAGCGCGGTGGGGCCAATGGCGCCCGGATTCGCCTCGCTCCCCAGAACGCTTGGGAGGTCAACAACCCGCCCCAGCTGCGACGGGTGCTCGAGACGCTTGAATCCATACGAGCATCGTTCGTCGGTTCGGGCAAGGTCGTTTCGATGGCCGACCTGATTGTCCTCGGAGGGTGTGCAGCGGTCGAGGCCGCGGCGAAGGCCGCCGGACATGACATCACGGTGCCGTTCATGCCGGGACGTACTGACGCCTCCCAGGAGCAAACCGACGTGGAGTCCTTCGCCGTGCTCGAGCCGGGCGCCGACGGATTTCGCAACTACCTCGGCAAGGGTCATACCTTGCCCGCCGAAGCTCTGCTCGTCGATCGTGCGCAGCTGCTGACGCTGAGCGCGCCCGAGATGAC
>JANOHI010000077.1:0-2085 GCA_031406385.1 Acidimicrobiia bacterium
GTGGGGCGACCGTGCATGTTGACCGTCCTTCGTTACGAGGCTTCACGTTTGTGTAGTGGCTTCACCTAACCAGATCGCGGAGATTCTGTCAAGGTAGATAACATTCGTGAAGTGATGTTACGTTGGTCGTATGCGATCGACTGCTGCTGAGCTGGAAAAGGTCCCCTCGCGGCGGGAGCGGGTGCGGGCAGCGACCATCAAGGAGATCAAAGCAACCGCCATGGGGATGCTCCGAGAACACGGTGCCGATCTCCGCTTCGCCGACATCGCCCGGGAAATGGGCATGACGGCGCCAGCGCTCTACCGCTACTTCGCTGACCGCGACCAACTGCTCTCCGCCTTGATGGTCGACGGCTTCGCCGAGATGTCGACTCAGCTGACAGCGGCCCTCGAGGCCACGGAGCCCGACGACCTCGCCGGGTGGATCCGCGCCGCGGCCGTCTCATATCGAAACTTCGCCAAGGCCGACCCGGCCCGTTTCTCGCTACTGTTCGGCCTCCCGAACCCTGGCTTCGGACAGCACAATCAGCACACCTCAGGACCGGCCGCCGGGGCCACCATGGCCACACTCGAGCAGTCCCTGCGCGCCGTCATTGACAAGGGACAGCTCGCGCACCCGCTTATCCGTTACGTTGGCCCGCAGTGGGCAACCGAGGCAGGCACCGCACAAGCAGCCGACGGCGCTCGAATACCCGCCGACGCTTACCAGGCGCTGCTCCACTTCCTTGCCGCCGTCCACGGCTTCGCATGCCTCGAAACCTTCGACCACCTCCACTGGATCAGCGATCAAGCACGTGACGAACTCTTCGAAGCGCAGATCGAACTGCTGCAACTCACCACGGGCGCCCTACCACCGCCCTCCGACCCCGACCGCCCATGAAGGACGCGAGCTACGCGTACACCCGTGTGAGCTGCGGAAACGAGTGCAAAACACGGTCCCGTCCCGAAAGAAAAAGACAGCATCGACTGCAGGCCAGGCGGGCGATCACCGCCGCTGGCCCCACTTCGATCCATACAAACTCGGCCGCTCCAACGGCTTCTCGCTCGCAGCGAACCTGCTGCGAGCGGTCCAGCCCCTCGGGTGGTTGTGGTCGCCGACGAGAGGGCTCGAGCCCGAACCGGACCGCACAGAACCTCTACGTTCTGTTGCGAGGCTTGCGAGCCTCCCGTCTCGACTTTGGTTGTCTGACCAGGTCAAAACAACGGTGGAGATGGGGGGAGTCGAACCCGCTTGCGCTGATTTGCATTCTCGCTGGTCAGACGGTGTTTCACCTGGTCAGAGGCTGTTTATGGTCGTTCCCGTCGATGCCCTTCGAGTCCCCTGGAAGCCGGAGAACTGCGTCAAACGCGTGTCGCCGTGTCAAAAGTGTGTCAAGTACGCGCGCATGCGATAACGGGCGCGGTCAGCCTTCTGGAGCCGCTGCGGTGGCGTTGCGCCTGACGCCGTGTGAGGGTCCGTGTGTCCATCGTGGCTTGATGCGGAGGAGGACTTTGGTGAGTGCGAGGAGGACTGGGAGTTCGAGTGCGGGTCCGATGATGATGGCGAGGAGGACGAGGGGTCTGCCGGGGTAGGCGGTCGCGGCGATGCCGATGACTGATTCGGAGTTGCGGGCGGTCGTTTCGAAGACGAGGGCGGCGGTGTCGCGGTAGCTGAGTTTGGCGGTTCGGGCGACAATAAGTGCGATTATGAAGATGCCGACGAAGAAGACGGTGATGGTGATGGTGATGAGTGCGATGGCGGGGAGGTCGCCGGTGGCGAGTTTGGGTTGCGTTGCGAAGATGGCGACGAGGACGAGGGCGAGGCTCCAGAGCTTTGATTGTTCGACGAGGCGCTTGTAGTGGTCGGTCAGTTTTGGGAGGCGTCGTTCGAGTGCGGTGCGAACGAGGGTGGCGAGGGCGAGCGGAGCGAGGAGGAACGTTGCGGTGCTGGTGAGGAGTTGGGTGAGGTCGACGGTGATGATGTTGCCGATGAACAGCCACAGGTACACGGGGAGCAGGAGGGTTTGGAGGGTGATGTCGATGGGGAGCATGCCAAGTCCCCATTCGATGTTGCCTTCGGCGAGGTCGATGAAGATGAGGTACCAG
>JANOHI010000095.1:0-1188 GCA_031406385.1 Acidimicrobiia bacterium
AGTTGAGCCCGGGTCCGGATATTGAGCTTCTGCTGGACATGCGCCCGGTGGGTCTCAACGGTTCGAACCGATACGTAGAGGCGGTCGGCTATTTCGCTGTTGGTCGACCCCAGAGCGATGCCGCGCAGGACTTCGACTTCTCGCTCCGATAGGTCCCCACCGGGGCCGCCGAGGCGAGCCGTGGGTGCGTCAGGGGCGAGGAGTGCGGCGCCGAGTGTCGGATGCACGTACTGGTGTCCCGATGCGACCTGGCGAACCGCGTGCACGAGTTCGACGTCAGCGGCCTCCTTCAACACGTAACCGTCGGCGCCCGCCTCGAACGCCCGCCGCAGATAGGCCACGTCGTCATGGACCGTCAGAACCAGGACACGAGTAGCCGGGCTCACCTTCCGCACCGAGGCCGTGGCGGTGATACCGCTGCCATCGGGCAGGTTGAGGTCCATCACGAATACATCGGGACGTTCAGCTACCGCCAGTGCCACCGCTTCGCTGATCGTTCCCGCCTCACCGACGACCTCGAGGTCCGGCTCCGCGGCGAGGATTCGACGCAGTCCGCTGCGAACGACGCCGTGGTCGTCGCACAGCGCGACCCGCACCACGTCACCATCAGCCAAGGGGCACGTCCAAGACAACAGTGGTCCGTGAGCCCGGCGAGGAGAAGACGCGTACCGTTCCCCCGATGAGTTCGGCGCGCTCCTTCATACCTTGGAGGCCGAGGTGTCCGTCGACCGGGCGTTCCGGGTCGAAGCCCACTCCGTCGTCCTCCACCACCGCTCGCAATCGACCCGACGCGACCGTAACGGCAACGCTCGCGGTTGACGCCTCGGCGTGGCGGGCAACGTTGGTGAGTGCTTCCTGCACGACTCGGTACACAACCGTGGCCACTTCCGAAGGCACGTCGTGCTCCGGCAGCCCATCGACTACGGCGTCGACGGCCATCCCCGACCGTGCAGCCACATCATCGACGAGTCGCTGCAGCGCAACCGCCAAACCAATATCGTCCAGGACGCTCGGTCGCAGCTCGAACGCCAACCGACGGGTACTGCGAAGCGCTTCGGCGATCAGCTCGCCCAGCTCATCGAAACGCACTCGCGCGTCATCGTCCGCTCCGGCGTTGGCGGGATCTCCGATCAATCGCAAACCCAGCATCACGGAGGTCAACGCCTGACCGATGTCGTCGTGCAGGTC
>JANOHI010000108.1:0-2517 GCA_031406385.1 Acidimicrobiia bacterium
ACCCGAGGCAAGGACCGGTGGTAGCGGTCGTCGCGGGCCGGCGGAGGCCGACCGGCTTGTCGGCGAAGGCGAACAGTGGCACGCGCCCCGACCTGCGCCCCGAGGGTCAGCGGTTCGCAGGACCGCTCAGCGCTGCCGGTGCTCGGACGACGGTCCACAACGAAGCGAAGACAAGCACGATCCCCGCCACCGTCCATCGGCTTGGTCGTTCCCCGGTCAGAACCACGCCGAAGCCGATCCCAAACACGGGAGCGAGGAGCGTCCATGCTGCGAGGCGGCCGAGTTGGCAGCGTTGGGTCTCGGTGAACCATGCCCAGAACGCCAGCGCCGAGCCGACGAGCCCGAGGAACGCCAGCGACAGTAGGAATCTTGGCGTCCAGTCGATCCCGGGCAGGCCTTCGACGGCGGCGGCGACGGCCACCAAGATGACGCCGCCGATCAGAAAGTGCCAGCCTGCCGCCTGCACCACATCGATACCGATCAGGCGTCGCGACAGCAGAGTGCCAGCAGTGATGGCGCTCGCCGCCAGTATCGATAGCCAGGCACCAGACCCGCCTCCTCCGGGAAGCGCGACCGTCAGTAAGCCGGCGAAACCGACCCCGAGTCCAGCCAAGGTGCGTGCAGTCACCTTTTCCCCGTACAACCACCAGGCCGGCAGTAGCACCAGCAGCGGTTGTGCGTTCGTCAGTACGGCAGCGGTCCCGGTGGCGAGGCCGTTGACGCCGGCGAACATGGCGGCGAACCCGATGCTGGCGTTCGTCACTGCCATGAAGCTGATCAGCACCCACACGCGGCCGCCTGTCGGTTTTGGGCGGCGCTGTGCGGTTGCGACCCCGAGGAGGGCGGCACCGGCGAGCAGTGCCCGGAGCGCGGCGAACCACAGCACTGGGGCGTCTCGGAGCCCCCACCGTATCGTCACGAAGCAAGCACCCCAGACCGCCGACACCCACAGCATTCGCGCCGGACGAGGCCGGCCTTCGGGCCCGAATCGATCGCCGGTGGGGGAGAGTACCGGGCGGCGGCGGTGACCGGAGGCAACGAGGGTCACACTGTCGCCGAGCGGTCTCGGGTCGGGTTCATTCCGCTGACCCCGTCGGCTCGGGGTAGAACCCCGAGGACCTGATGGACGCCAAGACCACCCTCCTCGAAACCGACGGCCGAGCCGGCCATGTACAGCCGCCATGTCCGCCCCCGCCCGGCTCCAACGAGGGCGACTGCAGCGTCCCAGTTGCTCTCGAGGTTGGCGATCCATTGGCGAAGTGTCAGCGCATAGTGTTCACGCAGCGACTCGACAACGCGGACTTCGAACCCGGCGTTCTCCATGGCGCCGATGGAGGAGATGGCGTCGAATTGTTCACCGCCGAGTTCGCGGTAGTCCTGCAACCGGATCTCGATCTGCTCGGCAAGTCCCATCTCCTTGACACGCTTCTGGGTCACTGCCTGTTGTTCCGGGCTGATAGTGACAACGACGACGTTCGCAACGAAGGCCCTGCCTAGGCCGAGTTCGCCCGGCGACCACAAGAACCGACGCAGCGCATCAACGGAACGCAGGTGGATGGTGACGTCGGCCACGGTCGGACCCCAGGTCGTCCCGTCCCAAAACGTGAACCGAACCGATGCCGGACCCGACAGGGTCTCGAGAAGCGGACCAGCGGCCGCGGCCGCACCCGTTGACCCTCGATGCTCGTCGATGGCCGTTCGCTGCCGCTCAAGGGTCTGGGTCATAGCCCCTCGTCCCGACCGGCGGGAGTGTCGTGACTGGGGTCGTGTGCGAGCGCGTCGCGCAGTCGGGTCATAGTTACAGTGTCGAGGTTTGCGTAGACCAGCTCGGCGCCGGTGAAACGTTGCGATTCGACGACGAGGGCGGCGACGTCGAGATCCTCGACCAGCAACGCCACCGTTGCCGTCTCAGGCCGAACGGCACTCTTGAACCATTGCACCCATTCGTCGGGTACGCCCAAGTCGATAACCTTCGCGCTGACCGCGCCGGCGCCGGCGCCGATGGCTATTCCGGCAATCCATCCGACCGGTCCGCCGAGAATGATGCCGAACAACCCGGCCCACATCGCTCCGGAGAACACGGCACGGCCCGGTGTTGGATCGACAGTTTCGTGGACGACGGTTTTACCCTCCTCGTCTTTGATGACCGTGACTGCGTCGTTCAGCTTCAATTTGCCCATGGAAGCGAGTCTGGTGACGGCGACGAGGAACTCTTGCGCTCGGAACGCGTCGTCGAAGGAAATCCCTACCAACGTTTGCGGGATAGTTGACGGTGTTGCGTGGTCGGCGTTCATGCCGCCATCTTGGACAACCACGTATGTCGCTCGCATCCGCCCGTTCTCACGTTTCGGCTGCGGATCTCTACGGCTTCGCCGAAGGACGAATCCGTGGCGGATACGGATGCCGAACATGGCCGATGCCGACGACGATAGGCGCCAACCGATGCTCGACACGGAAGGACTCATACATGAACTTCACCGAAAACCAACCAAGATGTGAACATACCCCCCGAATTGG
>JANOHI010000162.1:0-11627 GCA_031406385.1 Acidimicrobiia bacterium
GGAGGAGTCGGGCAACTTCATATTCGTCCTTGTACGCCGTGAGCTGGAACAGGTAGCGGGCCACCGCATCGGTGAGCGCGAAACCGGTACCGAGGGTCGCCTCGGTGTCGGCGACGGATTGCACGGCGTCGAGATACGCGCGGGCGCACCGCTCGTCCTGGAAGGCGGCCAGTTCGGCGACACGGGAGCGCAAGAGGTCGATGAGACCGGTGCGGGCGCCGAGGCCGTCGACGGACGGAACGAGGCGAGCCGGAACCGGGGGACGGGCGATCGGGGCCGGCGCAACCGTGGTCAACGCGGCACGTACGGCTGCAGGATCAGCGACCGAGGCTCGGCCCCACCGGAACCCCGCAAGGTTCTTCTCCACAGCGACACCGTTCAGGGTGATTGCCTCCTCGATCGATGAGGCGTGCAGCGGGATGCATCCGGCCTGTAAGGCGGCACCCAGAACGGCGATGTTCGCCGTCGTGGCATCGGTCAGCATCGCCACCGTGATCCCACCGGCATCGAGGACCACAGGCTCGTTGCCCGACGCGTCACGAAGACGACCCAGGAGCGCATCCGTCGAAGGGGCGATCCGACGAGGGTCGATCACGATTGCTGATGTCGGCGTCGATGTCGTGGACGCGACGACGCGCGAGCCGCTCCCCAGTGAGCCGAGCATCGTTGCGCCCGCACCGACGAGGAGGTCGAACGCAAGGAGCACGTCGACGCTTTCCCGCCCGGCCTTGTTCGACGCATGGCCGAGCGAGGAACCGATGCGAACATCGCTCACCACCTGCCCCGCCTTCTGTGACAGACCGGTCTGATCGAGGCCGATGACCTGGCGACCCTCGAGCATCGCGGCCGTGCCCAGAACCTGGCTGACGGTGACCACACCGGTACCGCCGATACCGGCCAGCCGGATGGTGCAGTCGTCGCTGTCCACGAGGAGCGTCGGCTCCGGAAAAACGGTAGGCGCACTCACCGTCTGCGTGCGAATCTTTGCTGCATCGGCAACGGCATCAGGGTCGACTTTGACAGTCATGAAGCTCGGGCAGTCGCCCTGCAGACAGGACGCATCGAGGTTGCAGCTCGTCTGATCGATCTTCGTCTTGCGCCCGAACTCCGTGTCCGTCGGCTGCACCGACAGGCATCCGCTGGTCTCGCCGCAGTGACCGCATCCTTCGCAGACCCGCTCGTTGATGAGCACACGGAACGTCGGGGCGGCGACGACGCCGCGCTTGCGGTCCCGCCGGAGCTCAGCCGCGCAGTCCTGGTCGTGGATGAGGACGGTCACCCCGGGGACGTCGCGCAGCACTACCTGGGCTTCGATGATCCGGGACCGATCCCACACGTCGACACCCTTTGGCAGCGTGACGTCGTCGTAGTCACTCACGTCGTCGGTGGTGATCAACACGCGCTTCACACCCTGGGCCAGCATGACCGTGGCGATGCCGGAGACCCCGATGCGACCCGGAGCGTCCTGCCCACCGGTCATGGCCACAGCACCGTTGAGGAGCAGCTTAAACGTGACATTCACCCCACTGGCAATGGCGGCTTGCACGCCGAGTTGACCGGAATGGAAGTAGGTACCGTCGCCGAGGTTCTGGATGAAGTGGTTCCGCTCCACGAACGGTTGCATGCCGATCCATGCCGCTCCTTCGTTCCCCATGGCGCAGAGCGAGGCCAGCTCCCCGACCCGGTCTTCGGATTGGAACGCAGTCATCGCGTGGCACCCGATGCCGGCGCCGTAAAGCGTTCCCTCGGGAACCTTGGTGCTCCAGTGGTGCGGACACCCCGAGCAGAACGTGGGACCGCGGGACTCGGTGAGCGCGATCAACTCACGCTTCACCGGCAGCGGAGCGAGACGCTCATTGCCGAGGTGCACGACAAGTCGACGTCGGAGCGGTTCGAGCATGGCATCGGCGTCGAGGTGACCGACACCGGGAAACAGCGGTGACCCGTCGAGGTCACGCTTGCCGACGATCTCCGGTCGTTCGGCCGAACCCCACAGCGCGTCTTTTACGATCCATTCGAGCATCGGGTTCTTCTCCTCGATCACGATCACTTCGGAGAGGTCGTGACAGAACCGACGGACGGTGGAAACGTCCAATGGATAGGGCATGCGCAGCACCATCAGGCGGATGCCGGCTGCGGCGATATGAGCGTCGGTGCGAAGTCCGAGACGGGACAACGCTTCGCGGGTCTCGGCGGCGGTGTATCCGCAGGCCACAATCCCTATGCGCGCAGATTGTCCTGGATCGATGACGACTCGGTTCAGGTCGTTCAGTGCACCATAGGCGCGTGCGACTTCGAGACGGACCTCGATGATCTCTCGCTCCACGGCGAGGTTGTACGGAGGAACGAAGCGTGCTGACGGCGACGGCGCGAACGGCACTCCGTTCACCAGCCATTCGGGCTTCACCGGTTGCACGCGCGATGGGTCCAGCGAAATGGCGGCGGTCCCGTCGGCCACGTTCGCCACCATCTTCAAGCCGGCCCACAGCCCGCTGGCCCGCGACAGCGCGATGCCGTGGCGTCCGAGATCGAGCGCGTCCTGCACGTCGACGGGATAGAGGATCGGGATCTTCAGGTCGATCAGCGTGGCGTCGGAACTGCTCGGCACGGTTGACGACTTCGACGCCGGATCATCCCCGACCACACAGAGCACGCCCCCGTGCCGATGGGCTCCGGCGTAATTGGCATGGCGGATGGCGTCGCATGCGCGGTCGATACCGGGGGCCTTTCCGAACCACATGCCCATCACCCCGTCGTAACGACCTTCACCGTGGTTCTGGGCGAGCTGGCTACCCATCACCGCAGTGGCGGCCAACTCCTCGTTGAGCCCGGGCCGGAAGACGAACGCAAGGTCGTTGCCCACCAGCTTCTGGGCGATCTCGAGCTCCCGATCAAGGCTGGCCAGCGGGGAACCGGGATAGCCCGAGGCGAACGCCGCGGTACGCAGCCCATTCGCCCGGTCGACGCGCAACTGCTCGACCATGATCCGGGCCACTGCCTGAACCCCGGATGCGAACACCGTGCCGCTGCTCGCCGTGATCCGGTCGGAGAACGAGTACGTAGCCTTACGGGTGAGAGCCACGGGGGTCGGAGCGGGAGCGGTGTCGGTCATGGTGCCTCCATCAGCGCGGGCCGCGAGAAGTCTCGCAACCGAACGTTACCGGGGCCACGCCCCGGCAACACCCAAGGCTGGCGACCGATCTGACCGGAGTTCGGGGCTTTCGTTGCTCCCAGGGCAACTCTCACCCCGAACTCCGACAGGGCACCTCTTGCGACGGCTTCGGGATCGCGGCGACAATGAAGCCCGGACGACGCCCGGCCGAGACGGAGCACGAGATGGTTTCCACCGACGACGCCTTGACCAACGAAACGGTCGAGCTGCTCCAAGCATTGATCCGCAACGAATGTGTGAACGACGGGACGCCGGATTCTGGTGGCGAGCGCCGAAACGCCGATCTCCTGCAGACGTTCTTGGAGGGGTCAGGACTCGACGTTGAGCGGTTCACCCCGCACGGGGACCGGACGTCGATCGTGGCCCGCATCGAGGGAACCGACCCGTCGGCACCGAAGCTCTGCCTCATGGGCCATACCGACGTGGTCCCCGTGAACGTCGCCGGATGGACACGTGAACCGTTCAGCGGCGACGTGATCGGTGGGGAGGTGTGGGGTCGAGGCGCGCTCGACATGTTGTGTCTCACCTCGTCGATGGCTGTTGCGTTCAAGGACCTGGCAAGAAGCGGGTTCCGTCCCCAAGGTGACCTGATCTACTTCGGCGTCGCCGATGAAGAGGCGGGCGGTGACCACGGCGCGAAGTGGGTCATCGATCATCATTGGGACGCGGTGGCCTGCGACTACATGGTCACGGAGATGGGCGGCTTCTGGGCCGGCGACGGGAAGTCGATCATGATGTCCACCGCGGAGAAAGGCGTGGCGTGGCGTCGTCTCACGATCGGTGGGACACCGAGCCATGGATCGTCCCCGTTCGGCACCGACAACGCACTCGTGAAGGCGGCCGAGATCATTCGTCGGATCGCCGCCCACGGTGGGCCGACCTCGATCGACGAATCCTGGAGCGGCCTGATCAAGACCAGCGGGCTCGACCCCGCGATGCAGCAACGGCTGCTTGATCCCGCGGCCCTCGATGACGCGCTGGCCGAACTGCCGCCGATGCTCGGCCGGCGCCTCCACGCGTGCAGTCACACGACGATGTCGTGCAACGTCGTGCACGGCGGCCAGAAGACGAACATCGTGCCCGACCGCGTGCAACTCGACGTCGATATTCGAACCATGCCCGGCTTCTCCAACGACGACGTCGACGCGTTGCTGTGGGACCTGTGCGGCCAGTTCCGCGACGTCGTAACGATCGAGCGACTTTCCCAGGGCAACGCAACCGCATCGCCGATTGGCGGTCCTCTGTGGGACACGATCGGCGACCACGTCCGCCGTCAGTACCCGCAGGCCGAGATGACACCAAGCCTTATGGTCGGTGGCACGGACGGCCGCTTCTTCCGCGAAAAGGGAACCACGGTGTACGGAGCGGGCCTCTTCAGCCCGACCCTCGATCGCGTCGCCGTCGCCAACCGCTTTCACGGCCACGACGAACGAATCGACATCGAGTCGCTGGCGCTGTGTACGCAATTGTGGCGCGGTCTCAGCACCGACCTCGTCGGCTAGGGCGCCGAGTCCTGCTCCTTGATCCCGACGGCGAACCAGAGTTTGGAAGATTTGTCGCTCCCAGAGCAACAGATCCTCCGAACGCTGAATCGTGTTGCTAACGAAGCTCTGCCGTTCCGAACGGGACGGCGAATCGGTCGCACCAGATGAGGACACCGCCGAACGAGTCAACCTCGGTGCCGTTTGGGATGACGTACTCCGAACTGCCGGTGAGCGAGGTGAGAGGAGCAACACGGATTGCTCCGGTCAGGTTCAGGGCCCCGGGTTCCGGGGTGAGGTAGAGCACGAGCGCAGGACCGCTTTGGATGGCGGCATTGCGAATCCGCATGCTCGCAGACGACCCGGTCTCCACCACGTCGACTGTTCCGGCCGCTCGGTAGCCGGCGGCCCCGGCAAACAACCCGGTACGCGTCCGTGTCTGAGTGGCAACAGCGGTCGGCGCGGCCGACGAGGCGACCGGTGCCGGCTTCGCTGAGGTCGTTTCGGTCGCTGGGTTCCCGGCGACTGCGGTGGATGCCGACGGTTTCGCCACAACCCTTTTCCACCGAAGACCCTTGGATCCTTTCGTACAGGTCAGCGAACCGGACTTGGCACCGACGGTCTTGCACACCGCGCCGCTCTTCGCAGCAACGGCCTCCGCCGGTCGCGGCGACACGGCAACAGCGACGACCAGCAGAGCGGAACCGACGAGCAACTGGAGCGATCGCATCTCCCGAGTCTGCGGGCAAACGCCGATGCATCGTTGGCTGCTTCTCAGCGACCCTTCAGGCCGCGGGCTCGGCGACTTCGGGCTAGGGGAGCCGGGGGTACACCTTCGAAGCGAGGGCCAAGGCGTTTGCCTTGGTCCACACCTGGGGATCAGCTCGAACAACAAGGACGAGGCGCGCACGCCGGAGGACGATTGCTCGGTAGCGCTGGATGTCACCGTCTGCTTCGACGATCACGTTGCCCTTCGGCAGGCCGGGAATCGGCACCGACGAAGCCGCAAAGAACTCTTCAGGCGTTCGCTTGCTCGGACTCTCGATCTCGTAGACGATCCCGACATAGCCCGTGTCGTGCTCGATCGTGCACGCAGACCCGCCCTTCGCGACGAACCCCTGCGGGTCGTTCTCACCGACGCCGAGGGTGCCTTTGACACCGGCCTGCACCAAGTCGGCCTTCGTCACCAAAGCGCAAGCCGACACCAACTTTTTCGCGGCAGATGTTGCCTTGGTCGTTTTCGTCTTCGAGGCCGCTGCCCCAGCACCGGGTGCGACGGCGACAACTGCTCCGGATGTCACAGCAAACGCAACCAACGCCGCACAAGTCCGCCGTCTCATGACCTGATCGTATCGGCCGCAATCGCTGGTGTCTCCTTCGACCGGAGTTCGGGGTTTCTGTCGCTTCCAGAGCAACGAATCCCCCGAACTTCCCAGGTTCGACGTGACCGGGCGTCAGGCATACTTCGCCAGGCCCTTGGGCGTGGGGACGAAGCCCGCCGCCCGCAGCAGCGGGAGCAGTTCGTCGGGCAGGGTCTCCAGCACGAGGCGGCGGAACCTGACTATCCGATCCCGTGACTCCTCGGTGCCGACCATAGCGCTAAGCGCGCGTATCACCGGCTCCTCCCACTCGCCGTCGAACGGGCGTAGCGCCACGATGGAGCGGCCGCCCTTTTCCAGGTAGAGCGACGGAAGCCCGTCGACGAGCAGCACGTAGGCACCGGCAGCACGCTGCGGTCCCTTCACCGGCCATGCAAGGGCCGCACCGTAGGCGTTGGCCGGGTCGACCGCGGCGAGCACGGTGACCTCCGGGACCTGCGGTGGCTCGCGGAAGGCCCGCAGCCGATCAACGGCTCCTGGCACCGCGAACTGGGCACCGCCCAGCCCGGCCACGAAGTAGCCGCGCCGAACCCGTCCGCCGTCCTCGAGCAGCTTGAGCACCGGGTACAGGCCGGCGAATCCTCCCGCCACCCCCTCGGCCTTGATGGCCTCACGGGTCAGCACACCGTGTCGTTCGAGCAGCGTGACGGCGAGGGCGTGGGCCCGCTCGGTGGCGACCGCACGGGCGGACGCGATCTGCTGTTTCTTCGGGACGAACCCGTCGCTGGACGAGTCGCTCGACGGGCCACCCGCAGGAGTGAGCCCGAGCTCACGGGTGACGAGCGACCAGCGACCCTGGGCCTTCGGCGGACCGAGGATGCTGAGCGACGCGAGCCGTGGACGCCCGGCGCGTCGGGTAGCCGCTCCGACCGATGATGCGCCGCCCTTTTTCGACCCGGCAAGCGCCCGGACCGCGGCGAAGGAATCGTTCGTGACTTCGCCGGCCCACACGAGGTCCCAGATCGAGTCGATCGTGCGCAGATCGTTCGTGCCCTGCAGTTCACGGAAGAAGCACGCCCCGCGAGCGGAAAGCAACGTGCGAAGACGATCATGCTCGTCTTCGGACGGCGCGTCGGCGCTGTCGGTTCTGGGCGCCGGTACAAGCAACGCTGCCGTTTCGCGGAGATAGAGCGCAACCTTCCCGTCGTCTCGTCCGAGCGGACCGGCGCCGACCCACACGACCTCACCGGCACCGAGCAGTTCGTCGAGCAGCCGTGGCGTGTATCGCGGAAGCCGGGCCGGGAGGATGTCGCGCTCCAGCACGCTGGCCGGGAGCGCAACACCCTGGAGCTGCCCGATGATCTCGTAGAGCCGATCGAGGCCGCCCGAGACCACGGCCGTGCCGACACCGTGCCAATCGGGGAGGAACCGGGCGAAGGCCTCCGTGGAGGTCGGTTCGATTTCCTTGCGGAGGACCGCAAGGGAGCGCTGCCGCAACTGCCGCAGGACATCGGGGTCGCACCATTCCCGTCCGGCCCCGTCAGGGCGGAACTCCCCCGACAACAGTGAACCGTCGTCACCACGACGTAGGAGGCACGCCTCGACGACGTCTGACGACACACCAAATCGCGTGGCCACGTCGTGGGTGGTGAACGGCCCGTGCGTGCGGGCGTAGCGGACCAGCAGGCTCCCGAGCGGCGCCGCCGGGTCGACCGGGTCGACAGGACCGGACCAGGTGAGGAAGGCCGCGGGAAGCCCGGGAGGGACTCGACAGCCGAGGGCTTCGGTGTAGCGGCCGGCATCCTCGGCAGCGATGCAGCGGTCCTCCGATGCCACCCTCACGAGGACAACCCGACGCTCTTTCGTAAGCGCACTGAGTTTAGCGACTGCAGAAGCGGCCCCACCTTCGACCCGCAACGCGAGCTCATCGACGGAGAGGTCGCCGAGGCGTCGGAGAAGGTCGTGCACCGCGTCGACGGTGCGGGCGTGACGACGCGGGTCGAGGCACTGCAGCTCGTCTTCGACGGCGGCGATCGCCTGGGGTTCGAGGAGCTCCCGCAGCTCCTCGCTGCCGAGCAGATCGGCGAGCATGTCTCGATCGAGTGCCAGTGCCGCCGCTCGACGCTCGGCGAGCGGCGCGTCGCCGTCGTACATGAAGTTGGCGATGTAGCCAAACGCGAGCGAGGAGGCGAACGGTGACGGATGGGCCATGTCTAGGCTCACCACCCGCACCTTGCGGGCCCGGATCCCGTGGAGCAGACGCATCAGCGAAGGCACATCGAAGGAATCGCGAAGGCACTCGCGATAGGTCTCCAACATGACGGGAAAGCTGGCGTAGCGCGAGGCCACCTTGAGCAGGTCAGCACTGCGCTGACGTTGACGCCACAGCGGTGTACGCGAACCCGGCCGACGCCTCGGCAGCAGAAGAGACCTCGCGGCGTTCTCCCGGAACCGCGCCGCGAACAGCGCGGAGTTCCCGAGTTCGTTCATGAGCAGGTCGTCGAGCTCGTCGGGATCGACCAGGCAGTAGTCGGCGGGCGGCGCCTCGTCGGCCTCGGGGAGACGCACGATGATGCCGTCGTCGCTCCAGATGGCCCGCGCCTCCATGCCGAGCCGATCGCGTATGCGCGCCTCGATGGCCATCGCCCACGGCGCATGAACCTGAGCGCCGAAGGGCGACAGGAGGCAGAGCTGCCAATCGCCAAGCTCGTCGCGGAACCGCTGGACGACGATCTGACGGTCCGTCGGTAGATGTCCGCCGGTTGCCTCTCGTTCCTCGGCAACGTAGGCGCGCATATTTTGGGTGGCGAGCGCGTCGAGATTGAATCGCTCCCGGAGAACGTCGTCGTCCATCTGCTCGACAGTGCGGACGAACTCGCCGATGGCTTGACCCAGTTCATAGGGCCGACCGATCTTGTCGCCGTGCCAGAACGGCATCTTGCCCGGCACTCCGGGGGCGGGCGTGACCACGACACGGTCGGGGGTGATGTCTTCGATTCGCCACGTGGTCGAACCGAGCAGGAACGCCTCGCCGACCCGTGACTCGTAGACCATCTCCTCGTCGAGCTCACCGACCTTCGTCCCCTCGGGCGTCACCACGGTGTAGAGCCCCCGGTCAGGTATCGTGCCGCCGCTGGTGACGGCGAGCAGACGCGCACCCGGCCGCGGTGTGAGCTTGCCGGTCAGGCGATCCCAGGTAATACGTGGGCGTAGTTCGGCGAACTCGTCGGACGGATACCGACCGGCGAGCAGGTCAAGCAGACCGTTGAGCACGTCGTCGGAGATGTCGGCGAACGGATAGGCGCCTCGGGCCATCCGGGCGACGTCGTCGACCGTGGTCCCCGCGTCATCGGTGGCGACGAGCGCCACGATCTGCTGGCACAGCACGTCGATCGGATTGCGGGGAACTCGGGTTTCCTCCACCAGCCCGTCGACCATGCGCCGGGCAACGACGGCTGCGGAGATGAGATCACCACGGAACTTCGGGAAGATGCGTCCCTTTGACGGCATACCGACCTGGTGGCCGGCGCGACCAATGCGCTGGAGTCCGCTCGCCACCGACGACGGCGCCTCCACCTGCACAACAAGATCGATGGCACCCATGTCGATGCCCAGCTCCAGACTGCTGGTGGCGACCAGAGCCGGAAGCCGGCCAGCCTTCAGTAGCTCCTCGATCTCCAACCGCTGCTCGCGAGCAATGGAACCGTGATGCGATCGCACGAGCTCCTCCCCCGCGAGTTCGTTGAGCTTGTTGGCGAGGCGCTCCGCCAGCCGACGGGAGTTCACGAAGATCAGCGTGGAGGTATGCGTACGTATGAGTTCGAGAAGCTGCGGGTAGATCGCCGGCCAAATCGAGGTACGCGACTCCGGGTTGCCCGCGGCCGCCCCCATCAGGATCGGTTCACCGTCGGCGCCGAGCACGGGCTTGCCGAGCTCGCCCATGTCCTCGACCGGCACCACGATCTCGATGTCGAGGGTTTTACGCACTCCGGTGTCGACGATGCGAACCTCTCGCGGTTTCCACTTCTGTGCGGTGTCGTCGAACGAACGACCGGCGAGGAACCGGGCCACCTCCTCCAGGGGGCGCTGGGTCGCCGACAGCCCGACCCGCTGGGGCGGGGACCCTCCCCCGGCCAGGACAACCGCTTCGAGTCGTTCGAGGCTGAGCGCCATGTGGGCACCGCGCTTGGTGGCGGCCACGGCGTGGATCTCGTCGATGATCACCGTCTCCACGGTCGACAGGATCGACCGGGCCTGACTCGTGAGGACGAGGTAGAGCGACTCGGGCGTGGTGACCAGGATGTCGGGCGGGTGCTTGGCGATCTCTCGCCGCTCCTTCGCCCCGGTGTCGCCGGTACGGGTGGCGACGGTGATGTCGGGGAGCGGCAGCCCCCGCCGCTGAGCCTCGCGGGCGATGCCGACGAGCGGGGCGCGCAGATTGCGTTCCACGTCGTAGATCAGGGCCTTGAGCGGGGAGATGTAGAGGACCCGCACGCCGGCCTTCGCCCGGGTGGCCCGGGGCCGCGCGGCAAGTTGGTCGAGCGCCCAGAGGAACGCCGCCAGGGTCTTTCCCGAGCCGGTGGGCGCAAGGACGAGCGTGTGCTGCCCCTTGGAGATTGCGTCCCAGCCCTGCGTCTGTGCCGAGGTGGGCGCATCGAACGTGGTAGTGAACCACGCCCGGGTGGCGTCGGAGAACCGGCTGAGCACGACATCGGGGTCGAGCGCGTTTCCCGACGGTACCGCTGACGCGGCCGGCGCCATCACAGTCTTCGGCGATCGTCCGGCCACAGCCAACAGGGTAGGCGGAGGGTACGACAACGCCTCCGGCCCGCCGTCCCAGATCCCCGGTTTCCCAATCCCACATCGTCCGAATTCGGCCCGTTCCGGGCCGAATTCGGGCTGTCGGGGATGGACGAACCTGCCGATCTGGGATGCCGGACGACGCGCCGGAGACAACGTTCGAGCGGCTCCGTCGAAACGGGCGCTACCCGGTGACGTCGGGCGCGTGGAACCGGTTCGTTGGTGCGGAGACCTCTCGGAACTCGCCTACTTCACCACGAACTCCACGAACATGCCGCTCTTGAAATGCGGCATGCCGGTTTCCTTGCCCCCGGTGGGCAGGAAGCACGAGAGGAAGTAGTTTCCAGGGGTCAGATTCACAAGCCCTGCTCCTGTCTTGCCCGGCTTGACGTCCTCCACGAAACCGGCGAACACAGCCTTCGTTTCGTCCTCGCCATCGAGCAGAGCTTTCGCCGATTCCGTGACGCCATTCGCCTTTCGGAGTATCACGACGTGGTGCATCTCTGCCTTCGAGGCGTTCTTCATCGTGATCGCCGCTAGGCCACTCTTGACCGTGGCCGGCATCCCGGCGAACTTGAAGTCCGACGCGGTGAGCGCAACGTTCGTCGACGCACAGTTCTTACCCGTGGCCGCCAAGCCGACGGCGACCTTGCGCTGGGCCTGCAGGTCGGCCCGGACCTCGGTCGGCGCGTCTTTGAGCATGGTGTCGATCGCCCCGAGCAGGATCTTGGCGTAGGCCTTGTCCGCCGCCTTGTCGGCCGCCGTGTATTTCGATTTGTCGTCCGGCGTGTCGGGAAGAGGAGCGGCGATGGCGGCGATCGCCGCCTTGCAGAACGGTCCGGTCCGGCTGAGGTC
>JANOHI010000173.1:0-2371 GCA_031406385.1 Acidimicrobiia bacterium
ATTGAGAACGGGGCTCCCTTGGTCGCTGTTGCGTGGTCAGAGACCAACAGCATCAAGGGCGCCCCACCCTCATTGGTGGAGCCCTACGGGTGGGGAAATTCAGTGAGCAACTCTGAGGAACTTCAGATGAGCGTGGTCACCGGCCCACCCGGCGGACGATCTCCAGGACGCGCACCAGCCCGTCAGGTCGCTGGCGTGTCGGCCAAGAGCTCGCCGGTCTCGCGGACGCGTAGGCCGAGTGCGTTGGCGATCTCACATAGCCGGGCCAGACTGGCGGTCGCATATCCGTTCGCCTCGTAACGCTGAATCTGTTGCTCCGCGATCCCAAGTTCGGTTGCGAGCCGCCGCTGCGACCATCCCCGGGCGACACGGGCTCGGACCAGCAGGGTGGACAGGTCGCCGAGCGTGTCGGCCTCGAACGACGTAGTCGCGCCGGACCTGAGTTGCTCGTACTCGGCGATCTCGACCCCGAGATCCTGCGCCTGTGCTTTTGCTGCGTCGATCTGGAGTTGGTGCAGCTTCTTGTTCTTCGCACCGGCCAGACCCGTCTCGAGGTTTCGGGCTGCTTCCTCGAACTGCCCAAAAGTGTTTTCGTTGTCCGGTATTGCACGTCATTGGTGATCATGAATGGATACTCCTCGGGCCGATGACAACTGACACCTCAGGCCTTTCGCCGGGCGAGAGGCGACGGTGTATCGCCTTTAGCCTCGATTGTTCACCGGGGTGGGGTGTGTGCGCGTCCGCGGGAAAACCCTCCTGGGCTGCGACGATGTGACTGTCTAGATCCACGCCGTCAACCACGGGAGGGCTCTCCTTGAAGGTGCACCGTAGTCGTTCGGTTCTTTGTCCTCGTGTGACCACGAATGGGCAGGGCCTGGTCTCGCATCCTTCTGCCGCTATTTGCTGTCCCAGCGTGGTCTGGCTTCGGGCACAGTCACAACCACCTCGGCGGTGCCCGGGGTTGTTCGTGTCCGCACTCGGCGTCACCGAGCCGAGAGCTGTGACGCATGCAGAGGTCACGGCGGCGATGCTCGCGAGCTCAACTGCCCCTTCGGAGATGACACGCACACGAGATCACAGCTTCTAGCGTTGCCCATTCGGCCAGGTCACGAAGGGCATGTTCACCACCACTCCGGGTTTCTCGATCGTCAAGTCGCCGTTCTGTTCAGCCTCTTGTACTTCGGCCGCTGACTTCAGTTCGCGCGCCTGTCCCGGGTCAACCCAGGTCACTTGGTGAATGGACCGCAGGGGCGTGTACTGGGCGTCGCCCGGCGGATACGGAAACACATCAGGTTGGAAGCCCAGGGGCCCCATGCCGGTGGGGCCATTGGTGAAGACGTAGACGGGGGCGGTGATGCTTTCGGGCACCTCCGTCAAAGCCGGGACGAACAGCACTGGCGAGCTCATCATGTTTGAGAGGAGCTTGGCGATCTCCTCGTCCGACACTTCGGTATGGACGAATCGGATTTCCTGTCCTTCCGAATAGGCCAGGCCCGCCGGGATCGTCGGCACATCCGCTGTGGAGCCCATGTCCATGCCGGCCGTGGTCACCGAAGTCGGGCTGACGGTAGCGGTTGAAGAGTCATCGGAACCACAGGCTGCGGTCACCAGTGCCAGCGACAGACCGGCCACGAGCGCAGCGGCTCTCCGAGAGAAGAAGGGGCGCATTGAGTTGCTCCTCAGCATGAGTGGTTTCTTTTGGTCCCACGATGCCCGGTCGATGTGGAGATCATGTGGAGGACGCATGGAGGGTCTCCGCGTTGGACGAGAAACTACGCTCCGGTGCCTTCCGCTCGCCTCCGCCATGTTCCATGAACGGACGGACGCTTGTACTTTACTTGCAAAGCGACACCCTACGTCGCGGGCTTCCGCCACGCTCCGCTGAAGGAGTGTCCTAGCGGAACCTACGCTTTCCCACGGTTACCGGAACCCAGCGACGGCTTGTCCTGAGCAGATTCCTGCGTCCGGCAACCCGTTGTCCAGTGCTCTGGAGCCGCCCCGACATGGTCGGTGGAAGATCGCAGCGTGGTTCGCTTCGAGAAGCCGGCGTTCCTGACCATTACAGGCGTTCGACCTCCAAGTCAAGCGCCAGAAGAGGCTTGCAATTTGATTGCACAGCGACACCCCAACCCGGAAACAGGCCCCTGAGCAGCCACTTCGCGAAATCGGAACGGTGGGTGCGATACAACGACTAACCCGTCAGACACTCCGTATTTCCGCAGGTCACAGACCTGCAGGCCTCCGCATGCGTGCTCTCCCCCGTTCGACACTTCGACCCACAAAACGCTGTGACCAGGGGAAATACGAAATCGTGTCGAAGGGGGGACTTGAACTCCAGAAATGTCGCCCGCCAGGTAGATGGGACCTTTTG
>JANOHI010000179.1:0-24250 GCA_031406385.1 Acidimicrobiia bacterium
CTTGACTTGTTGCGCAAGCTCGTCGATGTCGGCGCCGACCACGACGCCCGTGACGACGACTTCGATTCCACGCCGCTCGGCTGGGCCCGGTTCATGCGACGCGAACACGTCGTCGCTTGGCTGGAGGCACAGAACGCTCCCGAGTGATCGTGAGGCCGACCACCCGGGTGAACTGGCTCGTTCGGCACCTGCTGCGAAGCCCAGGATGCGGCGGCCAACGTGGCGGGTACGAACCCAACCATACCCGGAGCGCTGCCGGCGGTCGGTCAGTCAGGCCAGCCGGGCGTGTCGGGGTCGAGCGGCACACCGGTGGAGTTGAGGAAGCCCGAAACCATTCGGTAGAAGCCGGCGAGCATGACCAGCTCGACGAGCTGCGCCTCGTCCCATCTTGCGGCGAGGTTCTGCCACGTCTTGTCGCTTACGCAGTCGTCGGCGCAGAGCTCGTCGGCCATGGCGATAAGCACGGCGTCGGCGGCCCGCCAGGCGTAGGTGTCGGGCTTGCGGGTCAGTGCCGCGATCTCGGCGTCGGTGAGCCCGACCCGCTTGCCGATGATGGTGTGCTGCCCGAACTCGTACACCGCTCGACAATTCCAGCCGATTCGGAGGATGACGACCTCGCGTTCGCGTTCGGGCAGCGTGCCCTTCGCCAGGAACAGTCCACCGAGGACGTTGAAGCGTTTGAGCAGAGACGGATGGTGGGCCAGGGTGCCGAAGATGTTCAGCGGCTTCCCGTCGGGCCGGGCGAGGCCTTTGGCAAAGAGCGCCTGGATCTCCTCAGACGGGTTCTGCACAGCTCGTAGGCGCGCATACTTCGGACGGCGTTTGTCCGAGGTGGTCCGCACCCCGTTTCCTTCGGTGTCGCCCTCGTCCGACTCGTCGTCGACATCAGCGCCCTGCGAGGCCGCGGTGGGGGAGGCGAGGAGCTGGTCGATCAGCGCCGATGCCTCAGCGGTCGAGAACTTGCCTCCGGCCTGACGTTGCGTCAGACCGAGAGGATGCCGCGCTTCGCGGAAGCTCGCATACCCGGCCTTTCCCAACAGTGATTCGAGATACTGCAGCTGTTTCGCCGATGCCTGAGGCCCGCTGGACTGTCCGAATGCCATTGCTCGCCCTCGCGATGCCGGCGTGGCCCGCCGACGCGGGCAACGTATCAGCGTGTGGTGGTGTCCGATTCCTGGTGTGCCGCTTACGCCGTGGCGATGAGGGCTTTCTCGAACGCCGCTGTCGCTTCGGCCATTTCGGCTTCGGTGACCACGAGGGGCGGCATGAAGCGGATGACGCCGCCGTAGGTGCCGGCGTTGAGCAGCAGCAAGCCGTTTGTCCGGGCAGCTGCGATGATGGCGGCAACGCGCGCCGGGCTGTCGAACTCGACGCCGATCATGAGCCCGAGGCCGCGAATGTCGATGATCGACGGGTGGTCGGCGGCCATGCGCGCCAACTCGGTGGTGAGCTGCTCGGCGCGGGCGTTGACGTTGTCGAGGAAGCCGTCGGCGGTGAGGATCTCGATCGTGGCGAGCGACGCCGCGCAGGCGACCGGATTGCCGCCGTAGGTGCCGCCGTGTGAGCCGGGAATCCACTTGGCCATGAGTTCGGAGCGCGCACCGATCGCCGCAAAGGGCATGCCTGAGGCGATGCCCTTCGCCATGATCAGGATGTCCGGCTCGATGTCGTAATGATCGACGGCGAACATCTTGCCGGTTCGTGCGAATCCGCACTGCACCTCGTCGGCGACGAACAAGATGCCGTGGGAGCGGCAGATCTCGACGATGGCTTCGAGGAAACGGGGCGGCGACGCGATGTAGCCGCCTTCGCCGAGGACCGGCTCGAGGATCGCGGCTGCGGTCTCTCCTGGCGCCGTCTGGGTGTTGAGCAGATGACGGAAGGCCTGGATGCAGCGATCGATCTCGTCGTCGTCGCTCAGCTTCGAATGCACGAGGTCAGGAAACGGAGCCACGAAGACCCCCGACGGGAGCGGCGAGTAGTTCAGCTTGTAGGACGTCTTCGACGTCGTCATCGCCATGGTGAGGTGGGTGCGCCCGTGGAACGATCCGTTGAAGACGATGACGTTCTGGCGACCGGTTGCATGTTTGGCCAGCTTGACCGCGCCTTCGGTGGCCTCCGCTCCGGAGTTGGTGAAGAAGAACGTTTCGATCGGCGTCGGCGTGATTTCGCGCAGTCGCTTCGCCAGTGGGAGAAGTAGATCGTGGTGGTAGCAGTTGACTTGGGCATGGATGAAGCGTTCGGCCTGACGGGCGATCGCGGCGACCACGTGCGGGTGGCAGTGCCCCGTCGACGTGACCGCAATCCCGCTCGTGAAGTCGAGGTACGAGTCGCCCGACACGGTGGTTACCCGACACCCGGAACCGGAGACGACGTCGAGGTCAGACGATCTCGCCCAGACTCCGGCGAGATACGGTGGTTCGTTGGTGGCTGCTGACATCGGACGCTCCTCGCACTCGAATTACACACGCGTGCATGTAAGTTCACCACGGATCTCGTCGCCTCGAAGGCCGTCTCGTCTCGCGGGTCGTCCGCCGGGGCCTGGGGGTCGGTTCAGGCGAGTCGGTGCATCCAGCCGTGGGGATCAGCGGCCCGGCCGTACTGGACATCGATGAGTGACTTGCGGAGTTGCATCGTCATCTCCCCGGCCTCGCCGTTGCCGATCTCGCCGCCGTCCCAGACGAGGTTCCCGACCGGTGTCACCACTGCCGCCGTGCCGCATGCGAAGACCTCGCGGATCGACCCGCTCGTGACGCCGTCGCGCCATTCGTCGATGGAGATCGCTCGCTCCTCCGGAGAGAGCCCGAGCTCCTTGCCGAGTGTGAGGATCGAATTGCGGGTGACGCCTTCGAGGATCGTTCCGAGCGGCGGTGTGGTCAGCCGGCCGTCGGCGTGGACGAAGTACAGGTTCATCCCGCCGAGCTCCTCGACCCACTTTCGCTCGGCGGCATCGACGAAGCACACCTGATCGCAGCCGTGCTCACTCGCCTCGAGCTGAGCGGCCAGACCGGCGGCGTAGTTCCCGCCGCACTTGGCCGCCCCCGTCCCACCCGGCGCGGCGCGCGTGTAGTTCGCCGAGAGCCAGATGCGGACGGGTTTCACGCCACCGGCGAAATAGGGTCCCACGGGACTGGCGATGACCATGAAGCGCACCTCGGTGGACGGGCGGACTCCGAGGAACGACTCCGAGGCGAACATGAACGGACGGAGGTAGAGACTCTTCTCGCCTCCCGTCGGGACCCAGTCGATGTCGAGCTGCACGAGGCGCTCAATGGCGTCGACGAAGTCCCCCTCGGGCAGGGTCGGTAGGGCGAGACGCTGGGCGGACCGGTTGAAGCGCGCCGCGTTGGCGTGCGGCCGGAACGTCCACACCGACCCATCGGCATGACGGTAGGCCTTCATGCCCTCAAAGATCTCCTGGGCGTAGTGCAGAACAGCGGCCGCCGGATCGAGCTGGATCGGTCCGTACGGCAGGATCTCGGCGTCGTGCCATCCGTGTGCCGCGGTCCACATGACGCTGACCATGTGATCGGTGAAGTGCTTCCCGAAGCCCGGATCGGAGAGAACTTCGTCGCGCCTCGCCGCGGTGGTCGGCGTGGTTCGCAACGTCGAGGTGTAGGTGAGTGCCATGTCGCCAAGCGTACGGGGCGAGTCCCCTGTCGGCGAGATGATTCTGTGCGTCCGGGTTGTGCGCCCTCCGCGTGCAACTCGTTGCTCAGTGAGCGACACCGTGCACGAGGAACCTCGGGTCGTCCTGAAACTACGTGGCGACGATCTTTGGTGCGGGTGGGAGGTCCTCGCGGACGACGTCGATGCCGGCCTCGTCGGTCGCGCCGATGGCGATCAGTTCTGACCGGTCGAACGACGTGTGGCCGGGGCAGCGGAGCCACTCCTCGCCTTCGACCTGGCCGGGGTAGCGGAACGAACCGAGTGGCACTTTCGTGCCGTCGCGCTTCACGAACCACCACTTGTAGATCTTGCCGACCTGGAAATCGCGGACGTAGAGGTAGGCATAGGTTCCGGCCGGTGTCTGGTCGATCGCCGCCCATGCCTTCGGCGGTGCCGCCGACGGTAGCGGTGCCGTCATGGTGATTCGCTGGAACGCAATGCGTTCGACGTTCTTCGACAGGTCACTGCGCTGCGGCTTATCGTTGGCGACCAGCTGCTGAGTCCCCAGGGTCGAACCGATCCCCAGCGCGAAGACCGCAGCGCCTGCGGCGACGATCGTCCGGCGGCGAACTCGCGGACGCGCCGGAGGGGAGAACGGTGACGGGGAGGTCGTGGCCGACCCCGCGGGTCGCGGCGTAGCCGTGCCGGGCTCGGACTCCTGCGCCGCCCGGGCGAAGAGCCGCGCCGCCATATCGGGAGTGGGGTCGAGCCGTTCGCCGACGATGGCCGTGGCCAACTCGGTGGAGTCGAGAAGGTCGGCAACGGGCTGGAGCTCGAACAGCTCGGCTGAACACCAGTTGCAGGTATCGATATGCACGCGTAGTTCATGGGCCTCGTGCTCATCCAGGCCGCCCATGAGATAGGCGCCGAGCTCCACGGTGCGCTGGCACTGCATTGCGCCCGGTACGTTCACCTCGTTGTCCTCACTCATGCCAGCCCATCTCTTCCAACACCTTTCGAAGCGACTTCAGCCCGTAGAACACCCGGGTGCGCAACGTTGCCTCGGGAACGCCAAGAACGTCGGCTATTTCAGCGTACGGGCGGTCGCGCATGTACGTCAGCACCAGCGCATCTCGCTGATTGGCCGGGATACGTCGAAGTGCTTCTTCGAGCATCCACGACGACAGCATCGCCTCGAAGCCGACCTCATCGGCACCGGGGCCGCCGGCGGAGTGATCGAACTCCGAACCAGGAAGGCCGAACCGCCGTCCGCGAGCCCGGAGCGCATCGATGCAGACATTGCGGGCAACGGCATACATCCACGTTCGTAGCGAACCCGTGGCTGGATCGAAACGGTCCTGAGAACGCCACGCTCGAAGGAACGTTTCCTGCATCGCTTCCTCGGCCAGTCCTCGGTCGCCGACGAGGCGATGGCAGAACCGAAAGATCTCACTTCCGTGCACGTCGTAGAGCACACGGAGATCAACGATGTCATGCGTCTCGCCGCCGGGTCGCAGTGCAGTGTCTGACACCGAGGTGGTGTCAGACACTGCCGGTGCCGCATCACTGCGGCCCGGTACCGGTCGAAGGCGACGAACGATGACTCAGCCCTTCTTGAGAATCAGCTTGAACTCGAAAGCCCCATCATCGTCGGCCTTGACGAAGTCGGCGATTTCGGGAGGGTCGATCGCATAGTCCTTCAGATTGATGGCCAGGCGTCCGACGATCTCGAGGGTGCCCGACCGAAGCTGCGCATCGACCGGGATCTGCACGTCGCTGGTGACCCCATGAAGCGTGAGTTTGCCGGCGACGGTGGCCTTCACCGGGTTTCCGGCTTCGCTCGCCGGGTCAAGGGTCACTGCGGTGGACGAGACAAAGGTTGCGGTCGGGAACTTGTCTGTTTCGATGCCGGTTGTCCGCATGCGGCCGTCCCGCCGGGACTCGTCGCTGACCAGCTTGGTCATGTCGACGGCCGCGTTCACCGATTGGACTTGGAGTGCCGATCCATTGCGTCCCAGAACGACCGTGCCGGTTACCGCCTCGGACCGTCCGACAGCGTCGACCTTGGCGAGGCCACCGACAAAAAGCTCACGGACGCGATACCCCGCGGCCGAACCGGGGCCGATCTTGTACGTTCCCTCGACGCCGGTGGACACCGGAGCTTCGCCGGAGCTTGCCGGTGTCGGTGCAGCTGCGGCCGCCTTCGCCGTGGTCGTCGGACCGGGCGAAGTGACCGTCCAACGCTTCTTCTTGGCCGAGAGCGTGCACCGGAGCTTGGTTGCGCCAGCCGCGGAGGTTGCCCCGACCTTGGTACACGACGCCCCGGCAACAGGAGCTTTCGACGCGCCAGAGGCGGTCTCGGCGATACCCACGGTGGCGATCATGGCGACGGCGGCCAACGTGAGCACCAGATGCTGTCCCGAACGTTGCGAGACTCTCCTGCTACTGCGGTCCGAGGAGCGCCGGAACGGGAGAAGCACGGCGAACGAAGAAAGCTCGAAGGGAGGCGGGGCGTCGTTGCCGTAGAAGTAGCGGAGGTAGACAATCCCGCCGACCGCGGTTACGGCGCCGAGCGCAATCAGAACAAGCAGCGTTCGAACAGCCCGCTTCGCCGGAAGACGTGGTGAACGTGACATCGGCTTCACCTCAGATCCGCGCCGTGTTCGGGACGCCGTCGGCGTTGAGAACGAACCAGATCCCGTTGAACCACTGCCCGGTCACGTCACCAGCGGTGCGATCGCGCGCCCAGTTGTAGAGCGGGAAGCCGTTGTAGGCCACCTGGCGCGAACCGTCGAAGCGCATTGCGACCCCGAGCAAAGACCGCCGGAGATTTCCCTCGAGTGCAATGTCGTCGAGGCCTTCCCCCGCCTTCAGCATGACGGGTGGCCACGCAGCAAGACAGGCGCCCTCGCAGTTGCTCACGTTGCGGCGGTCGGGGGTGAACATGTAGAGCGACATGCCGGCGCCATCAGTGAGGATCGGGCCGAGCTTCGATTCCTTGACGGCAATGGTGTAGGCCGCCTTCTTGGTGGGTGCGTCGGCAGCGGAGGCGACGGAGCCAACGGCGAACTGCGAGAAAGCGACCGCGGCGAGGAGCGCTGCTGCGAATGAACGACGGGCGAAGCGTGACATGGAAACCTCCGGGTCCCTGTGTGGGGCACGTCCGCACTCGGTCGAGAGAACGTGTGTCGGAGGTGGATACGACCGGGAGCCGAATCCCGTTCAGCTGTTCTGGAGAATTTCCTCCTCGACGGTCTCACTCCGCCAGATCGGTGACGGGAAGTGGCAGGTGGGCGAGGCCCGGGAGGAAGCGATCCAGGTCGCCGGTGTGAGTCCTTGAGCGGAGTTGGCCAATACTTCGGCGACTGCCGAGTGCCCGCATCAGGGTGAAGGTGTCGGCCTCCATCGTGAACTCGACCGACCCCTGGCCAACTTCCCATGCGCGCGTACCATCGGAGAGCCGCACCGCAGGGAGACCCGCCTTGACGAGGTCGCCGTCGATAATCGCGGCCATGATGTCGATGCTGAGCCGCACGCCTTCCGACGTTCGCTCGGCGGTGAGACCGAGTGCCGACGCAGCATCGTGCTCATGGGCAACGACGTCGTAGAGCAGCGCGCCGGTGCGGTCCGGTCGAGCCACGATCATCGCCTCGAAGGCTGGGCCGAACTCGTCCCATTCGTCCAAGAGCGAGGCGACGCTTCGCCTGGCCCGCTCGGCAACCTGTCGATCGACCCACGCCTGCACATCGCCGGTTGGGAGGTTGCGTTCCGCCAGATCGCGACAGACGCCTGCAAGGTGTGCGCTGAGATTCCGGACTGTCCAGTCAGGACAGGCAGGCACGATCACGTCGGCCTGGGCATCGGAGACCCCGCCGAGCAGCTCGCGCACCCGTCCGCGGCATGCCGCATAGGCCGCCGCTCGCTCGTCGCCATTGGCAACCGGTACCGTCATCTCGTATCCCTTCGTCAACCCGGCCCCCTCGGGCCTGCGCCGAAGTGTACGGGCGTGGGCGCGTCAACTCCCAGTGTTCGCCCACCCGATCGTCACACCACCCACTCACCCGCTCCGCTTGAAGAGGACCCAGAGATGATCGACCTCGCCGCCTACACCGACGCGTTCCCGTCATTGACGTTCTCGTCCCCGATGGATCACGTGCTGCAGCTGACCCTGGAGGGCCCCGGCCTCAACAGCGTCGATGCCGCCAAGCACGCACACCTTGCTGATGTGTGGACGAAGATCGATCGAGATCCCGACGTGTATGTGGCAGTGATCGCCGGAGCCGGCAAGGGGTTCTCTTCCGGGGGCAGCTTCGACATGATCGACGAGATGGTCGTCGACTACGGCACACGGTCGCGCGTGCTTCGCGAAGCGCGTGATCTGGTGCTGAACATCCTCAATTGCTCGAAGCCGATCGTGTCGGCCATGTGGGGCCCCGCCGTAGGGGCGGGTCTCGTGGCCGGCCTTCTCGCCGACGTGTCGGTCGTCGGCCGGCGTACGAGGATCATCGATGGCCACACCCGCCTCGGTGTTGCGGCCGGCGATCACGCAGCGATCTGCTGGCCGCTGCTGTGCGGGATGGCCAAGGCGAAGTACTACCTGCTCACGTGTCGCGATCTCTCGGGCGAAGAAGCCGAGCGAATCGGGCTCGTGTCGATCTGCGTTGATGAGGACGACGTGATGGCCGAAGCGCTCAAGGTTGCTCAGGAGCTGGCCGACGGCGCACAACAGGCCATCCGGTGGACCAAGCACACGCTGAATCACGGCTACCGCATGTTCGGCCCCGCCTTCGACGCCTCCCTCGCCTATGAGTTCCTGGGCTTCGGCGGACCAGATGTGATCAAAGGCGTGGCCAGCCATCGGGAGAGACGCCCGCCGCAGTTCGGTGCCTCTCCCGTCTGAGCACGGCTATCTGAGCTGCTTCATCACCGCGGCGTAGTGGTGCAGGGTCTCGGTGTCGGGATAGTCGGCGCACCAGGGGACGAAGCCACGGCAGCCGGCGTCGATGTAGCGCTGCATCTTTTCGCTGACCTGTTCGGGAGTGCCGACGAAGTGCCCTGCAGCCCATTCCTCCACCGGTTGACCGGTGAGTGACTTCGTTCCCGCTTCGCGGAGTTCGGCCTCGGTCTCTCGAATGAAGATGTCGCCGGACACCGAGCGCCCGATCTCGTCGAAGTCTCTTCCGACAGCCTTGCAGTGCTCGGCCAGGAGGGCGCTCTTGTGGACGAACGCTTCGATGGGGGCGCCGCCACCGAAGTTCGACCAATCGCCATGACGCGCCACGATCCGCAGGGTCACCTGCTCACCACCACCGCCGATCCAGATCGGCGGCGTCGGCGACTGCAACGGCTTCGGATCGCATTGGGCGCCGTTGAGCTGGTAATAGGTGCCTTGGTAGCTGGTGTCGGCCTGGGTCCACATGGACCTGATGATCTCCACTCCTTCGCGCAGCATCCCGAGGCGTTCCTTCGGCGAGCCGAACGCAAGGCCGTATCCCTTGTACTCGTGCTCGTACCAGCCTGCGCCGATCCCGAGATCGAGACGCCCGCCGCTGATCACGTCGATCGTCGAGGTGATCTTGGCCACGACCGAGGGGTGCCGGTACGCGTTGCACGACACCATCTGTCCGAGCCGGATTCGCGACGTCCGCTGGCTGATGGCCGCCATCACCGTCCAGCACTCGAACACCGTTGAATGGATGGGGCGCGGGACGTTGTGGAAGTGGTCATAGACCCACACCGAGTCGAAGCCGAGCTCTTCGGCCAGGGCAGCGATATCGACGGTCGTCTGCCACTGCCCTCGAGGGTCGGCGATGCCAAGGTATTCGCCCTTCCATCCCTGCGGGATAAATGCTCCGAAAGTAAGCGCGCGTGTCATATGTCTCTCTCCGTTGCTGGTGTATCAGGTGGATGGTTCAGAGTGATGGAGCGGGGGACGCGAGTCCTGAAGCGCGGCCGAGGAGCCAGGCGAGCTGCTGACGGTCAGTGGCCGCAGCGACATCGCCCGGCAGTGTGTTGGCCGGATCGGCTAGCCAATGCGTGCGTAGGCGGGCAAGATCGGAAACGACGTAGTCGGTCGGCCAGTGCTTCCACGTGTAGCCGAGGCCGAGATCTGAACGATGTACCTCGACCTCGCGCCAGCGACGCCACGGGAGCTGAACGATTGGCACCCTGCCGAAAGGAGCGAGGCCATTTCCGGCCCACCCGGCGGCGTCGAGCGTGGCCCAGGCCTGCTCCAGTCGCCACACGGAGCGCCGGATGTCGTCGACCTGCTCGGCAAAAGGACGCGGTGCGCCGTCGGAGATAGCCGCGTTGCGGGCGTCCGGGGAGGGATACATGAGGCGTTCCTCACCGACGCGTGCGCCTTCGATCATCCCGGTGAGCGCGGCGGCGTTGCAGGCCAGATGGGTGAGCACATGTCCCACCGTCCAGTCCGGGAGCAGCGATGCCCGAATGACCGAGACCTCGTCGTTCTGCACGAGCCCATCGAGTTCGGCGAGCAGCGCCTGGTGTGACAACGCGCATCCGGCCACATCGGCGTCAAGCTGGCGTCGTTCGGTCTCGTTCATGTGACGAGTCTGCCGTGGCCGGCGGCACTGCGCCGATCGGATTCGCTCGTCAACCGATCGTCATCGTGCGCGAACTCGTCCGGAACTCGGCGAGCCGTTCGGCGATCGGATCGACCCCGATGCCGATGCCGGTCGGCACCCGCAGAAACCCGTTCTCGACGGTGAACGCCTCGGTGACGTCGCGATGGAAGTACCTCGACGAGGCGGACAGGTCGCCCGGAAGCGTGAAGCCGGGAAGGGCGGCGAGGGCAAGGTTCGCAGCGCGTCCGATGCCCGTCTCGAGCATCCCGCCGCACCACACCGGCACCCCGCGGTTCACGCAGAGGTCGTGGATTCGGACGGCTTCGAGGTAGCCACCGACGCGTCCGGCCTTGATGTTGATCACGCGGCACGAGCCGAGCGCGAGCGCGAGCTCAGCCGTTCGCAGTGAGGTGATCGACTCGTCGAGGCAGATCGGTGTGCCGAGATGCCGGGCGAGCTCGGCGTGGCCGAGGAAGTCATCGTCGCCGAGGGGCTGTTCGATCAGCAGAAGGTTGAACGCGTCGAGTCGGGAGAGGTGGGTGGCGTCCTCGATCGTGTAAGAGCCGTTGGCATCCACTTGCAGTGCTAGCTCTGGAAACGCTTCGCGCACGGCGGCAACCGGAATCACGTCGTTGCCAGGCTCGATCTTCAGCTTCACCCGTTGGTATCCCTCGGCCACGTAGGCGCCGACCACGTCGACGAGTTCGCGGAGCGTTGGCTGCATGCCGACGGCGACTCCGGACGGAACGAGGTCGCGCGTGGCGCCGAGCCGGGCCGCGAATGATTCGCCGAACAATCGGCACTCGGCGTCGAGCAGTGCGGCTTCGAAACCCCCCTTGGCCATCGCGTGTCCTTTGATCGGCGCGAACCTCCCGGTCAGGTCGGCCGCATGCACCTTGCCCGTATCCAGGCGCGGAAGAAGGAACTTCTCGATCACGTGTGCCGCGCTCTCGACATACTCGGGGCTGTACGTCGGTTCGGCCTCAGCCACGCACTCGCCCCACCCGAACGTCTCGTCGCCGACCACCTCGACGAGCAGCACGTCGCGGTGGTGCTCGGTTCCGGAAGCCCGCCGGAAGGGCGTAGCCAGGGGAAGCCGGAGGCGGTGAAGGGTCACGTGGCGCAGGATCATGGCTTGGGCCACGTTAGAAGGACGGGGAGCCGTCCCGGACTTGGACCGCTCCACGGAGTCCCGGGTACGGTGTCGAGATGGGTATCGCACTGACCAAAGACTCCATCGACCTCGGCATCATCGTCACCGACGGCGAAGCCGCACTTGGATTCTACCGAGACCTCGTGGGCCTGACCGATGCCGGCTCCCAGCCGATGCCCGGTGGGGGAACGATGTATCGGCTGATGTGCGGAACGAGCATGGTCAAGCTGGTGCAGAACGGAAAGACGCCGCCGGCGGTTTCGCCCCCCGGCGGCATCGGCGGCTCAACCGGTTATCGCTACTTCACCATCACCGTCTCCAACATCGAGGAGATCACCGAGGCAGTCAAGTCCGCGGGTCACAAGGTCGTGGTACCGGTCACGGCGCTCCGGCCCGGCATCACCATCTCCATCGTGGAGGACCCCGAAGGGAACTGGGTCGAGTTCCTCCAGCCCGGCTGAGAGGTCGCGGCCTAGGCGAGCGCGCTCTGCCCGTCGAGCCCTGCCCGTCGAGCCGGTGGTGCAGCGTGGCCGGCGGGTCCACTTGGGTCAACGAACGCATCCGCCGGTAGCGTGCGTGCATGGCCCGTCTGCTGCTCTCGTCGCTCGACCGTACCGATTTTCCTGCCCTCGTCGACGAGCGCGGTGAGACCTCCTGGAGTGTCCTCAACGGGCGCGTCAACCGGCTCATCCACGTGCTCCGCGAGCGCGGGTTGCAGCCGGGTGAGCGGGTGGCCCTGCTGTCGGGGAACCGACGCGAGATGTTCGAGGTATTCCTCGCGGTCGCCCACACCGGCGTTCTCGTGGTGCCGATCAACTGGCATTTCTCGGCCGATGAGGTGGCCTACGTCGTCGAGAACTCCGGCTCGAAACTGCTCATCGTCGACCCAGAATTCACCGCAAACACCGCCGACGTCACCGTGCCGATGCTCACCTTCGAGTCCACCTACGAGGACGCGCTTGGCGCTGCGTCAGAGGATGAACCGGGTGATCAGTCGATGGGCGGTGTGATGTTCTACACCTCGGGGACGACCGGACGGCCGAAGGGGGTCGCCAACTCGGCCTTCGCCTCAGGCGTTCCGCCGGAGGTCTACGAACTGATGGCGGCGGGCATGGTGAACATTGGCTTTCCGCCCAAGGGCCGCACGCTTCTCTGCGGTCCCGGATACCACTCGGCCCAGTGGGCCTTCTCGTTCTTTCCGCTGATCGGGGGGTCGTCGGTCGTGATGCAGCGTCGCTTCGTGCCCGAGGAGATGCTCGAGCTGATCGAACGCCACGCGATCACCAACGTGCATCTTGTGCCGACCCAGTTCGTGCGAACGCTTCGGGTCGAGGAAGAACGTAAGCGCGCATTCGATGGGTCATCACTGTCGTTCGTGCTCCATGGCGCAGCCCCGTGCTCGCCCGACGTAAAGCGTCAGATGATCGAGTGGTGGGGGCCGAAGATCACCGAGTACTACGGAGCGACCGAGGGTGGCGTGGTTTCGATGATTACCGCTGAGGAGTGGCTCACTCGGCCCGGTTCGGTCGGGAAGCCGATGTCGAACATGACGGTGCGCATCGTGGTGGAAGAGGGAGACGACGCATCCACGGGCGGCGCCGGTGTCATACATGTCCGCAACGCTATGGGAACCGACTTCGAGTATCTCGGAGAGCCCGAGAAGACGGCCGAAGCGCACAGTGTGGCCGGGTTCTTCACACTCGGCGACATCGGCTACCTCGACGACGAGGGATACCTGTTCCTGTCGGATCGCAAGATCGACATGATCATCTCGGGTGGAGTGAACATCTATCCCGCCGAGATCGAGGGCGTGATCACCGGGCACCCGCTGGTCATCGACGCCGCCGTATTCGGTGTTCCGAACGAGGAGTTCGGTGAGGAAGTGAAGGCGGCGCTCCAACTCCTTCCCGGCACCACCTGGTCGGAGGCACTTGCTGCTGAGGTTTCGTCCTACGTGCGCGAACGGCTTGCCGGGTACAAGGTGCCGCGTTCGTGGGACATCGTCGACGAACTCCCGCGGAGCGAGGCTGGGAAGCTGCTCAAGCGTCAGATTCGTGCGCCGTATTGGGAAGGTGCGGGCCGATCGATCTGAGCCGTGCTCACGACGTGAGCCGAGCCGCCGAACTCAGGGGGTTTCGGCACCTTTCGGTTCGAGTGTGAGCGATACGGAGTTGATGCACCAGCGCTCGTCGGTGGGCACCGGGTAACCCTCGCCGGTGAACACGTGGCCGAGGTGCGAACCGCAGTTCGCACATCGCGCCTCGGTACGCGGGTACCCGAGGAGGTGGTCGGTAAGGAGCACCACGGCGTCGTCGTCGGTGGGAGCGTAGAACGAGGGCCAGCCGCAGCCGGAATGGAATTTGGTGTCGCTGCGGAACAACTCCGCCCGGCAGGCCTTGCACCGGTAGACACCTTCGGTCTCCTCGTCGGTGTAGTCGCCGGTGCCGGCCCGTTCGGTTCCCGCTTTGCGGAGCACCGCGAACGACAGCGGGTCGAGCGTTTTCGCCAGTTCGTCATCGTCGAGTTGCACCGGATACGGAGTGCCATCGGGGCGAAGGTTTGTCAGCAATCCAGACATAGCGGGTCCTCGGGGTCGTTCGGAAGTCGGTGACAAACGGTACCGCTGCGATCCATCGACGGCGCCCGGTTCGCCTCAGCTTCGCTCAGCTATCTACGCTGCGGCTCATGGAACTTCGAGATCGAGTTGTGGTCATCACCGGCGCCGGATCGGGAATCGGTGAGGCGCTGGCCATCGCTGCGCACGCCGAGGGCGCCCGCCATGTGGTGGTGGCCGACCTGAACGAGGCGCAGGCGATGCGTGTCGCCGCGCTGGTCGGCGGAACCGGCGTCGGCCTCGATGTGCGCAACGAGGCGGGCATTCGGGCACTGGTGGAGAGCACCGAGGACGCCCACGGGCCGATCGACCTGTTTGCCTCAAACGCCGGCTTCGTCACCGTCGGTGGGCTGGAGGACACCAACGAGCGCATTCAGAGCATGTGGGAGGTCCACGTGATGGCCCACATCTACGCCGCCCGCGCCGTGCTCCCATCAATGATTGCCCGCGGTGAGGGCTACCTGCTCAACACGGCGTCGGCCGCCGGCCTCCTTACCCAGATCGGCTCGATGAGCTACTCGATCACCAAGCATGCTGCGGTCTCATTGGCGGAATGGCTCTCGATCACCCATCACCACCAGGGCATCCGGGTCTCCGTGCTGTGTCCCCAGGCCGTCGCTACAAACATCGCGGTGAACAGCCCTGACACCCTCGGCGGCGGGGGTCTCGAAGATGGCGTCGCCGCAGGTGACGGCGTGAAGTCCGCCGCCGATGTCGCAGCGGCGTGCATCGAAGCGGTTCGCGCCGAGCGATTCCACGTGCTGCCCCATCCTGAAGTGGCCACGTACATGGAACGCAAAGCCACCGACGTCGACCGTTGGCTGACCGGGATGCGCCGTTTTCAGACGGCGCTCTACGCCGGCGGAGCGCTCCCCGGCGATGCCATAGCACCCATGTGAGAGCGTTCTTCGAGGGGCGTCCGCCCACCGACGGTCCTTCAGACCGTTTGGATGGCGCGCCCGGAGGTCTGTTGCGGCGAGCAGGAAGGCAGAGGCTAGGGAAGCAGCACCGGCTTGATTGCGCCGCCGCTGAGTGACGACTGCTCGGCCTCGTTCACCTGATCGAGCCGATAGTTCGTGATGAGCCGGTCGAACGGGAACCGTCCGGCGCGCCACAGCTCGATCAGGCGGGGGATGAACGTGTGCGGGTCGGCGCTTCCCTCGAGGATGCCGACGACGGTCTTGCCGAGTAGCGCAGAACCGTCGAATTCGATGTTGCCGATCTGCACGCCGACGTAGCCGCATACGCCGGTCATCCGCAGGCACGTCACCGCCGACTGCATCACGCTGGGAACACCGGTGGTGTCGACGGAGTAGTGCGCCCCTGCGCCGGTGATGGACTGGATCTCGCTGATCAGATCGGGCTGGTCGCCTCGCAGGACGTGCGTTGCCCCGAGTTCGCGGGCGAGAGCGAGCCGTGACTCGTGCAGGTCCACGGCGATGATCGTGGTGGCGCCGGCGACCACCGCGGCCATCACTGCGGCGAGGCCGACGGCGCCCGACCCGAAGACCACGAGGCTCGTGTTCGGCTGAACCCGCAGCGCCAGAAGAACTGAACCGGCTCCGGTCTGGATGCCGCAGCCGAGTGGTCCGAAGAGCTCGATCGGGAGTTCCGCATCAACCTTGACGGCGTTACGGGTCGAGGCGATGCAGTGCGTGGCGAGCGACGACTGCCCGAACCAGCGAGCCGCCACTTCGTTGCCTGCGGCGTCGGTGACGGTGGTGGATCCGTCGAGATCACGTCCGACCAGATTGCGCGGAAGGAAGGTCTCACAGTACGCGCGCTGACCTTTCGCACAGTTGTCACAAGTCCCGCAGGAATCGAAGGAGAGCACCACATGATCGCCGACGGCGAGCGTGGTGACTCCTGGACCGACCGCGTCGACCACGCCCGAGCCTTCATGGCCGGTGATCATCGGCAGCGCCGTGAAACCGCTCCTGGCCAGCATGTCGGTGTGGCACATGCCGGAGCCGACGATCCGAACCCGAACCTCGTCCCGTCTCGGCTCGGCCAGGTCGACATCTTCGATCGTGTAGGGGGCTGCTCCGTCTCGCAGCACGGCGGCTTGAATCTTCATCTGTGGTCCTTGTTGTCAGTCGTGGCGAAGCGTGAGTTTGTGCTGACGCGTGAGTGTTGATGGGCCGCGCGTTGAGGAGGGGCGTCAGTTGATGAGCGGGTCGCGGGGGAGGCCGAGGATGCGCTCGCCGATCTGGTTCCGCTTGATCTCCGACGTGCCGCCCGCGATCGACATTCCGCGGTGCATGAGCACCATGAGGCCCGAAAGCGCACGTGGTCCGTCCATGAACGCGGCCTCGGCGCCCTGCACTTCGGCGAACATGGCGGCGGCGTCGTGGCCGATCTCGGAAAGCACGAGCTTGGTGATGTTTCCCTCGGGCCCGGGGCCGCTACCGGCGACGGCGCGAAACACACTTCGCATGTTGAGCGCCGCCATCGCCTGGTGCGTTGCCGTGTACCGGCCGATCCGCGCCGGGCCTCCGGCAAGGCGGGTCGGGTTGGCGTCGTAGGCGGCGATGAGTGCCTCGCCGGGCAGTGCCATGCCGCCGCCGCCTCCCCCACCGATGCTCACGCTCTCGTTGCCGAGCGTGGCTCGTGCCACGGTCCAGCCTCCATCGACGGGACCGACCACGTCGTCGTCGGGAACGAACACATCGTTGAAGAACACCTCGTTGAACTCCGAGTTGCCGCTCGTCATCTTCAGCGGGCGCACGTCGACGCCTTCGGCCTTCATGTCGAGGACCACCATGGTGATGCCCTGATGCTTCGGGGCGGTGGGGTCGGTTCGGACGGTGGCGAAACCCCGGCCGGCATGGTGAGCGCCGCTCGTCCAGACCTTCTGCCCGTTGATGAGCCAACCCCCGGCGACCCTCGTCGCTTTCGTCTTGATTCCGGCCGCATCGGATCCGGCGTCGGGCTCGGAGAAGAGCTGGCACCAGATCACCTCTTGGCGCAGCGCGGACGGGACCCAGCGGGCCACTTGATCGTCGGTTCCGTACTGGATCAGCGTGAGGATGACCCATCCGGTGATGCCGTATGCCGGCTTCTTGATGCCGGCGGCGGTGAACTCCTGCTCGATGACGAGCTGCTCGACCGGCTTCGCGTCTCGTCCCCAGGGCTTCGGCCAGTGGGGTTGGACGTAGCCGGTCTTGATCAACGCGTCACGCTGTGCCGACGCGTCGAGGGACCGAATGCTTTCGGCGAACGCCTTGACCTCCTCGCGGAATGCCTCGGCCTCAGGTGGAAGCTCGACGGTGCGAGTGCGACGAACTCCGGCGCGGGTCAAGTTGGTGACGCACTCCGCCGCCGCCTCATGGTTCAGGAGCACCTTGAGCGTGGTCGCACGTCGCATTGCCAAGTGGGCATCGTGTTCCCAGGTGATGCCGATTCCGCCATGCACCTGGGTGTTGAGGTTTGCGGCGAGATCGGCCGCCGGACCGGCGAGCGTTGCCGCCAGTGCGGCGGCGTAGGTGAACTGCTCGGCGCCATCCTTCGATGCCCGTGCGGCGTCCCACACTGTTGCGGTCGCCAGTTCGGTGGCGACGGCCATGTTGGCGCAGTGGTGCTTCACCGCCTGGTACATGGCGATCGGCCGTCCGAACTGGAGCCGGACCTTCGCATACGCCGCGGCTTGCTCGGTGCACTCGCGGGCCAGACCCACTGCTTCGGCCGAGAGGACGACACGAGCGATGTCGGTGAGCGTCTGTCGGGCGCCGGCCATGACTGTGGCCGGTGCGCCGTCGAGGGTGATCCGGCTGGAACGCCGTGTTGGGTCCAGGTTCGGCGGGGTATCGACGGATATGCCATCAGCGCGCATATCGATGATGGCAACGTCGTCACCTGCGCCAACCAGCAGGACGTCGGCGAGCCCTCCGCCGAGCGCGACTCCGGCATTGCCATACGCCCTACCGTCTCGGATCTGGACGGCTCCCTCGAGGGCCGCGGCGCCGATGCGGCTGCCGTCGGCGAAACCGGGAAGCAGCTCACTCTTCGTTGCCTCATCGGCGCACGCAGCGGTCGTGGCGCTGGCGATCACGGTGGGGACGAACGGTCCGGGAGCTCCAGCCCGGCCGAGCTCCTCGACGACCACAACGAGCTCCTCCAGTCCGTAGCCAGAGCCTCCGTTGGCCTCCGGAATGTGGAGTCCGAGCCAGCCGAGGTCGGCGAGATCCCCCCAGAACGAGGGGAGCCCCTCGGCCGGCGCTTCCAGGAGCGCTCGGGATGCTGCCCGGGCGCCGTGCTTCGCCAGGAAGTCCGCGGCAGTCTCGGCCAGCGCTTTGTGGTCCTCGTTCAGGGCAATCGACATAGGGTCGAAGGTACCGCCACTCGCTCCGACACAACCAAAGCAAGAAAGTGCTCCGCGTTATCCGGAGAGCCGTGCGGCTCCGCACCTACGTCGTTGGGCGAAACGTCAGCCCGGCGAACTGTCCGGTCTTCCGCCAGCCGTCGATGAAATCGAAGTAGGCGAGCGGACCCTCGGGGAAGCCGAGACTGTTGCGCATGCCGCGCACGCCAGCGTCGATGCCTTCGTTGTTGTAGTAGCCCGGGGTGCAGTCGGGCTGGTTGCCGAATCGTCGTCCGCCTGATTCGAGCCGGTCCAGCCACGCCTGCTCGACCTCGGCGCTGATCTCGACGGTGCTCGCTCCCGTCGACTCGGCGTGGGCGATGATCGTGGCGATCGTCGTGGCCGCTTCGATGAGGTTGTGAGGGACGTTCGAGATCAGGTTGGCGCCCTGCGTGGGGCCGACTACGAACACGTTCGGGAAGCCGTGAATGTGAATGCCGTGGAGGCTGCGCATGCCGTCGGCCCAATGCTCCGAAAGCTTGCGTCCGCCCTGACCGACCATGTCGAAGCCGGCACGCCGCTTGTACTCGGTACCTACCTCGAAGCCCGACGCATAGATCAGGCAGTCCAGCTCGAAGTGTTCCCCGTTGACGACCACCCCGGTCTCGTCGATCCGTTCGACGCCGCGTCCGTCGGTATCGATGAGGTGCGCCCTCGGTTCGTTGTAGGCATCGAGGTACTCATCGTGGAAGCACGGGCGCTTGCACAGCTGGCGATACCAGGGCTTGAGAGTGGCCGCAGTTGCCGGGTCCTGCACGACAGCATCGACCCGCGCACGGATCTCGGCCATCTTCTCGTCGTCGCTCTCGTGATAGGCGCGCTCGAGGCCGGCCGGGCTGAAGTCTGGGTCGGGGCTCGACAGGAGCTTCGCCCGGATGCGCTTGGTGATGTCGGTCCAGCCGTCCTTCACGAGGTCTTCGTCCACCAGACCACCGGTCTGCAGCGTGGTGAAGTTGCGCAGCCACTTCTCTTGCCAGCCTGCTTCGAGGGTGGCGAACCAGGCGGGGTCGACGACGTGGTTGTTTCGGACGTCGATCGACGACGGCGTGCGCTGGAAGACGAAGAGCGATCCGCATGCCTTAGCGAGATGAGGAATGCACTGCACGGCTGTTGCTCCCGTGCCGATGATGCCCACCCGCTTGTCGGCGAGCTTCTCCATCAGCGCCCCGCTCGGGTTGCCGCCGGTGTAGTCGTAGTCCCATCGACTGGTGTGGAAGCTGTGCCCCTGGAACGTCTCGATCCCGGGGATACCGGGGAGCTTGGGGCGATGGAGCGGCCCGGTTCCCATCGCAATGTACTTCGCGCGCATACGATCACCGCGGTTGGTCTCGATGATCCATCGGTCGGCACTCTCATCCCATTCGCAAGCGGTGACTTCCGTCGACAGACACGAGTTCGAATAGAGGTCGAAGTGGGTGGCGATGCGCCGACAGTGCTCGAGGATTTCCGGCGCGTGGGCGTATTTCTCGGTCGGCATGTGCCCGGTCTCTTCGAGCAGCGGCATGTATACGAACGATGTCGTGTCGCACTGCGCACCGGGGTAGCGATTCCAATACCAGGTGCCGCCGAAATCGCCGCCTTTCTCGATCAAGCGCACGTCGGTGATGCCGGACTGCTTCAGGCGGGAGCCGGTGAGGAGCCCGGCGAAGCCGCCGCCGATGAAGGCAACCGTAACGTCGTCGACATAGGGGTCACGAGGCTGCGGCTCGACGTAAGGGTCGGTGAGGTAGTGGGCGTATGAATCGACGAGCTCGATGTATTGCTCGTTGCCGTCACGGCGCAGCCGCTTGTCGCGTTCGGCCAGGTAGCGGGTTCGTAGAGCATCCTTGTCGGATGGCTCCACCGTTGGGTCGGTCGACTCGTGCACCTATCGACGATGGCAGGAGGAGGCGGGCCGCGCCAACTTCGGGGGGTGAGGAGTAGCGTGCGGCCATGAAGCAATTGCTCTCCGAGATCACCTCCGCCGGCCAACTCAGACTCACGATTGCCAACGTGGCTGAACCGGAGCTCGCCGCGCACGAGGTGCTCATACGGGTCGAGGCGACCCCCATCAACCCGTCGGACCTCGGCTTGCTGCTCGGCCCCGTCGACGTCTCGACGTTGCGTCGCGAGGGAGACGTCACCGTCGGTGACGTCCCGGCGGCACACATGGCAGGAATGGCGGCCCGTCTCGGTGAGGCGATGCCCGTCGGTAACGAGGGTGGTGGAGTCGTCGTCGCCGCTGGTTCGTCTCCTGCGGCGCAGGCGCTCATAGGACGCGTCGTCGGTGCGGTCGGCGGCGCGATGTACGCCGAGTTCCGAGCGGTCCCGGCCCAGTCATGCCTCGCCATGGCCGAGGGTGTCTCGCCGGCCCAGGCCGCGTCGCCGTTCGTGAATCCGCTCACGGCGCTTTCGATGGTCGAGAACATGCGACTCGACGCGCACACCGCCCTTGTGCACACCGCCGCTGCGTCGAATCTTGGTCAGATGCTGGTGAAGATCTGCCTCGCCGATGGTGTCGGTCTCGTCAATATCGTGCGGCGCCCGGAACACGTTGCCCTGCTTCGTTCGATCGGCGCCGAGCATGTCTGTGATTCATCGAGTCCCACGTTCGACGACGACCTGGTCGCGGCCTTGCGTGCGACCGGGGCGACCCTGGCATTCGATGCGACCGGTGGCGGCACGCTTGCCGGTCGAATTCTTGCGGCGATGGAACGCAGCGCGAATTCGGGAGCGGCCTACAACCGCTACGGCTCATCAGTGCACAAGCAGGTGTTCATCTACGGTCGGCTCGACACCCGTCCGCTGGATCTGAGCCTTGGCGCGGTCGGATTTGCGTGGGGTGTCGGCGGGTGGCTGCTCACCCCCTTCATCGGGCGTGTCGGCCCGGAGCGCTTCGACGCCATGCGGGCGAGGGTGGTGGCGGAGATCGACACGACGTTCGCATCTCACTACTCCTCGACGATCTCGCTGGAGCAGGCCTGCGACCCCGACACGATCCGCGCCTACGCCGCCAAAGAGACCGGCACGAAGTACCTCATCACCCCGCACACATCCTGAGGGATTCCGGGTGGTGGAGTGCACGGCGCCGATGGTGCGGAGGTAGCCCGCGGGCTCTGGCAAGCTCGTTGCGTGGCTTGCTCGACGCGCCCGGCAGGCACTTCTTCAATCCTGTTCGTCACCGCTCCGGTTGGTCCACTGGGTTCGGGCCTCGGCGGGGGAGTGGAGACGAACCTGGTCAACCTCACGCCGCGTCTGGCTGACCGAGGCATTCGGTGCGCCATCGTTGCGCCAGTCGGTTCGGTCATCGATGACCACCGCGTCACGGTCTTCGAGGCTGACGGTGCAGTGCCCGTCTATGCCACAACCGCCGATCGAACGATCGGTGTCACCCAGGATCCGCATGGGGTACTCGAGCGGATGTGGGACATTGCCCGGGCGCACCAGCACGACTTCGATGTGATCATTGCGCTGTCATACGACTGGCTGTCCTACTACCTCACGCCGTTCTTCACGACCCCGGTGGGACACATCGTGTCGCTGTCATCGCAGATCGACACCGTGGACGCGGAGCTTTCCCGTCAGCTCGAACGGTCCCCGACGCGCTTCGCCGGTGTGACCTGCGCGCAGGTCGCCACCTTCGGCGCGCTGGCGGCGGAGGTCATGATGCCGATGTTCGGCGGAGTCGATCTGGATCGTTGTGCTGCTCCGTCCTTCGAGACCCCTGAGCGTCGTCTCGCCTGGGTTGCCCGCGTGTCTCGGGAGAAAGGTCTGCGTGACGCCTTCGAGGTGTGCGAACGAACGGGTTATGCACTTGAGGTTTGCGGCCTGGTCCAGGAGCCGGACCTGCTCGCCGAATGCCGGGCGGCCTTCCCGACCGTCGACGTCACCGTCCACGGTTTCGTGACGCAGCGACAGGTGAGCGAGGTACTCTCGCTCGCCGCTGCGCTGCTCATGACGCATTCGTGGGTCGAGGCCTTCGGAAACAGCGCAATCGAGGCACTTGCCGTCGGCACGCCGGTGATCAGCTATGCGCGAGGTGGCCCGACCGAGATCGTTGACGACGGGATCACGGGGTACCTGGTCGAGCCCGGTTCGGTCGATGCCATGGCCGACGCCGTCACTCGAATCGGAGGTCTGGACCGCCGGGCGTGTCGGCGCACCGTCGAGGAGCGCTTCACGCTCCATCAGCTTGCCGACCGATGGCTCACATTCGCTGACCAAGTCGCCTCGTCGTGAATGGTTCTGGGCCACGACGGCGCGGCAAGCGTTCCGTACTTGCAATCCGTGGACAGTCTCGGCGCGACGGAGCCTCACTGCTGGCTTCGCAACGACTCGCTCAGCTCACCTATGTCGATGTCGGCGCCACGATCGACCGTCGGGTGCCGACCGGGTTCTCCGGCAAGCAGATGTCGCAGGTGGTCGGGCACGGTGAGACTGCCTTCGAGCGCGCCCGTCTCGGACTGAAGACATGGGCCGCGCATCGCGGTGCGGGGGTGGTTCCGATCGAGGCCACGCCAGTCGTCACGGGCGAGACCGTCCTCCTTGTGCTCGGTCTGGGACCTGCGGACGTGCGGATTGCCTGTCGGATCATCGACGTGACCGATACGCCGTCGAGCTACGGCTTCACCTACGGCACGCTGCCCGTGCATCCGGAGTGCGGCGAGGAGCGGTTCCTCGTGGAGCGCTCCGCCGACGGTACGGTTCGCTTCACCATCGATGTTTTCTGGAAGCCCAACCACCCGCTCGCCGTCATCGGCGCGCCGGTGGCTCGCCGGATGCAGCAGCACTTCACCCAGGGCTACCTCGACGCTCTTACCCGGTTCGTCGCGGCCTGACTGCTCCACTCACCACCCGGAAAGCGTCATCCTTGGCCGAACGGTAAGGGGGGTGGTAGGAATCAGTGGTTCCCACGGAGGAGAATGCAGCAATGGTTCATGTTCCGACACGCGGCGATGCGCCGGCCCGACTCGGTCCCGGCGTGCAGCTCATTCCTGACTACGGCCCGTCGACGATGTCCCGAGACGTCTACACCGACCCCGTCCGCTTCGAACTCGAACGCGAGCGGGTGCTGAACACCAGTTGGCTGGTGGCCGGTCGGCTGGAGCAGATTCCAGGAGCAGGTGACTGGATCACCTACGAAGGTCACGGCGAGACCGTGATGATCACCCGTCAACCCGACGGCTCGCTGGCCGCGTTCCACAACGTCTGTCAGCACCGCGGACCAGCGCTGGTCGGCGAACTGAAGGGGTGTGGGGCCCGGCGCTTCACCTGCCCGTATCACGGTTGGGTCTACGACACCACGGGAAAGCTCGTCGGCGTGCCTGAGCGAGAGGACTTCAGCGACGCTCACCTCGAAGGGGTACGCGCACCAGCCGTGGCGGTCGACCACTGGGGCGGTTGGATCTGGATCAACCTCGCCGGTCCCGATGCCGTGCCGATGTCGCTGGCGGATTGGATCGGCACAGAGATCTCCGTCGACCTCGGCCGGTTCAACATGGAGGGCATGGTTCTCCATGAGGTCGTGGAGTTCGATGTGCCGGTCAGCTATAAGGCGATCGTCGACGGGTTCAACGAGGTCTATCACGTGGCCCAACTCCATCATGTCGGCGGAGAAGCGCTGAAGGCGTTCCGAGGCACGTCGTTCCACATCGTTGGGCAGAACTACATGTGTTTCGTACCCCGTGCCGACAAGCTCGAAGCGCTCCACGCCACGTGGGATCACCATGTCAACGCCATCTGTCACTACGTGGTGTTCCCCAACACGGTGTTCAACTGCAATCCCGGACACCTCCAGGTGTTCAATCCGATCCCGATCGACGTTGACCGCACCAAGTTCCTTTGCTGGCAGCTCGTCTATCCCGGCGATCACGACGATCCGGAGTACCAGCGGTACTGGAAGTCGACGATGGCCCATTGGGACGCCCTCAAGGTGGTGGTTTCCGAGG
>JANOHI010000203.1:0-12402 GCA_031406385.1 Acidimicrobiia bacterium
GACCGGATCGACGTCATCGCCCCGCTCGCCGCCGCCGAGCAACCCCGTATCCGCATCGTCGACTACAAGTCGGGCAGCCCGAAGTCGCAGGACGAGGTCGATCACGACCTCCAGCTGGCCATCTACCACTACGCGGCCACCCACGACCCGCTGGTGCGCGAGCTCGGAACCGCAGATCGCCTCGAGCTCCACTACCTCCAGGACGACATGTCCCGAGAGCGCGTCAAGGTGCTTTCCCGTGCCGTGACGGCCGGCCTCGAAGATGACACCGTCGCCCGGATCAACGCACTCGTCACCTCGATCCTGCGCGAGGACTACTCCCCCAACCCCGACGCAAACTGCGACTACTGCGCCTTCCACACGCTCTGCCCGACCAAACTGCAGGGACGCCACGTTCGATGACTCCGCTCGATCATTCGTCGTCAGCGGTATTCACCCCCGATGCCCAACAGCAGCGGGCCATCGACCACCCGCTCGCCCCTTTGCGCATCGTTGCCGGTGCCGGTTCGGGCAAGACCGAGGTGATGGCACAGCGTGTCGTGAGCCTTGTGCAGCGGGGCGCGGTCGCCGATCACGAGGTGCTGGGCCTCACCTTCTCGAACAAGGCCGCGGCCAACCTCCGCGACCGGATCGTCCGCCGCCTCGGCCCGGCCAACCGCGTGCATGTCTCGACCTATCACGGCTTCGGCGCCCAGATAATACGCGAACATACGATTGCACTCGGCCTCCCCAGCGAACCCCGGCTGCTCGATCGGGCTCGCTCATTTCAGTTGCTGCTCCACGAGTTCAATCGCGTCGACCTGCCCAACCGCAAGCTCGGGCGCCCCCACCAACTGGTGGAAGAGACGCTGACCCTTTCATCGTCGCTCGCCGACCACCTCGTCTCCGTTGCCGAACTCCGGGCCGACTGCCTGGCCATCGCTGCCAACGGGTCGCTCTCGCCCGTGGTTCGACGCGTCGCCCGGAGCCGGGCCGATCTGTGCATCCTCCTCGATGCCTATGCGGCCGCGAAGCGGCGGCTCGGCGTGCTCGACTTCGGTGATCAGATCGCGCTCGCCGTCGAAGCCGTCCGGACCGATCCATCGATTGCCGACGCGCTGCGACGCCGCTATCGGGCGGTGCTGCTCGACGAGTTCCAGGACACCAACGTGGCACAACGCGAGCTCCTGAAGCTGGTGTGGGTAGAGGGATTCCCTGATGGCGCAGCCCCCCTCACGGCGGTGGGCGACGATCTCCAATCGATCTACGGCTTTCGCGGTGCCCACGTGGACAACCTCATCCACTTCGACCGCCACGTTCCGGGCACCACCACGGCCGACCTCGAGACGAACTACCGCTCAACGGCGCCGATCGTTGCGCTCGCGAACCACGTGCAGGCGAACATCGCCGTTGCCCTCCCGAAGACGCTGCGGCCCCACCTCGCCAACGGGGCAGGGGCCGGCGTGAAGATCGAATCGTTCGTCGCCGCCGATGACCGCGCCGAGGCGCAGGCCATTGCTTCGCGGATCGCCAAGGTGGGTGCACCATGGTCGGAGATCGCCATCCTCTGCCGCAAGCGCCGACTCATCGGTCCCCTCGCCGAGGCGCTCGACGACGCTGGCATCCCCGTGGAGATCATCGGACTCGGCGGCCTGCTCCTGCGACCAGAGATCGTCGACACCGTGGCATGGCTTCGGGTGGTGGCGCGCCCCGAAGGATCGGCGCAAGCCAACGTTGCGTTCCTTCGGATCGCCCAGGGACCGTCGTACCGGATCGGTCCTCGCGACCTCGCGACCCTCACGCGGGCCGACCGCGCTCACCGGGCTCACCGAAGCGCGCCGACGTTGGACTCGTTGTCCGAGAACCCCGACGATCCGTACCCGGCCGACGAGGCCTCAGAACGGCTCATTCCGCCCAGCGATCCGGGGCTCGACCTTCGTCGGGTGCTCGACGGACGCGACGTTCCCGGCCTCTCCGCCGAAGCCTGGAATCGCCTGGCCGAGTTCCGCTCCGTCCTCGCATCGCTGCACGGCGTGATGGCTCGCCGTTCGATGGTCGACACGATCGAGGCCGTCGTCGCCGGGGCGAGCCTGTGGGCCGTGGTCGATGCCGTCGGCCATGAGAACCTCCTTCGTTTCCTGCATCTTGCCCATTCCTTCGAACCCCTCGACGGGCCGCGCACGGTCGAGGCGTTCCTTGATTACCTCGGCCTCATCGAAGTGAGCGAAGACGATCCGGCCGAAGCAACGGCGATCGCCAACGACGCCGTGCAGCTGATGACGATCCACCAGGCGAAGGGACTCGAGTTCGACACGGTGTTCGTGCCCGGGCTGGCCGGCTCCGGGTCGAGTCGCATCTTTCCGGATCGGCGGGCGACAGGCAACGGCGCAACCGTCGCCGCAGCGCTGCCGCATTGGCTCCGCCTCGACAACGACGGCTTCACGGCGCCGCCGAATTCACGCAGCGAAGAAGCTCGGCTCAAGGCCCATGTGGATCAGCAGCAGTCGTTCGAGGAGCTTCGACTTCTCTACGTCGCTGTGACGCGCGCTCGCCGGCGTCTTGTCGTGAGCGCAGCGCACTGGTATTCCGGCCCGCAGAAGCCCCAGGGCGTGAGCGAGTTCTATGCACTCCTGCAGGCGCGTCCCGACCTGGTCATCGAGACCCAACGCGCGCCGGCGGCCACGGAGAACCCCGAGATGGAGGCCAAACGACGTCGACAGCAGGCAGCGCTCGACGCGCGCCGCACGCCGCCGGCACTGACGACTCTGCCGACGACTCGTTCGAAGGCGCGCCGCACTCCCGAGACTCCGGCGCTGTTCGATCTGCGGGTGTCGGCCGAGCCGCCCCGCGAACCCGCCCCGCTGGCCCTGGCAACCACGGCTGTCGTGACCTATGCGCAGTGTCCCCGGCGCTTCGAGTGGTCGTTTGTCAAGCGGTTGCCCCGCCGGCCGAACCCGGCCGCCGAGTTCGGCACCGCGATCCACCGTTGGATCGAGGCGAAGGCGTCCGGCCAACTCGCCCTCGGGTTCGACGACGATGAGCCGGGTGATCGCGTCGATCACATCGACGAACGCGATCAGGTCGATCAAGGTGATCGGGTCGATGAAGAGGGCGAAGTCGGGTTGGAACTGGGGGATGTCGAGATCGAACTCCGTGCGGATCTCGGCAACGGTGGCATCGATCGATCGCCAGACGAAGCCGACCCATCGGGCATCGTGACCTCCAACGAGCCGACACGTTGGGACCGCTGTCAAGCAGCGTTCCTGTCGTCCCCGTATGCGGGGGTGACGCCCCAACGCGTGGAGGCACCGTTCACCCTCGTCGTCCGTGGACCCTCCGAGCGGACCGACGTGGTCCGCGGCCGCATCGACGCGGTCTACGAGCGCGATGGCGTGGTCGAGGTCGTCGACTTCAAGACCGGCCGATTCCCTCACGACGACGACGGGTCGGCATCGGTGCAGCTCGACATCTACGCGATCGTCGCGGTCACGCAGTGGGGTGTGGCTCCGGAACGCCTGCGAACTTCGTTCGTGTACCTAGCGCCGAACGGATCGGCGGATGCGGTCGTGGTCTCGACCGACTGGTCGGCCGAGACCGTCGAGCGAGCGAACGGCGAGCTCACCGATCGCCTCTCCCGCATCAGTGCCGGACAGTTCTCACCGCACGGCGGCCCCTGGTGCGGCGGCTGCGACTTCGCATCGTTCTGCTCCGACGCCCATCGACCGTAGCGACGCCAGCCCAGCGCGCCTCGGCCCCAGCGCGCCTCGGCCCCACCGCGACGCGACCGTCAGTGCAGCGGCGACCGTCAGCGCAGCGGCAACCGTCAGCGCAGCGGCAACTGTCAGCAGCGGTTGACGTCAGCAGCGGTTGACGATGTCGGTATCCATGGCCTAACCCGCCCAGCGCGCCTCGGCCCCGCCGCAACGTGGCCGGCCGCGCGGCGGCCGTCAGTAGCGGTTGAGGATGTCGGTGTTGATGGCGTAGAGGGTGCCAACGAGGCCGAGGAGCGGAAGCACGAACGCCATCCATCTCGGCGCGCCCCATCGCTGCCATCCCATGGCGACCACCGATCCGAAAGCGGCGAGGCCGGGGAAGGCCAGGCGCGCCTGGAACTGCGTGGTGTTCCAGGCCAGCACCCAGACCGACGCAGCCGCGGAGGCGAACAGCAGCAAGCACACGACGGTGCCGGGTTCGCGGTGGCGGCGTCGGAGGTTGCCGAGGGAGCCGATGACGGTCAGGCCCCAGAGGGGCACATAGGTCACCCCGCGCCACCGGAACTGGTTCCATCCGCTCGTGTACCAGAAGCTCGTGAGGAACCCACTGCCGACGGCCTTCACGAGCCAGTCGGTCGTGTGGATCTGGAGCACCAACGCCGGTATCCACGAGCGGAAGTACTCGACCGAGGCCTTGCTGGCGATGGGGTCCCCGTAGCGGATCTGATTCGACACGAAGACCGGCATGCTCAACACCATCGCCGCGAGTATCAACGTGCCGGCCAACCGGGGCTCACGTCGCAACCGCCACAATGCAACGACGCCGGCGAAGGCGATCATGGGCAGCGCAATCAGCTTGGTGGCCGCCAGCGCACCGAGTGCTAGGCCGAGAAACAGCGGAAGACGCCAGGGGCGCGGGTCCCCAAGGTGGTCGCCCTGCCACACGCGCACCAGAAGCAAGGTGATACCTGCGCCGAGCGCGGTAGCGAGGGTGTCGTTGTTGACGAACGACGAGGAGAACACGAAGCGGGGCACGAACGCAACCGTCGCCGCTGCTGCGACGGAACTCCACTCCGAAGCGCCGAGACGTCGGGCGACCCGAGACGTCAACAGAACCGTAAGTGCACCTAGTACAACGGAGAGCAATCGGAGTGGAAGGAGTCGGCGATGGTCACGTGACTCCTGCGGTTCGCCGTGGCTGAACTGCCCGTTGGCCACATCGCCGTCACCCTGCTGGGGGGCGATGACGAAGGCGTCTTGGCCGATAAGCCGCTGCACGCCGGCCACCAGGAGGTAGTAGCCGGGTGGTTGATGCGGCGCGTAGCCGGTGTTCGGGGCGATGCGATACCACTCGCCGTTGACGAGTTTCTGGATGTTCATCATGTGATCAGGCTCGTCATTGGCCTCCCACGCCGGGGTCTGCACGGCGATGAAACAGCTGAGCGCCGCCGCCAACAGCACCACGGCACCGAGGCCGACGGCCGGGTCTCGGAGTCGCGCTGCGAGACGGCGATAGGGCGCGGCGAACGGCACACGGGCACGTTACCGGCCAGGGCGCGTCCTGAGGCTGCGCTGAGGGCCGGTGCTCGATCGAGCAGGTGCGCCACCGTACGGTTTCTCAATGGACCCCAACTCGCTCAAGGAGGTCTCGGCGCCAAATGCGCCCACGCAGGCGCCGCGCCGCCGACGTGCCGCGCTCGGAGGTTTACTCGCGGCCGGCGCATTGGTCGGCGGGGCGCTGACTGTTGGCGGCCGTTCGACTGGTTCGGCGAATGCCGCCACCACGAAGACGGGCAAGAGTGCTTCTCAACCGGGAAAGGCGTCGAAGGTGGTGAAAGCGAAGTTCAACGTGGCCGAACCATACGCGGCACCGGAGTTTGCGGAGTTGCAGAACTGGGTCAACAGCGGCCCGCTTTCGCTGGCCGGTCTCAAGGGCAAGGTCGTGCTGATCAACTTCTGGACGTTCGGCTGTTACAACTGCCAGAACACCATTCCCCATGTGAAGAGTCTCTATGCGAAGTACCGCGGCAGGGGACTCGAGATCGTGGGAATCCACGCCCCCGAGTTCGATTACGAGAAGGACGCGGCCAACGTAAAGAAGGCCGTCGCTGATGACGGGATCACCTGGCCGGTGGCCCAGGACAACGGCTTCAAGACGTGGCGCCGCTACAAGAACGGCTACTGGCCCGCCTTCTACTACCTCGACAAGTCCGGCAGGGTTCGACACCTGCACATCGGCGAGGGCGGCTACTCCAACCAGGACGCCGTGGTCGCTGCGTTGCTCGCCGAGAGCGCCGCCGCCTGACGTCCGCGTAGCCCCGCGAATCGTAGGACGATGGTGATGGTGAACCCGCTCCCTCCACTCGCTTCGAGTCCGTGGTGGCACCACGAGTTCTTTGCCTCCGCAGTGGGCGAGCCGGTTCCGATGGCTCGGGCGGCTTTCGCTTTGAGCGCCCACCGCAGCCAATTGGCGCCCACCCGTCAGACCTACTCAACCGTCGACGATGAAATCGTGAGGTTGGCGAGCGGTGTCGGTTCGGTCGACCAATGGAGACAGCGAATCTTCGTCGACGCCGGCTTCACCGGAAACGGCGCCGACTACCACGACCCTCGGAACTCCTTTCTTCCCGACGTGCTCACGCGCCGTTTCGGTATTCCCATCAGCCTGGCGCTGGTCGGCCAACTCGTCGCCGAACGTGGCGGTCTGACCAGTTGGGGCATAGGGCTGCCGGGGCACTTCCTTCTTGCCGTGGCACCGGGCGGGGCCGTCCGCGGTGAATGGTGGGCGAGTGAAACACGCATCGTCGATGCGTTCGCGGGCGGTCGGACCATGTCGATGAACGACGTCGTGGCGCTGTTTTCGTCGATGTTCGGTGACCGACAGCCGTTCCACCGCTCAATGCTCGACGAGACGCCCGGCCGACAGATGCTCATCCGTATGTTGGCAAACCTGAAGGCCAACTACGCCCGCATGAATGATCTCAGCGGACTCACTGCAGTCGTTCGCATGCGCACTTGCCTGCCGGACTGGACTCTGGACGAGGGCCGCGAGCTCGTGCGCCTGCATTCCGCCACCGGATCGCTCGACGAAGCGGTGGCCGTGCTCGACGAGCTCGACGTCCGGTTCCCGAACGCCGACGAACTCCTGGCGGCCGAGCGCACCCGGTTGGCCAGCTCGCTGAACTGAGCGTCGTACCCGGTTGGCCAACTCGCTGAGCTTGGCGCCGCACCCGACGAGGGTGAGGTCGAAGCGACGTGATCGATTCGTTACGCAAGCTGCGAGCGGAGCCGTCCGACGAAGGGGCGCTGAGCGGCGCTGAGCTTGGGCTCCGCCACATCCAGACTCGTCCATGCGATGCGGTCGATCTCCGGGAACGACGCCGAGCGTCCCGAGCGCGGCGGCCACTCCATCTCGAACAGTCCCGGTTCGAAGGCAGAAGGGTCGACGTCGGACTCGATGGCGAACAGATGAATGACCTTCGCCGAGCCGGCGACCACCCCAAGATCGATCGCGGCGGCGAGCGAGGGAGTTCCGGGAACACCAAAGCCGAGTTCTTCGCGGAACTCGCGGACGGCACCGTCGAAGGGTTCTTCCGCCGGGTCGAGCACACCTTTCGGAAAGGACCACGCTCCTTCGTCCTTCTTCGCCCAGAACGGTCCACCCAGATGGCCGAGGAGCACCTCGATGAATGATCGACCGGGGCGCGGAGTTGCCGGGGTTCTTCGGTACAGCACGATCCCGGCGCTGATCGTCTTCCCCTTCGCCCCCACGTCGTCGACTGTAGGGGCCCACGGCTCTGCGGGACACGAGAGCGCCGGGATCAAGCGACGGGCCGGGCGCGAGAGTGACTCTTTCAGCGACAGCCGCGGACTCTGGCAGCGACATCCTCTGACATCACAAGCGCTGATGCTGCGCGCGAAAGGGTGAGGCTGGGCACGAAACGGCGAGGGAGCGGCGGCGCGGCCGCTCGACTACTTGTCCCAGGCCTTGCGGACTGCGGTCTGCTCCACCTTCTTGTCGGCCTTCGCCGCGCGCTTCTCCTTGAGCGTGCGGCCGGGCTTTTTCGCGTTTGGTGCGGCTGGGGTTCCCTTGTTGGCCATGACGCACCCTACAGGCGAATCCCCGAACGAGCTTCCGGCCGCCAACGGGTCACTTGGAGCGACCACGGGGCGTGTCCACAACCTCGGCGCCACGCCGACCTCGTGTCCACGACCTTGCCGCAGCGATCGCCGGGCCACGCCCCTGTCGCCTACAGCAGCGTCGCCAGAAAGTCTCGCGTGCGATCGCGATCCTCAGCCGGACCGAAGACGCTCGCGCAGAACTCCGTTGCGCCGGAGTCGGCGATCCGCTGCACGTGGGCGGCGATGGCCTTCTCGTCACCGATCATGGCGATGTCGGCCGGACCGGCGGCACCTTCGCGATCGAGCACGGCTCGATACGACGGGAGCGTACCGTAGATGGCGAACTCCTTCGCCGCCCGGGCCTTTGCCGCGTCGACGTCGTTGGTCAGGCACACGGGGAGGCCGACGATGGTCTGCGGTGTCGGCCGACCAGCATCCGCAGCGGCGGCATGCATCGACGGAATAATATGTTCACTTATTGTCTTCGGTCCGGTCATCCAAAGGATCGTGCCGTCGGCCATCGAGCCGGCCAGCCGGAGCATCGCCGGTGCGAGCGCCGCGATCAGCACCGGGCACGGATCCACGCCCGGAATGCTGAGGGCCCCTTTGAAGGTCAGCGCGGAGCCTTCGTACGACACCCGTCGATCGTTGATGAGCGGGTTGAGGATCGAAAGGTATTCGCGCATATGAACAGCCGGTTTGTCGAACGACATGCCGTACATGCCCTCGATCACCACCTGATGCGACAGGCCGATGCCGAGGACGAGCCGTCCGCCCGTGGCCGCCTGCGCCGTGAGAGCCAGCTGAGCCATGGTCGCCGGATGACGTGGATACGTGGGAACCACGGCAGTGCCGAAGGTGATGTTCTTCACCGTGGTGCCGGCGACCGCGATCGCCGCCAAGGTCTCGAGGCCGAAGATCTGGGGGCTCCACACGCTGGCGAACCCGGCGTCGGCAGCCGCCTGGCAATCCGCCACATAGGAGTCGATCGCGATCGGGGCAAGGAAGATACCAAGGCGCATGGACCCATCTTCACCGATCGGGCGGCGAGGAAGCCAACGGAAGCACGGATCGGCCACGATGCGCCAGTTCCGCAAGGTGGAGCCGACCCGAGGGCAGGGTCGGGGTCTCCGTCGCCGATAGCCTCGGCTCGTGGTTTCCTCTTTCGACGACCTGCTGGCCCCCCTCCGCCCGCATCCTGACCTGGCCACCCTGGCGGCGCTGGAGAAGCGGGTGCTCTGGCTCGCCTGTCGCATGATCGACCATGCCAACCATGACCGGCCGAATACCGACGGCATCAAGGTGGGGGGCCACCAGGCGAGCTCGGCGTCGATCACGACCTTGATGACGGCGCTGTACTTCGCTCACCTCGAACCCGGCGACCGGGTCAGCGTGAAACCGCACTCGTCGCCGGTGTACCACGCCATCACCTATCTCACCGGGCACCTGGATCGCCGCTACCTCACCACCCTGCGCGAGAAGGGCGGACTCCAGGCGTACCCGTCTCGGACGAAGGATCCCGATCCAATCGACTTCTCCACCGGGTCGGTCGGTCTCGGTGTGGTCGCACCACTGTTTGCTGCGGCTGTCCGTCGTTACACCGATGCCCACTTCGGCTCGACCGGCCGCGTGCCGCGTTACGTCGCGCTGATGGGCGACGCCGAGCTCGACGAGGGCAACGTGTGGGAGGCCATCGCCGATCCCGCCGTTCAGGGCCTCGGCAACGTCACCTGGGTCGTCGACCTGAACCGCCAATCGCTCGACCGCGTGGTCCCGGGTATTAAGTCGGCGCGCTTACAGAAGATGTTTGCTGACAACGGCTGGAACGTCGTGGAAGCAAAATATGGGCGCATCCTTCAGTCGGCGTTCTCCCGGCCCGGTGGAGCGTCGTTGCGAACCTGCATCGACGAGATGCCCAACGAGGTGTACCAGTCGTTCTTCGCTCTCAAGGGTGCACCGCTGCGCGAAGCGTTCTATGGACGCTCGTCGAACGAGGTTCGCCGGTTTCTCGACCAGGTGCCCGACGAATCTTTGGCGACCCTTCTGCAGAACCTCGGCGGTCACGACCTGACGGAGCTCCTCAGCGCGTACTCCGCCGCCGATGCGGTGACAGATCGTCCGACGGTGGTCTTTGCATACACGATCAAGGGCTTCGGCCTTCCAATGGCCGGCGATCCGTTGAACCATGCGGCGCTCATGACGAAGAAGCAGATCGAGGAGTTCCGCGCCACGCTCGGCCTCACCGAGGAGAACGAGTGGGAGCGCTTCAGCGCTGGGTCACCGGAACAGGCGTTGTGCGACCGGGCGAGCGCGGCGATCGCCCCGAAGTCGAAAGCGCTTCACGGTTCCTGGCCCACTGTGCCGATCGGCACCGACGTGCTGGCCGGTGCGGCCGGAGCGAAGCCATCGTCGACCCAGGAGACCTTCGGCAAGATCCTCGTGAACCTCGCCCGAGTGCCCGAGGTCTCGTCGCGTATGGTCACCACGGCCCCTGACGTGGCGGTGTCGACGAACCTCGGCGGCTGGATCAACAAGGTCGGCGTGTTCACCCCGGAAACGCAGGAAGACCTTCGCCCGGGTGATCTGCTCCGCTGGATCCAGGGTCCAACGGGGCAGCACATCGAACTCGGCATCAGCGAGATGAACCTGTTCCTCCTGCTCGGCATTCTCGGGCTCTCCGCCGATCTCAATGGTCAGCCGCTGCTTCCGATCGGCACCGTATATGACCCCTTCGTGTGCCGCGGCCTCGATGCCTTCATCTACGCGGTGTACTCCGGCGCCCGCTTCGTGGTCGCCGGTACGCCGGCGGGAACCACCCTGTCGTATGAGGGCGGTGCGCACCAGTCGACCATCACGGCGTCGATCGGTATCGAGCTCCCCGGCGTCTGCTTCGCCGAGCCGGCGTATGGAACGGCGCTCGATTGGCTGCTCTGCGACGGGCTCAACCGACTCGGCGACCCCGACGGCGAAGCTCTGTATCTGCGCCTCACCACGCGTCCGCTCGACCAGGCTCCGTTCGAGGCGGCGCGCGCCCGACTCGGCGAAGCAGAGCTTCGCCGCCAGGTGCTTGCGGGCGGCTACCGGCTCGTCGACGCCTCGGCTGCGGCACTCGGTGGAGCCCCGGCGGTCACCCTCGTGTCGAGCGGGGCCACGCTGCCTGAAGTCGTGGAAGCAGCGCGACAGCTCCGTGAGGAAGGCGTGGCCGCCAGCGTGGTCGATGTCACCTCCCTCGACCGTTTGTATCGGGCTTGGCGCAACGCTCTGCGCACCGGCGTCAGCTCCGTGAGCCATACGCGCGCTGACGATCATCTCGCGCTGCTCTTCGGCGGTGAGTCCCGTCATGCTCCGATGGTCACCGTGCACGACGCTTCGCCGCATGCCATGGCTTGGCTCGGATCGATCTTCGGCGCCCCCGTCACCGCATTGGGCGTCGACACCTTCGGCCAGTCGGCCTCGATCACCGACACCTACCGCCTCCACGGCCTCGACACCGACACGATCGTGAACGCCGCGCTGGTCGCGCTCGAGTAGTCGGGACACTCCGGGGGGAAGCCGGTGACTTGTTGCGCCTGGTCGCTCCTGGAGCGACCGAGCGCAACAACTCCCCCCAGATCGGCAGAACTGGCTCGGGTCAGCTGCGGTACGCCTCACGTCCGATGCCCTGCACCGGAATTCCCTGGGCCGCCAGCACTTCGGACTGCAGGGCGAACATCGATGCTGCGGCGCGGTCGATATGGCGGGTGAACGCCATCGAGCCCGCCAAAATCGGCTGAAGGAGCGCCTTGTCCTGCACTCGGGCGGCGCCGTACTCGTGCTCGACGATCAGCGGCGTCGTCGCCGGGTCGAAGTCGAGCAGCTCCCGTGCTGCGAGCTGATGATCGAGCCAATCCACGGTTCGATTCTGCAGATAGGCCAGCGGATCGTGGCGAGCCGTGCCGGGAAGTTCGTGCTCGCACAGCACCGTTTGCTTCTTCCACGAGTTGCCCAGATCGGCTGGATCGCTCGACACCTGGCCGTCGACCCAATCGCCGCGCTGCACGGTCTGGCCGCCGTAGCCCCAGCCGGCCACACCCTTGGGGTGGATGACCTGACCCTTCACGTGCATGCCGGCGATGAGAAAGCCGTAGCCGGCATCCTTCAGGTACTGGAAGATCGACCGGGTGTCCTGACCCATCAGGATCGCGTGCGACGGGTCGTAGTGAATGCGGAATTGATCGCCGACACCGTTGCGCTCGCAGATCTGATGGAGCGCGACCCACATTCCGGGCGCGTAGGCGATGTTGTTGTGGAAGTTGTCGCCCGGTGTCCAGCCCGGCATCGGGCATTGCTCCACTCGATACTGCAGGTGGCGAACCTTGGCTTCCTGGAGCAGTGGCACGAAGCTTTGCTCGAAATCGATCAAATTCTGATCCATCGACTTGGCCTGGTTGCGCCCGACGAATCCGGTCACCGCAGGAACACCGAGCAGTGTGGCAGCGTCCATCGCAGCGAGCATGAACTCGTGCTTCTTGCGCCGGATCGCCGGGTTTTCGTGCAACATGTCGTCGAAGTAGCCGATGTCGGCGATGGCGACACCGGTGGCGTCAAC
>JANOHI010000212.1:0-13378 GCA_031406385.1 Acidimicrobiia bacterium
GTGGGGATCTCGTCGGTGCGACGGCCAAGGCGCGAGACTTCCCTCTGTGCTCCGCTTGATCGCTCGCGTCGTGCGCGTCACCCTGAAGACGTTGACGGTGACCGCCTTCAGCGTGACCGCAGTGCCCCTCGCCCTCGTCGGCGCGGTGCTCGGTGTGGTGCTGTTCACGCCGGTCCCGGTCGCCATCCCGGACCGCAAGGTCCAGGCGTCGGTCATTCCGACGAGCGTCTTCGATGCGAACGGCCAGCTCCTCACGGTGTTCCGCCGATTCGATTCGAACATTCCGATGCGAAAGCAAGACATCCCCCGTGTCCTCCGAAATGCCGTTCTTGCCTCCGAGGATCGGCGCTTTTATCTCCACCAGGGTGTCGACATCAAAGGTTTGGCGCGTGCCATTCGGCGAGACCTCAAGTCCGGTGAGGCCGAGCAGGGTGCTTCCACGATCACCCAGCAGCTCGTGAAGACCGTGTACTACCCCGAAGAGGACGTGAAGGACGCAAGAACCGCGACTGCGACGCCGCTTCGACGCGCGATCGATCGCGGTTGGCGCAAGTTGCGCATCGCCGTGATCGCCAACCGTCTCGATCGTGAACTCGAGAAGGACGACATCCTGTTCGAGTATCTCTCGAACGTATTCCTCGGCAACGGTGCCTACGGGATGGCCGCGGCTTCCGAAACGTATTTCCGCAAACCACTACGTGCACTGACCGTTTCAGAGGCCGCCACCCTGGTCGGAATCATTCCCGCTCCAAGCAAGTACGAGCCCCGACGAAACCTCGGCAACGCTGAATTCAAACGCAAGGCGACGCTTCGTCAGATGTTCGACGTCGGCTTCCTCAACGAGGTCGAACTCGCCGACGCGCTGGCCCAGGAGCTTTGGTCGGACACCCTCGGCCCACCCCCCGCCGGGAAGAAGGTGACCGTCTTCTATGGGCCCCGAGAGGTCGACACCAAGTACCCCTACTTCATCGACTATGTGCGCCGCTACCTCGTGTCGCGCTACGGCGACGCCGCGGTCTACGGCGGCGGTCTGCGGGTGACCACCACGATCGATCCGCGCTTGCAGGATGCCGCGGAGGCTGCTGCGAGCAAGACCCTCGGGGACACGCAAGCGAACCTCGAGATGTCGATTGTTTCGGTGGAGCCATTGACTGGTTACGTCAAGGCTCTCGTTGGCGGTCGCGACTTCTCCGCTCCCGGGGGTCAGGTAAACCTCGCGCTCGGCGACTGCCCGACCCCGGAACGGCTTCGCAAGCTTCTGCGGGGCTCGAACCCCAAGCTCGCGCCAACCTGCACGGGGAGGAACTACGTGGATGGTGGCGGATCCGGCCGTTCCCCGGGATCGTCGATCAAGCCGATCGTGCTCGCCGCCGCCTTCGCTCAGGGCGTGCCACCGACCCAGGTGATCAGCGGGTCGCAGTATGTGGACCCGAGGTGCAAGAAGCCGGTCAAGGGGTGCGTCATCAACAACTACGAGGGCGCGTCATACGGCGCGGTGGACCTCCGGGCGGCGACCGTGCGCTCCGTCAACACCGCCTATGCGCGTCTGGGGTACGACGTCGTGGGCATCGAGAACGTAGCGAAGATGGCCCAGCGTCTGGGGATCACCTCGGCCTGGTACGACCCGGCCCGGCACGGTCCGAGCTATGCGCTCGGCGGCATCGACGTGAGCCCGCTGGAGATGGCCGCCGCGTATTCGGTGTTCGCTGGACGGGGCCTTCGTGCGCCGGCCACCCCGATCCTTTCGGTGGTCGACGCCAACGGCGAGGTCCTCGAGGACAACGCCCGGACCCGCCCCAACCGCGTTCTCAGCCAGGCGGTCGCCGACAACGTGAACAACGTGCTCCAGGCCGCCGTCACGGAGGGCACCGGCAAGCGGGCGGCGCTCGGTGACCGTCCGGTTGCCGGAAAGACCGGCACGAGCCAGGGCTACGGGAACGCGTGGTTCGTCGGCTACACGCCGACCCTCTCCACTGCGGTGTGGATGGGCTACCGAGATCGGCCCCGGCCGCTGTTCGGCATCCGTGGCGTCGCCCGCGTCGCCGGCGGCACCCTCCCGGCCCAGACCTGGTCGAACTACATGGGCGTGGCGATGGATGGCATTGCCGTGACGACCTTCGACGAACCGGCGCCGATCCGGCGTCCGAAGAAGCAGTCCGTTGCCGAGATCAAGGCTCGCAAGCTTCGCGAAGGCATCGACCCGGGCACCCGTCGCCGCCCGACGGGGACCGGCACGTCATCGTTCCTTTCGAGCCAAAGTCCGCCGCTGCTCGTGTCACCTCCCGTCGACGACTCGTTCCTTCCCTCCGCGCCGGTGACGACGATCGTCACGACGGTGTCACCGGTCGAGGAAAGTCCAGCACCGCAACCCGTCGTCGTTGTGGGGGTCGCCCCCGCGGTTTCGGCTCGCTCCACCGGATAGCCACCGGATCGCCACAGACAGCGATGGGCCACGTCTCGGGTCGGCGGTCTCGCACCTCAAGGGTGTCTCAAGCTTGCGGGGATGGACCGGCGCGGCTCAAGCAGATGAGCCCATCGGTCGATGATTCTTCCCATGCCGAACCGATTCGACGTCGCGGAGAATGATTTTCTGCGCGCCCTCGTCGATGTGGCCGACGACGCCCTCATGGTGATCGATGGGACCGGGAGGGTGCTCTACGCCTCGGCCGGACTCACCCGCTTTGCCGGCGTGCCCTCGGGCGATCTCGTCGGTGACACCTCCGGCGCGCTCTTTCACAAAGACGATCGGCGAGCACTTCTCGGCGATGTGCAGCGCATGGCGAACACCGGCCTCAAGCGGTTCCGGCTCGATTGCCGCATGGTGTCTCGTGACGCGAACGTGCACGACGTTGAGGTGGAGGTCGTGAACGAACTGGCCAATGCCGCAATCGAGGGAATCGTGGTCGTCGTCCGCGACGTCAACGCGCTGCGTGACGCCCAGGCCCAAGCGTCGGCGGCGGCGGCGGATCGCGCCCTGCTCGCCAACACATCGGCCCGCTTTGCCAACAGCACCGTCGACGACACCGAGCGCGACCTTCACGAAACACTCGACGATCTCTGCCGCCACGGCGGATTCCACCGAGCCGTGCTGTGGACGCCGGACGAGTTCATGCGTTTCCTCGTGGCCAACGACGAGAGCACGAGCGGCGAATCGCTGGTGAGCCATCTCCCCGATCTGCCGCTCACGCTGATGCGCTCGCTCGCTCCAGACTTCTTCTCCGGCGCGGTCGTGGACGCCTCGCCCTCGGGTCCGCTCGACACTCTGCTGCAAACGATCAACGTCACCGATGCACCGCCGATTCAGCGCCTGCTCCTCGTGCCCTTGCGTCTTGCCGGGAATCTCGTGGGCATGCTGACGCTCGATCCAACCGACGCGAAGCAGCGCTTCACCCATGAGCACTACGCGGTCTTCACGGGGATCGGGAACGTGCTGGCCAATGCCATCGGCCGTCGCAACGCCGAAAGGGCGCTCGCCCACCAGGCACTGCACGATCCCCTCACCGGACTTCCGAACCGGTCGCTCCTGCTCGACCGCATCGAACTGGCCCTCGCCCGCAGCGTCCGCACCGGCGAGAATGTCACGGTCATGCTGATCGATCTCGACGGGTTCAAGGACGTGAACGACACGCTCGGTCACGGCGCCGGTGACGATCTGCTCCGCATCGTCGCTCGACGACTCCAGCAGACGTTGCGTGATGCCGACTCCGTGGCCCGCCTTGGCGGCGACGAGTTTGTGGTGGTCGCGGAGACCTCAACCGATGCGCTTCACGCCAGCACCGTTGCCAGTCGGATCCTCGAGTCGCTGCGCGAACCGGTGCAGATCGCCGGACAGCAGGTGACCGTTAGCGGGTCGATCGGTGTGATGGTCGGCAACGCCCACCACGACAAGACGATCGACGCAGCAACACTGCTCCGCAAGGCCGACATCGCCATGTACCGGGCCAAGAGCAGCGGACGCAACCGCATCGAGGTGTTCAGCGACGAGATGGAGGACAAGATCCTCCGCCGGTTCGCCCTCCTCGAGGATCTGCAGCGAGGACTCATCGCCGGCGAACTCGTGGCCTGGTTTCAACCGATCATCGACGTCGCCAGCGGCCGCTTGATGTCGTTCGAAGCGCTCGCCCGGTGGATCCACCCGACCCGTGGGGTGATCCCGCCGCTCGATTTCATCGAGCTGGCCGAAGGCAGTGGCGTGGTGCATGCGCTCGGCCAGCGCATCCTCGAGAACGCCGTGTCGCAGATTGCCGAGTGGCACCACACCGGTCTTGTCGACCCGTCGGTGACGGTCTCGGTGAACGTCTCGGTTCGCCAGCTCCTGGCCCACGATTTCGTCGAGCTCGTCTCCCGCACGCTCGATCGGTTCGGGCTCGATCCGAAGAACCTCCATCTCGAACTGACCGAGACGATCCTGGCGGACCGAAAGCTGGCGACGGGACCGCTGCTTCGTCTCCGTGATCTCGGTGTGCGCGTGTCGATCGACGACTTCGGCACCGGGTATTCGTCGCTTTCGTATCTGCGCGACCTTCCCATCGACTGCCTGAAGATCGACCGTTCGTTCGTCCAGGGACTCGGTGCCGATCGTCGCGACAGCGCGCTCGTCGGCGCCGTCGTCGCCATGGCGATCGAGCTCGGGCTCAACGTTGTTGCCGAAGGCGTGGAGACGCCAGAGCAGTTCGCTCAACTCGAACGCCTTGGATGCCAGCAGGCCCAGGGGTTCCTCTTCGGACGTCCGTGTCCCGCTGCGGACGTGCCCGGGGCGATCGGGCTCCTCGCCCTCGGCTCGCGGAACGCAGAGCAGACCAATCCGAGCGCGTCGGCCTGACGCTCCGTTCCGCGGCGGGGCCCGGCGGTATGAAGCACGGCGGCCGTGGGTGAGTCAGGACAGCGAGCGGAGCGAGTCGGCCGAGCGAACCCCGTAGAGGCCCTTTCGCAGGGTGCCGAAGCGCAGCGGAGGCGGGGCCCGGCGGTATGAAGCACAGTCTCAGCGTTGGGCGCCGGCGCCGCGCACCACGTCGGCCTCGCAGCGCAGAACCTTCTGACACGCCACGCCAATTGGTGGCGCGAACCACACATCGTCGGACGCGAAACCGAGGGGCGAGAAGCTGCGTGAAGCGATCCCGATGACACGGCCGCGGTCGTCGGTCAGCGGCCCGCCGCGAAAGGCCGAGCCGAGCGGCGCAGTGTGCTGGAGGCCGGTTGCCGACACATCGGCGACGAATCCCTGGGTGACGGCCCCACCTGCGGTGCCGAGCGCGCTCAGAGCGAAGATCTGACTACCGAGGCGAACATCATTCGGGCGACCCCACGACAGCTTGGGCAGGCTCGGTTGATCGACGATGAGCAGTGCGATGTCGTTGGTCTCATCCCACGTCCACAGCGTGGCCGTGAGGTCGGCTGTGCCCTGTCGCAACGTCACCGCGGGTCCGGGCTCACGGGTTGCCGCGCGGATCACGTCGTAGGAGGTCAGCAGAAACGAGCGTTGACCATCGGCGGCGACGACGAACGCGGTGCCCACCGACGGAGCACCCGCTTCGTCGAAAGTCCGAACCACCCATATCGATGCCTTTGCGGTGGTGAGCAGGTTCGCCAGCGTGTCGCCGGTGGCAGCAAGCTTGCTCAGCGGCGCCAGCTCGTCCTGGATACGAGCCTGAGCGTTGGTTGCCTCCGCGTTGATCTTCGCCGACCCCTGCGTGATGCGTCGGTCGAGTCCTAGAACGAGCGCCTCGGAACGGTCCTTCTTGTACGCATAGTTCATGTAGAGCACCGCGCTTATGGCTCCGACGGCGACCGCCGTGGTGAGGAGCAACAAGCAGATGCCGATGACGCTGCGGGGAAGGATGCGCCGCCGTGGTGCAAGACGTTTGGCCAGCTGCCTGCGGCGTTGTTCAGCGGCGCGTTTCTTGTCCCGTTTCGTCGCCCGGATCTGGCGTCGTGACTTCGCCCGCTTCCGTGTGACCGGCGCCGCGGTGTCCTGGTCGAAGAGGCCGCTCTCGCCAACTGCGTCGGAATCATGGCCGGTCGACGACGCTTCGTTGATCTCGACGCCCGGGTCAGCGGAGTCCAAGCCGATCGAACCGGAGTCCAAGCCGATCGAACCGGAGGGGTCGTCAGTCAGCCAGTCGGCGTCGTCGGGTGTCCAATCATCGGTTGCCTGACCGCCAAACGGTGGCGACCCGTCACGATCGGTGGGCACTGCCATGGCAAAACGGTACTGCCCGTGGACTGGTCGCCGGGGTACCCGGGTACCCTCGTCCGGTATGGAAGACGACCGGGGCCCGGACAGAGGCACCTTCACCGGGCGCGCGGTGTCGGAGCACGGGTCGAACGTGCCGGTGAAGGCTTCCGCCACCGTCTTGGTGGTGCGCCCGACCGGTTCAGCGGGCACGACACCGCGCCAGGCGGGCTCCCACGGAGCATCGACCCTCGAGGTGCTGCTCCTCCGTCGGAACGATCGCAGCGGTTTCGTGGCCGGTGTCCACCTCTACCCGGGAGGTGCGGTTGACGAAAGCGACGCCCACATTCCGACGTCGGGCCTAGACGATCCCGCCTCAGCGTCGGAACTGGACGATATCGACCGCCTCGCTATTGCCGCGGTGGCCCGGGAGTGCTTCGAAGAGGCCGGCATCCTCCTCGCCCATTCCTCGGTCGGCGGCTGGGCTACCGACTCCCACAGCCGGATGTTCGGTGTGGAGGAGCCGTTCTCGGACGCACTCAGACGCCTTGAGCTGACCGTTCCCGTGCACCGATTCTCCCCATGGGGCCGGTGGGTGACTCCTATTGGTGCCCCGCGCCGCTACGACACCAGGTTCTTCATCGTCGAAGCGCCGCCTGACGCCGTGATCCGCGTCGACGGGCGAGAAATCGTCCAAGGCGCCTGGTGGGATCCGGCGGATGCGTTGGCCGCTGAACGCGATGGCGAGCTCCGGTTCGTGACCCCGACACGCAAGACACTCGAGCGCCTCGTCGGCGACGGGTGGCCGCGACGCCGGTGAACCACCGGACGTCGTCGGACGGAGGTGGGTGTTCATCGGGTGTGTCGGGTGTAGGGGGACGTCAAGATAGTTGCCGGCCCTGCCGATGAACAGCCCTGTGCGAGCTGTCGTCCCGAGAGAGCAGTCATGACCAACGAACGCGATGAGACCGGATCTGGGACGATGACCCTCCCGCATCCGCGGGACCGTGCCTCCCAGATCGAGTTCCTGAGGGGGCTCTCGTTCGCTCGACGGACCCACGCGGTGCCCGCCGAGCCAGAACAGGCCGAGGAGACCCTGAAGACGATCGACGTCGTTCGAGCCGATGAGGAGCGCACGGCGGTGACGCAGCCGCTCACCGATGTCTCGAGTACCGGCGATTCCGACGCCGTGGCATGGGGCTCGTTTCCGACCGCGGCCGCCCTGAGTCCGTCGAACTGGTTCGACGACGGTCGGAGTGAGCCGGCGCCCGAACCGGCATCCGAGCCGGCCCCGCAGGTGTTCGGCCTGTTCGACATTCACCCGGTCTCGACGTGGTCGGATCCCACCGTCTCCGAAGAACCGACACCGTCCGATACGGGCGCCGGCGACGCCGCGGTGGGCTTGTTCGACCTGCTGCCGGCAACGACGTGGCCCGGTCTTGGCCCCAACGAAACCGAGTTGCCGGACACCTCCACTGGGGTCGAGGAGATGTTTGCGGCGAACTCGTGGGTTCTCGACGGCGCGAATCCGGAGATCGACAGCGCCGTGGTTCCCGCGGCAACGACGGCGCCACGCGAGATCGACAGTACGAGTCAGGGGTTGGAACAGCTCGACGCTCCGGCTTCAGCTCCGGCTTCAGCTCCGGCTCCGGCTTCAGCCGCGGCCGCAGCCGCGGCCGCAGCCGACCATGCCTTTGCCGACACCGACCGTGCCTTCGGCGACACCGACCGTGCCTTTGGCGACACCGACCGTGCCTTTGCCGACACCGACCGTGCCGACGCCCCACTCCCACCTGTGGTGCTGGGGAATCGCCCACCCACCATCACCGCGACAACGCCTGTCGTCGCGCGCTGCTCCGGTGTCGTCGCGTCGCGAGTCGCTCGTGGTCGGCGCCAAACCGTGCTCTCGGGGGTCGACCTCACCGTCCGATCCGGCGAAGTGGCCGTGATCACCGGCCGTTCCGGTTCAGGAAAGACCACACTTCTGGAGTGCCTCGCCGGGCTCCACCGTATCGACGCCGGGACCATTTCGGTCGGTGAAACATCACTTCGCGACGCCACCGAGGAGCAGATCGCGGATCTGCGCGCTGCGACGATCGGCTACGTCGCCCAGGAACCTCAGCTCCTCGCCGATCTCAGTGCCGTCGAGAACATCGAGTTGCCGCTCCTGCTCAGTGGATGGGGCCCGGCCGAGGCTCGAACGGAGGCCGAAGCGGCCGTGTCGCTTCTGCAACTGCACAACCCGACGTCGCGGGCATCGGAACTTTCCTGCGGGGAGCGTCGTCGCGTGGCCATCGCTCGGTCGCTCGTCGGGGAGCCGGCGATCCTGTGGCTTGACGAACCGAGCGCGGCGATCGATCCGCACACGATGGCGGAGATCTATGAACTCATCTTCGAGCTCTGCCACGACGGATTGACGGTCGTCGCGGTGACCCACGACCCGGTGATGCTGGCCCACGCGACGTCGACCTACGAACTCCGCGACGGATCGCTCCACCCCGTCGTGGCGTGAGGGCCGAACACCGGCTCGGACACGCATGACCCGTCGATCCGAATCGCTGAGGGACGACAACCCCCAGCCCCCGTCAGAAGCCGCGCCGGGCGCCGGCTCGGACGAGTTCCGGTCGAGTCTCCTGCTCGTGCTGGCTGGCGATCTCGTAGCGCTGCTCTGCTGGCTTTCGTGGTCGCGCCGATCCTCTGCGGCGGCTGCACTGGTGCTCGCGGCGATCGTCGTCCCGCTTCTGGTCGTGATGGTGACGCGTCCGCCCCTGCGCCGCGTGGTGACGTTGCTCGCCCGTTCGGAGACGAACCGGCGCCGTGTGATCGTGCCCATTGCTGCGTGCGTTGTATTGGCGTCGCTCGCCCTCGAACTCGGCAGCTACGCCAATGGGCTGGTGGACGCCTCGGCGGCACGTCATCTCGGTCCGATCGACGAACTGATCGTGTCTTCCACTGCCGATGCCCGCAACCAGGCGCTCGACACCTTGACCCGAGCGCGCACCACCGATGTGCGGGTGAGCAGCTCTGTCGACGGCCTCCTTCCCTTCGTGACGATCGATGGTGCGCTGCAGATCGGCGAGCGCCGCCTTGCGGTGACCGTGATGGAGTTGGACGTCGCCGATGCCCAGTCGTTCGGTGGCATTGCCTCGGAGACGGGCCTTGTCGGGGTGCCGCCACTTGCCGTGGGTGATGTTGGGATCGATCGCACACTCATCGACACGTCGGCCCCTGGCGTGGTGACGAAGCTTTCGATCAGCGGAGTCGCCCGCGATGTTCGGGTGCTTCCGATCGACCGGCTCACCGGATTCGTTTCGGCCGACCTCCTGGGCATTGGCGACCCGTCCTTCGGACGTCCGACGGAACGTCCGGTCGTGTTCGTGGCACCGGGAACGATCACGATTGCGATCGACGCCCTGGCCGATCTCGGCCGCTCGGCCAACGCCCAGTTCGTAGTGGCGGTCTCGAATCAGGGTGATGCCCGCGCCGGCCTCCGCCGGTCCAGCGCGAACGTCACCCTTCTCGACGAGATCCTGGCCAACCCGTCGTTCGGGCCGGTCACCCTTCCCGGCGATGACCCACTCGGACTGGGCGGCTCGACGGTGGCCATCGCTGCGCCGATCGAGGCCACGGTGATTGCCGTGAAGGCCGCGCACGTCGAGCGGCTGAGGGCCGAAGTTGACGCATCGGCCCTTTCGCGACGATTGGCGAGCGCCGCGCTCTTCATCGCCGCCATCGGCTGCGCGGCTGTCGTCTTCGTCGTCCGCCGCCGCCGACATCACGTTCAGCGCAACATCTTGAACTCCCTCGGGGTCCGGAACCGCTCAGCCCTTGCCATCGAATCGGCGTTTCTCGGCATCACCACGCTGATTGGGCTCGGCGTCGGTGCGGTGTCAGCCCTCATCGTCCGAGCAGTGATCGGCTCCTACGTGCCGACGGATCCATCCGTCGTGGGCGATGTCGACACCCTTGCGCGAGCGCTCACCTTCGCTGGAGGTCTGGCGTTGGCTCCATCACTGCTTCGACCGGTTGCGGGAATCGTCCCGGAGTTCGTTCGACGACTCGTTCGGCGTGCATCGAGCGCCCGTCTCCCGGATCCCCATGTCGTCGCGGTCGGTCTCGTCCTCGGCGGAGGAAGCGTCATGCTGCTCCGCCGCCGCTCCACGGTGTGGATGCCCGCCGCGGGGTTCGTCGCTCTGATCGTCGGTGTCGCCGTCGTCTTCGGGGCTACGGTGCTGCCGCGTCCGCCCTTTGGCCGGAGAACTTCGGCGCGACCGCTTCGCCGTCTTCGGGCGCGCAGCTTCGCCGGCGTTGCTGCGGCGACGGGGCTTGTCGTCATGCCTGTTGCGGCATCGCAGAGTCTTTCGGCGAGCGCCGTGGCGTCGGCTCCGTGGCGTTCGGCCGTGCTCATCAGCGACGAAGCCGACGCCGGCGGGCTGGCCCAGCAACTCGTCCGTAACGCCGGTGGTCGCGCCCTGCACGTCGCCACGATCCTCGTCGAAGGTGGCACCGTTGATAGGCCCGCCACGCCCTCGGTCGCGCTCGCTGCGGCCGACGGCCTCGGCGACAACTGGATCCCTCCGCGCCGCTCGGGCCCGGCGCCGTCTGCGGTGTCGGCCGATCTTCCCGTCGGCGCGGTCGTGGTGAGCCAGCGATTGTCGGCGATTCGCGGGGCAACGCGGCAGGGCGACCGGCTGGTGCTCCGTGACCCCGTCACGACGCGGTCGGTGACCGTTGTCGTTCACGACGTCGTGGCGTTCCCGCTCTGGGCCGGTGACGTCGCCATGTCAGCTGAGGTATTCAGCGGCCTGCTCACGAAGGAGCGCGTGAGCGTGTCCCGTCGGGCCGTGGCGGTCTCTCCGATGTCGCGCTCGGTCGCCGAGCGAACCATGGACACCCTTGCCCCGAATGCCGCCGCAGCTGTTCGCGACATCGACGACCGACCACCAACGGTGAGCTCAGTCCTCGTTGGCTGGCTGCGCCGAGCCGCACTCGTCACGCTCGGCATCGCCGTGCTCTTGGCGTTGGTGTTCCGTTCGCAATCGTGGCGTCCGATCCACTGGACGGTGGTCATCGCCGCCGTTGTGTTCGGCTGGCTCGCCGGGTCGATCGTCGGCGGGCCGCCGACACGTTCACCGGCCGGCGTCCTCGCTGTCGGTTTCGCCATCGCTCTGCTGTGTGGGGTGAGCGCACTTCGCGTGCTCACGCCCGATGTGCGGATTCGCGATGCTGTCGGTCGTCTTCCTACCCGGTCGAAGGGGACCGGCGAATTCGACTGACGGTGGTGTCGTCGAGGTCAGCCGGCGGCGGTCGGTCCGACGAAGCGGCACGGCCAGTGGCGCCATCCGAGCTGACAGTGTCGTCGACGTCAGCCGGCGGCGGTCGGTCCGAGGGCTTCCTCGATGGCGCCCAGCAGGCGAGCGGTGCACCCAGACATCTCGACCGGCGGCAGCACGTCGGTGGCGATCCGTTCGGCCAGCGCGGCGAAGGCGAGTCCGACGATCGAGTTCGGTTCGGCCAGCGCCGCAGGCTCGCCGATGTCGCCGCCCGACGACACGGCCGGCGCGATCGGAAGCCGGGCGAGGAGCGGCGCACCGGTCTCCGCGGCAAGGCGCTCTCCGCCCCCCTCACCGAAGAGGTGGTGCTCCACGCCGACGGAGTCGGTGAACACGCTCATGTTCTCCACCACGCCGGCGACCTTGAGGTAGCTCCGACGTGCCATGTCGGCAACGCGCACGGCGACCTTCTGCGCCGCAAGGTTCGGCGTGGTGACGATCAGGAGCTCGGTGCGGGGGAGGAGCCGACCCAGCGCCATCTGCACATCACCGGTTCCCGGCGGCATGTCGATGAGGAGGTAGTCGATCGCGCCCCAGCGGACCTTGGTGAGGAACTCCTCCACGGCCTTGGCCAGCATCAGGCCGCGCCACATGATCGCCTTGTCCTCGTCGTCGACGACAAGGCCCATCGACACCGCTCGGATCTCGCCGGTGCCAACCGACCGGCTCGATGGCTCGATCTTCCCATCGGCGCCGCCGAGCCGTCCTTCGAGCCCGAGCATCCGGGGGACGGAGAAGCCCCAGATGTCAGCGTCGAGCACGCCGACGACGAATCCACGAGCGGCAAGCGAGGCCGCGAGGTTGACGGTCACGCTCGACTTACCGACGCCGCCCTTGCCGGAAGCAACGGCGAGGACTCGCGTGGTTGCCGGCACCTCGGTGGTCGGCGCGTTCTCCCGGGCCTTCCACCGCGCCCGCTGCATCACCTGGCTGCGCTGCTCGGCGTTGAGCTCGCCGAAGCTGATGACAACGTCGTGCACGCCTTCGAGTCCGCGTATCTTCGACCGGGCGTCGTCGCGGATCTGGGTCCGCAGCGGACATCCGGCGATGGTCAGCGCAATGACGACTTCCACGGTGGCATCGGCAAGCACATCGATCCGCTCGACCATGCCGAGTTCGACGATGTCGGCATTGAGTTCGGGGTCCATGACCCCGCGTAAGACATGGCGCACGTCGTCAACGGACGGTCGCGTCGATCGGCGGGCCGGCGGGGAGACTGACTCGACGCGTTCGCCGGTTTCGTCGGGGGAAGTGACTCCGGCCATGGCTGCAATCGTACTGGCGGGGGTACACTCTTATTCCGTCGGATCAATTGGTCAGACGCACCTGCCCGGGTTCCCCTCCCGAGCATCGCAACAAGGAGCTTCCCATGAGCGTGCAAGACGCCCCCACCGCAGTGAAGATCGGCCTCAGCCGCAAGTCCGACACCATCATCGTCACCGCCGCTGCCGCCGCGAAGGTTGCCGCTCTCCTCGAAGCCGAAGGCGACACGTCGCTCGCCCTGCGCGTCGCCGTTCGCCCCGGCGGATGTTCGGGCTTTTCGTACGAGATGTTCTTCGACGGTGAAGTAGCTGACGACGACCTGGTGAAGGAATACGGCACGATCCGCGTCGTCACCGATGTCACCAGCGCCGGCATGCTCAAGGGCGCCACGCTCGACTACAAGGACAGCCTGCAGGGTGGCGGCTTCGCCATCGACAACCCGAACGCCACGCGGTCGTGCGGCTGCGGCAACTCCTTCAGCTGAATCGCGCCGCGCGCGGCGGAACTCTCCAGTTCGCCGCGCTAGCGCACTGAGTCGGAAGTTTCTTTCACGTCGATCCTTCTGAAAGTGCACGAAGCACAAGGAATCAGAGCCTCTCGACGTGAGAGG
>JANOHI010000223.1:0-2960 GCA_031406385.1 Acidimicrobiia bacterium
GCCCTCGCCGCGGCGTTGCGGGAGCTCCGCGGGATCCCCGGACGGCGCCTGGTGATCGTTGCGCCCACCGCCCACCTGAAGTTGCAGTGGGCTCGGGCGGCAACCCGTTTCGGCCTGCATCTCCACCCCGAATGGTCGGCCACCAGCGGTGCCCTCGCCCCCGACATGCACGGCATCGTGACCACGTATCAGCAGGTCTCGACGAGCTCCGCCGTCCTTGCCCGGCTGACCCCGGGCGCCATGGTCATTCTCGACGAGATCCACCACGCCGCCGACGAACGGGCCTGGGGCGATTCGGTGCGAGAGGCATTCGCACCGGCCACCCGGCGACTGGCGTTGTCCGGGACACCGTTTCGCAGCGATACATCGGCGATCCCGTTCGTTCGATACCGGCTCGATGAAGCCGAGTCGGACTTCGACTACGGCTACGGCGATGCCCTGCGCGACGGTCGCGTCGTGCGACCCGTCTACTTTCCCCGGATCAACGGTTTCATGGAATGGATGTCACCGGCGGGCAACCTGCAATCAGCCTCCTTCGACGATGCGCTTGACCGGACCGGCTCCGCCCAGAGGCTGCGCACGGCGCTCTCCGCCGACGGGGAGTGGCTGCCGACCGTGCTCGCTCAGGCCCACGAACGGCTGACCGAACTTCGTGCCACTCGTCAGCCCAACGCCGGTGGACTGATCATCGCCACCGACCAGGAACACGCCCGCTCCATCGCTGAACTGATGCGCTGGAGGCTGCGCGTCACCCCAACCGTTGTGCTGTCCGACGACCCCCAGGCATCGAGTCGGATCGGCCATTTCGCCGACGGCACGCAACCGTGGATCATCGCCGTGCGGATGGTCTCGGAAGGGGTCGACATCCCGCGACTCGCCATTGGCGTCTACGCCACCACGACGACCACCGAACTGTTCTTCCGCCAGGCGGTCGGGCGTCTCGTGCGTTGGACCCCCGGCGTGGTGAAACAGAAGGCGTACCTCTTCATCCCCGACGACCCGCGGCTGCGTACGTGGGCCCATCAGATCGCCGACGCCCGCCGCCACTCCCTGCGCAAACCGAGCGACGACACCGAAGGATTCGAGGGACGGGTCGAGCCTGACGGGTCGGCCTTCGACCCCCCGACTTCGCCCGACGAGCAGCTGTCGCTGTTCAGCGCTCTCTCGTCGGTCGCCACCGAGACTTCCCAGACCGAGGTGATGGTCGGCGGATCCGTCTTCGACGATTCCTACGAAGACAGCGACCCGGAGCCTTCCGCGGATCCATCCGACGACAGCACCGACGACCTGCTGCTCGACGTCGGTGCGCTTGCGCCTCCACTGAGCGGAGCACCGGTTGCGGTCTTCGACGGCACCTCGCGCTACGAGCGTAAGGAAGCCCTGCGTCTGAAGAACGCTGAGTGGGCCCGCGATCTCGCCCGCGCCACGGGTATGAACCATGGGCAGGTGAACGGTCAGCTCAACCGTCTCATCAACCTGGCGCGGGTGGATGCAGCGACCGTTGAGCAGCTTGAGCAGCGCGTCGCCGCCGCGGAAAAGTGGTGGCGACAGCTGAGCGGCCGACGTTAAACCGCCCCACACACGCTTTCGCGGCGCATCTGCGGCTGCGCTCACCGCGGCTGGAACACCATCAAGTGAACTTCCCCACACACGCTTCTGAGGCGCTCAGTGCGGCTGCGCTCACCGCGGCTGGGACACGATCAGTTAAGCCGCACCACCGCGCCGCCGAGGCGCTCACCGCGGCTGGAACACCATCAGGTAGAGCATCACCGGGAGACCCACGGCCGACACCGCTGTCAGCAGCTCAAGCCAACGCGAGATCCGAGTCAACTCGCGTCCATGCTCGGCTGTGCCTTCGCCGAGCGAGAGCGCGACGGTCAGTCGCTCGGCGCGTCTGGCCAGCGGCCCCTGCACGAAGACCACCACCGTCACGGCGATCAGCCAGAACCCGATCGCCAGCTGCACCCAGACATACCCGAAGAGACCGTCGTCAGGATGGAGCGCTGCCGCGAGGGCCCCCGACAGCCCGACAAGCACGAAACAGGGTTCGCTCACCCGTCGACGAACCCACAGCGACGTCTGCGCCACCGCCGCCTGACCGCCCGTCCCGAACCCGCCGGCAGCGACACGCCGAGCGACCAGGGGCATGACCAACAGGGGTCCGAACGCTCCGATGCCCGCCAGCAGATGGGCGACCAACACCACCCGGAACACCTGGGTCGACGACACGCCACCTGTTCTACCCTGCTGCCTCGAACCTCGGTGTGCTCACGAGTGCACGGAGTCGGAAGGTTCTGTGTCATCGCCGGCCAAGAAGCGGGTCTCGTTCGGCGACTCGGAGAGTTTTCGATGGCACAGAAGCTTCCGCGAAGATGCACGACGAGTAGATTGTGCGCCCGTGGCATCGAACCCCCCGGCCGACCTGATTCTCCAACCGCTTACCGGCAAAGGGTTTCCGATCTCGGCCTGGCTGGTGCAGTACCAACTGCTGCTCGTCGCACTCGACCCGTTCACGAACGAATCGGCATGGGCGTTCCCCACGGCGATCCGTGTCCTCCAGAATTTCGAACAGGCCGATTGCCGCGTCGGCGTGATCCTCGCCGGTGCCGATGCCGACGAGTCCCGTCAGTTCCTCGGCCCGAACGTCAAGGAGTTCCTGTGCTTCCCCGACCCCCAGCGCACCATCGTGCGCGGGTTCGGTCTCGAACACGTCCCGGCAATCATCCACGTGGCCTCCGACGGATCGGTCGTCAACGCCGCGGAGGATTGGAACCCCGACTCGTGGCAGGTCGTGACCGACGAACTCGCCCGCATGATGAGCTGGACCGGGCCGGTTCTCCCCGATTCGCGTGATCCCGGCGCCTTCGTCGGCACCAAAGCCAGCTGACGGCAGCGGCCGCCGCCTTTCGAACCTCATCGGCGGGCACCCCATCGCCGGGACATCCGACCTGAGCCTCCCC
>JANOHI010000246.1:0-8521 GCA_031406385.1 Acidimicrobiia bacterium
AGTCCATTCGCAAGATCGTGCGCTGACCCAGCGCCGCCGACTCCGGCCGGGACTACCACTCGGCCCGGTCAGCAATCGGCCGACGCATGAGGCCACCGACGACTCACCTACTCCCGGTTCCACGGGCGCGGCTCGACGTTACGTGCTAGGAAACGGTTCCCGGCGGACCTCCAGTGTCCGACGCGAAAGGAGTGAACATGGAAGAGCCCGTCTTGGTCCGTGTCGTCAACGAGCTCAGGAGGGTGGTGGCCGGCATCAAGCCCGAGCAGATGTCAGCACCTACTCCCTGCACGGCATGGGACGTTCGCGGTGTTGTGAACCACGTGACCGGTGGATCGATGATGTTCGCCGAGTGCGTGGAGAACGGCGCGATCTCCGACGAGGAGTTCGGACGGCTGATGTCCACCGATCTGGTCGGGGATCAGCCGAGCGCCGTGTTCGGTGCCGCCGCGGACCGCGCCGTGGCGGCGTTCGGGCAGCCGGGCGCGCTCGAGCGGATCGTCACCCTGCCCTTCGGCACCATGCCGGCCGGAGTCGCCGCGAACATCGCGGTCTTCGACCTCACGGTGCACGCCCTCGACCTGGCGCACGCAACGGGGCAGAGTCAGGCGCTCGATCCGGACGTGCTCCACGCGGGTTGGGAGGCCGCGCAGGCCATGCTGTCCCCGGAACTCCGCGCCTCAGGAATGTTCGCAGAGGCCCAACCCTGCGCTGACGACGCACCGCTCGCCCAGCGACTCATGGCGTACGCCGGTCGCTCGATCTGAATCGACGCGGCGCGACGACAGAACCCGCCTGTCCGTGGACGTGGTACCCCGAATATTCCGTGGACCTCGCCGAGTCCGACCGGACTACCGGCTGGAGTTTCGGTAGGCCCGGATCGCCATAGTGGCGAAAAAGGCGATGAGCGCGAGTGACCAGGCCAGGGTGAAGAGCACATAACGGCCGTAGTCGGCCTGGTTCTCCAACGTGGCGAGCACCTTCTTCGCGTCGGTTCCCGGCATGACCTGCTGCCCGCTGGCGACGAACCGGCGAAGGGGCGCGTCACCTTGGGTGAGACCACGAATGGCGTTCACCGCGTTGGTCACCGGGTTGGCGCGCGCGAAGGCCTGGAGCCAACCGGGGAAGCTCTCGATCGGCGTGAAGGTCGACGCCGCGAACACCAGCGGGAAGATCGGGAGGAACCCGGCGACCTGGGCCGATTCCGGGTCCTTCACCTTCATGCCCATGAACGCGAAGAACCATGAGAACGCGAAGCCGAACACGAGCGTGAGGCCGATCGCGCCGATCGCGCCGAGGAACCCGTTGTGAAATCGAAAGCCCACGGCGGTGCCGACCACGAGCAGAAGAAGCACCACGAACAGGCCTCGGGCAACGTCGGCGAACGTGCGCCCGGCGAGCACCGCTCCCCGGCTCATCGGCAGGGCGCGGAACCGATCGACCATGCCCTTTTGCATGTCCTCACTCAGACCGACCGCCGTGGCCGCCCCGCCGAAGAGCGTGAGCTGCACGAGCAGACCAGGAAGGAGGTAGTCGGCGTAGCGTCCCTGAAACCCGGGGGGCTGAATGGCGCCGCCGAACACGTAGCGGAACAGCAGCACGAACATCACCGGCTGCACGGAGGAAAAGACCAGGTACTGCGGGGTCCGCAGGATCCGCAGCAGGTTCCGCTTGGCGATGATCAGCGTGTCGGTGACCATGTTGCCGTGGGCGCGGGTCGCGCCTGCGGCACTCGGCTCGGTTGTGGTGGCGGTTGTGGTGAGTGCTGTCATGTGCGTCATCCCTTGGTACGTGATCGGGCTTTGCGCGAGCGACGGCCGGGCGCCGCAGGCTCTTCGTCGTCGGCCGTCTCTTCGGCCATCCGCCCGGTGAGTGCGAGGAACACGTCGTCGAGCGACGGACGGCGCACCCCGAGGTCGTCGAGGCGGATGTTCGCCTCGTCGACACGCTTCGCCGCGGCAAGGAGCACGTCGACCCCGCGCTGCTCCCCCACCGGAATCGTCAGACGGCCATTGCGGACGTCGAGCTTGGCCGTGTCGGAGCCGAGACCGTGGACGGCCTCGGCGGCACGCGTGAGATCGGCGGCGTGGTGCACTTTGAGATCGATCACGTCGCCGCCGAGCTTGCGCTTCAGCTGATCGGACGTGCCCTCGGCGATCACCTTGCCGTGGTCAATGACGACGATCCGATCGGCCAGCTCGTCGGCCTCTTCGAGGTACTGGGTGGTGAGGAGCACGGTTGTCCCACCATGGACGAGTTCGCGGATGAACTCCCACAGTTCGATGCGGGTGCGCGGGTCGAGGCCGGTCGTCGGCTCGTCGAGGAGCAGGAGGCGGGGGCGGCCGAGCAGCGACGCACCGAGGTCGAGGCGGCGGCGCATGCCGCCGGAATAGGTCTTGACCTGACGGTTGGCGGCGTCGGTGAGTGAGAGTCGCTCCAGTGCCTCGGTCGAGCCCGAGCGGGCCTCGGACTTCGAGAGCCCGTAGAGGCGGCCGACCATCTCAAGGTTCTCGCGTCCGGTGAGCACCTCGTCGACGGCGGCGAACTGGCCGGCCAGGCCGATGCGGGTACGTACGGATTGCGGGTCGGCGACGACGTCGATCCCATCGATGCGCGCCGTCCCGGCATCGGGAATGAGCAGCGTGGCCAGAATGCGGACGAGCGTGGTCTTGCCGGCGCCATTGGGCCCGAGCAGCCCGAGGACGGTGCCCGCCGGGACGGTCAGGTCGACCCCGTCGAGCGCTTTGGTCGAACCGAACGACTTGGCGATTCCGGTGACCTCGACCATGGCAGTGGCGGTGGGACTGGTGGCCAACGTATGCTCCTTGTAGTTGTCCAACAGTTGGACATTGCCGAAGCTGGACATTAGCAAACCTTTTTCGCCATGGATCCCCACGACCCTCTCGACACCGCCCTCTGGGCGGTGAGCGACGTCCTGCGCGGCGTGTTCGCGCGCCGCGTCGCCGACCTGGGGCTGACCCCGCCACAGGCGCTGATCCTTCGGCTACTCGTCCGCCCGAGACCGATGAAGGAACTGGCAGCGACGATGCTGTTCGACCCGAGCTACGTCACCGCGCTGGTCGACGGGCTCGAAGAGCGCGGCCTGGCCGAACGGCGCCCCGACCCGGCGGACCGGCGGATCAAGCTGATCGCCACCACCTCAGAAGGTTCGATCGCGCTGAAATCGCTCCAGCAGGCCATCTCCCAGTCGCTTCCCGGCATCGACACGCTGAGCAGCGAAGAACGCTCTTTCCTCGCGCAACTCCTCACCAAGGCCGCAGGGCCGGTCGGCGGCGCAGCGGCCGTCCTCGGCTCAACGGGCATCTGCGGCTGAGGGTGCATCGACACGCTGAGCAGCGAAGAACGCTCTCACCTTGCCCAGCTCCTCACCAAGGCGGCAGGACCGGTCGGCGGCCCGTCGGCCGACCTCGGCTCAAGGGGCATCTGCAGCTGAAGGCATCGTCACGACGTCGCCGAGCTGATCCAGAAGGGCATCCGCGGCACCCAGATCATCGACGAGCGCGTGATCGAGCGCCTCGTCGGGAATCGACGCACACCGGTCCAGGAGCGCCGCGAGACCTGTCCCGGACCGAACGTCTCCGTGACGGCGGACCGCGCGGAGCGCAGCGACCAGCTCACACGCGATGACCGTCCGTAGTGGGACCAGGCTTGACCGGGTCGCGAACGCCGCCTGCCACGCGAACGACGCGTGATCTTCGATGCCGAGCGAGATCACCACGTGGCCGAGCGTGGCGGGAGCGGCCCACTGTCGCAGATCGGCCAAGGACGAGGCCGCGGTGTACTCCAGCACCATGGTCCCCGAACTGCCGTTGGGACCTTCGGACAGGAACGGCCGAAGGCCCGACATCACCGGATCGTTCACGTGCGTCAGACGCGACAGGCAGAGACCAGCAGCCTGCACCAACGCAAGCCGAAGCTGATCGAGACCCAGCGCCAACCCGGTGTGGTTGAACCCTCCGTGGTGCCAACTGCCCGAGTCGGTATAGAGCGGGTTCTCGCACGACGCATTGATGTCGACCTCCAGCGTGGCACGCACCTGATCGAGAACGTCGGAAAGAGCGCCCTGCACCGCAATCAGGCAGCGCCAGGCAAACGGATCCTGCAACCGGCCGGGACGGTAGCCTGCGCCACCGAGCAGCGCCCGCATAGTTGCCCCGGCCGACACCATGCCGCGGTGCGGGCGCGACGACGCGCCGACGACGGACCACGCCTCGGGGTTGGCACGCACGGCATGAGCGGACAGCGCGGCCACGACGAGCATTGCCGTGCTGAGCGCTTGCACATCCTGCACGGCGAGCGCGGCCAACGCCAGCGTCGGCGCGCTCGAGCTCATCAGCGGCAGAGCGCCAGAGGCGTCGATGTCGTCAAGGACGCGACGGAGCGTGCCATCGGCCCAGGGCCGTTCGCCGAGCAGGGCGAGGCCCAGTTCAGCCAGCACCGTGATGTCGCCGGTGCCGACGCCTCCGTGGCGGCGCACCACTGGCACCAGTCCGAGACGGCGTGCGTCGATCAGCGCCTCGGCCACGGTCGGGGCGACGCCCGATCGGCCGGCTGCGAGCTGATGGGCACGAACGATCACGAGCGCTCGGCCGACCTCGTCGGGCAGGACGGGGCCATATCCCGCAGTGTGGCTGCGAAGGAGTCGACGGCCGTGCTGACCGTCCCGGTCATCGGCGACCACGTCGCGATTCGCCCCGACGCCGGTGGTCCGGCCGTACAACGAATGCTGCGTTGCGATCCTCGTCGCCAGCGCGCTGGTCCCACGAAGGCGATCCGAGACGCCCTCAGCGAACGACACACCGACCCTCGGGTCACGAGCGGCGGCGACGACCTGGGCGATGGTCAGCGGTTCCCCACCGATGACGAGACCGTCGGTCACGACGCAGCCGGGTCAAGATCGTCGCCCGAGCTCGACATCACCGCCATCGCCTTCGCCGCAAGCTCCATGACCCGACCATGCATCTCGCGACCACCGACGACGAACCCGTCGATCTGTAGGGCCGCACGAGTCGCCGGTGTGAGCTCGTTCACGGCGGCAACAACCGCCTTGCGCAGCATCGGCACAAGATCGGCGTAGGCCGTGAACAATGGCGTTATTGCCACCTCCGGACCGTGACCGATCACCTGCAGCCCCTCGACCGCGGCCGGCCGATGGGCCGAGAACAGCGAGAACGAGTGAGCATCGATCGAAGCAAGATCGGCGGCCCCACCGCGAACCGCCTCCACGCTGGCGGCGTGGCCCCCGGTGAAGGTGATGTGGCTGGGCCGGATCCCGGCATCGGCGAGGGCCGCACCGAGACTCACCCACCCCGACAGCGATCCGATGTCGTTCGCCGCCATCGGCGCACCGTTGAACGCCGCGACACCGTCCACCGCGCGGGCGTCGTCGGCGCGACAGATGACCACCGACCGGTACCAGCCCGGCCGGTGCGGGCTCCCGCTGGTGACGGCGAACGATCCGAGCACGTGCTGCGCGTCGGTGAGTTCACGAACCAGCGGATAACCGCAGGTGTGCGAGAGCAGCAGCCCGGGATCCACCCAGTGGTCGCGGAGGGGGACCGTTGGCCGGGCCAGTTTCGACGGAACGTCGACCACGCCCCGACGCCTCAGTTGGCGGGCGATCTCCGCCCAGAGCGCGTCGGTATGGTCGGCAATCTCTGGGAGGTCGTACATCGGCAGCGACGCAATCACCGCCGACCCCGGATTCGCAACCACGCCGCTCAACCGGTGCTGACCGAGCCAGGAGCTGTGCCGTACCGGGCGGCCAGCAGCGCGGACCCCTCGGGTGTCGAGGGATGCACGGGAACGCAGAACGGTTTGACGCCGTACAGCTTGATCACCTCGCGGTAGCCCTTGTAGTAGCCCGCGCCGCCATCCGCTGCTGCTCGCGAGCCGAGGTGGTCGGCCAATCGGGGGAGTTGATACCAGGGCACCGTCGGACGGGCGTGGTGGGTGTTGTGCATGTTGTTGAACAGGAACAACACGCCGAAGGGGAAGAATCCTTCGACGAACGCCGTCCGTGACGAACTCTCCGGTTGCCAGAGGTGCTCGGCGAACGACCTCATCTGGATCACGGAAGTACCCAGCCACACGGTGCCGAGGACGTATTCCCACACCGGGACCCCGGCGATCCCGAACGCCCAGACGAGCGTTATCACCACCCACACCGCGTGGAAGGACCAGTCCGTCAACGCCGTGCTCTCACGACGACGCAGCCGGCCGAGTTCGCTTCCGAGGAAGCGGACAAGAGAAATCGGCGGGCCGATGATCATCCGCCCGACGAACGTCCGGTTGCACCACATGACGCAGCGCACGGCCACGTTGGCCCGCGCCCATCGGTCAGCGTCGCAATAGAAACTCTCAGGATCTTCGAACGGGTCGGTGAGCAGCGCATCGCGATGGTGGCGGAGGTGCTTGGACTTGTAGACCCGGAACGGGATCCACAGGCTCATAGCAAACCCGCCGACGAGCTCGTTGACGCGTTCCGACGGGAACGGGTGCCCGTGGATGACCTCGTGCTGGAACGACGACCACCATCCGGAGATCACGCCGAGAGCCACGATCACGATGACCGCCGGAAGATGGCGATGGGCCAGCGTGACCCCGAGGTAGAGCCCGATGATGAGCCCCCCGATGGCGACCGTGGGCCACTCCACCCTGGTGGCGCGACCCGAGAACGTGGTGTCGCGGAGGGGAAGTGCTGTGCTGGTGGTCGACATGCTGCCTGGCTGAACGGGAGATGGACGTTTTCTTACTCACTACGTTCGGTCATCACGCAGCGCGCGTCCAGAGGCACTTGCGCACATTCCGCATCAGAAGCGCACAAAACACGGCATACGTGGCGAATCCACATCGTTTGCGGTAGACACGACGCATGCAGGAACGGCAATCGACCCTCGAAGTATTCCGAGAACGCCTCGGCCACCTCGTCTCCGACGTCCACGGCTCACGAGTGGCATTGGCCCGCCAGCTCGAGATCGACCGCACCACCCTGACCCAGCTGCTCTCCCCGACCAACCGACGCCTGCCCCGGGTCGAGACCCTGGTGGCCATCGCCCGCCACGCCCATGTGTCGGTCGACTGGCTCTTGGGACTGCGGTCGGACAACCCCGGCCAGACGAGCGTCCTCGACCTCCAGCCCATGATCGAGCGAGACGCCGGCGCCCCCGACGACGCCCGACTCGTCGACTGGCTCGCCGACGCCCGCGGATCGAAGATCCGCTACATCCCCTCGACGCTTCCCGATCTCCTCAAGACCGAGGATGTCATCGGCTACGAAGCCGCCGGCACACCGGCCGGAACCCTGCAGCGCGACATCGGCACGGCGACGACCAGGCTCACCTGGCAGCGCAGACCCGAGGCCGACATGGAGTGCTGCAGCTCGATCCAGGCGCTCGAGGGCTTCGCCCGGGGCGAGGGCATCTGGAATCGTCTTCCGTCCTCGGCCAGGCGCAACCAACTCGAACGTATCGCCGAGTTGGCCGACGAGCTCTACCCCACGTTCCGGTGGTTCCTCTACGACGGCCGGTCGCGCTACGCCGCACCGGTCACCGTGTTCGGCATGCGTCGTGCCGCACTCTACGTGGGAGAGACCTACCTCGTGTTCACCTCCGATGAGCATGTCCTCGCCATGGCGCAGCATTTCGATGCCCTGTTGCGCACCGCCACGGTGCAGCCGCCCGACGTACCGGCCCTGTGTCGGCGGCTGATTCGTTCCACCAGCGTGTAGGTCCTCACACCAGTCCTGTCCCGGAACTGGCGGCGCCGGGCTTCGGATGCCTGGCTGATTCGTTCAACCAGTCTGTCGGCCCTCACGACGTGTTGCCGAAACGCAATCGGGGCACCTGCGAGAGCAGGCGCCCCGATCGGCGTGACGACCTTCCCGGCGGACCGGGCTCTCTTTAGACGGCCAGCAGGTCGCGAGCGCCGGTATCCGACGATGGGTGGCGCAGTTTCGACATGGCTCGAGCTTCGATCTGACGGATCCGCTCACGGGTGAGGTTGAAGTGCTCGCCGACCTCTTCGAGAGTGCGGGGCTCGCCGCGGTCAAGACCGAAGCGAAGACGCAGGATCTCGCGCTCGCGCTCATCGAGCGGACCGAGCAGCTTGATGATCTCCTGCGGCAGCAGCGCCGTGGCAGCCATCTCCAGTGGTGACTCGGCACCACGGTCCTCGACGACGTCGCCGAGCTCGGCATCGCCATCTTCGCGAAGAGGCTCGGAGAGCGACAGCGGCTCAGCGGCGAAACGCAACGCCTCCGTGACCTTGTCCTCGGGCATCTCGTCTTCCGCGGCGAGCTCGGACAGCGTGGCCTGGCGACCGAGCTTCAGCTCGAGGCGCGAACGGGCCTTTTGCAGACGGGCGAGGGTGTCGCCGGCGTGGACGGGGAGACGGATCGTGCGGCCGGTGTTGGCGATTGGCGCCCATCATCAAACGAAGAACGATATCGACGATGACGGGTGGTACGACCTCGCGGGCTATCTGCGCGGTGTCGTGCGAC
>JANOHI010000257.1:0-11042 GCA_031406385.1 Acidimicrobiia bacterium
ATCGCCTTCGCCCGAGCCACCCGGAGGTGACCAACGGGCAGCGTATTGGGAATGGGGTGGCGGGCGAGAACCGAGGCCGCTTCTGTCCAACGGCCGAGGCGGGTGAGCGATTCGGCAGCGAGCGAGTCGAAGTAGCCGCCGAAGCCCTGATCGAGACCGGTGAGTTGTCCCTCGGCCACTGCGTCGAGGCAGGTGTTGAGGGCGGCTTGGCTGTCGCCGGCGTCGAGGAGGGCAACGGTGAGGTAGACCGTTGCCAAGGCGCGATCCTGGGCGCCGGTCGCGGCGGCAACGGCCTGCCGACAGAGATCGACCGCTTCGTCGGGGTCACCCTGGTTGCTCCTGACGACTCCGAGGACGCGGCGGGCCATGGCCCACGCCACGGGTTCCTCATCGGGGGTTGGGACGAGGTCGAAGACCTTCGCACACCAACGTTGCGCCTCTTCGTAATGGCCGGACATCAGCTCCGCCTGGCCCAGACCGGAAAACACCCGGGCGACCTCAGCCCCCTCGTCACCGGACAGCAACGCCGCTGCCTGTCGGAACTCGACCCGGCTTTCGTCGAGTTGCCCGCTGGACCACAGGTAACGGCCGAGCCGCTCGTGGCCCCACGATGCGCCGAGCGGAGGCGGCCCGACAGCGAACGCGGCGCGCGCCAGCTCCACTGCGCGCTTGTTGCCGACGGTGGACGTCGCGATGTCAGCGGCCTGCCACAGGCGATCCGCCCGGCTCGTCGACGCGGCACGCTCGCCGACCCTGTCCCAGAGCTCGAACGCGCGCTCGAGGTGACCGAAAGCGGCACCCGGAGCGAATCTTTCCGCCGCATCAGCGGCTGAAAGCAGAGCCAGGAAGGCTCCCTCGACGTCTCCCGAACGGTCGAGGTGAAAGGCGAGTTCGCCCGCTCGATCGGCGCGCCGCAACACTTCGGCGGGCTGCTCCTGCAGTGCTTCGGCGATTCTGCGGTGGAGGCGGAGTCGCTGCGGCGGCAGCAGGTCGGCGTAGACGACTTCACTCAGGAGCGGGTGGCGGAAGCGGTACGTCTCGCCCTCGACGACGAGCAGTTGTGCGTCGATCACCGTCCTCAAGGCGGCTTCGATCTCACTGTCCGCCAGAGCAACGATGGTTGAAAGGAGCTCGTGATCAGTTTCGCGACTGATCGTCGCGACTGCGGCCAACACCTGGCGCGCTGCTTCGTCAAGGCCGGCGATCTCCGAGGAGATCAAGTCGGACAAGACGATCGGGATGGTCTCGCCGGCCAAATGCGCGGCGACAAGTTCTCTGGTGAAGAACGGGTTTCCTCCGCCGCGCGCTACGACTTGGTCGATGAGCGCAATCGGCGCCGGCCCACCGATGAGCGTAGAAATGCGCGCCGCGACCTCTTCGCGTTCGAGCCCGTTCAGGTGGAGCCGATGAACTGACGCAAGCCGCGTCAGCTCGGCCAACCGGCGTCGCTGTGTCGGGTGAACGGCGACTTCGTTGGCACGGTAGGTACCCACGAGCACGACCCGCTCGTCGATGAGGTTGCGGGCTAGGTACTCGAAGAGATCCCAGGTCACCGCGTCTGCCCAGTGAAGGTCTTCGAACCCGACCACCACAGCGTCGCCTCCGGCGAGGTGCGTGATCAGCTCGAGCACGGCGACGAACAAACTTCCCTGCGGAGAGTCGGACGGTTCGGGCGCCACCAAACCGGGGGCGTACCACTGCTGCAACGGCGCGAGATCCGGCGTGTCCGCCAACAGGTCCGGCGACGATCGGCGGACACGGCGGAGCAGATCGGCGAGTGGTGCCAGCGGAATGGTGTCGCCGCCGATGTGTGTCGACCTTCCGAGGAACACGGCGACGCCAGCACGCGTGGCCCCCTCACTCACGATCGTCGTCTTTCCGATGCCCGCATCTCCGCCGACCAGCACGACCGAGGGCAGTCCGTCGCGAGCGTCGGCGACCGCTCGTTGGAACGCGGCCAATTCCGCCCGCCGCCCCACGAAGTCATCCGGAGACAGATGGTCAGACACGATGCCTTTCAGTATTGCTCGTGCGGTACTCAGCCGTCCGTTCCAGGGGAGCGTGACCGGCGCAATCTGAGGGTCCGCGGCCGATGCGGACGGCCACCCCTTAGGACGAGCGTGATCGATGTCCTCGACGAGAGATCACCCGTCGATTCCTGCATCAGCCACGCAACAACTGCCTACATCTCCGTTACCGAACCCAAGGAGTCACCATGCACGGCCGTCCTCTGCCCCAGTCCCTCAGCCAAACCCACGAGAGCGATCCCAATCGCTGGCGCGTCCTTGGCGTGCTCGTACTCGCGCTTCTCGTCACGTCGATCGACCACACCATCATCAACGTCGCGATGCCCCGGCTCGTCAGCGATCTCGGAGCCAACTCGGCCCAGCTGCAGTGGATCGTTGCGTCGTACACGATTGTCTTCGCCGGTCTGCTGCTCACCGCCGGAAGCCTCGGCGACCGGTTCGGGCGCCGACATGCGCTGCTGGCGGGCTTGGTCACCTTCCTCTCCGGATCCGTGGTGGCGGCCACGGCGGGCTCGACGAGCGCGCTCATCACCGGCCGCTGCGTCATGGGCGTCGGCGGTGCGCTGATCATGCCGACGACGCTGTCGATCCTCGTCAACGTCTTCGGCGATCCGCGCGAGCGCGCCAAGGCCATCGCCGCCTGGACCGCGGCCAGCGGCGTTGGGATCGCCATCGGGCCCATCGTTGGCGGCGCCCTGATGCGGAGCTTCTCGTGGTCGTCGGTGTTCTGGATCAATGTGCCGCTGCTCGTGGCGGCGTTCGTCGGAGCTCTCCACGTCGTGCCGGACTCCCGTGACCCGCACGCCACGAAGCTCGACCCGGCCGGCGCAGTCCTGTCGATCGCCGGCATCGGCTCGCTCGTGTACGCCATCATCCAGGCTCCCGAGCGCGGGTGGACTTCGACGGCCTCGCTCATCAATTTCGCTGTCGGGACCGTCATCGGGATCGTCTTCGTCGCATGGGAGATGCGCCGCGACGATCCCATGCTCGACATCCGCCTGTTCCGCAGCCGGGGCTTCTCGGCCGGCAGCATCGCCCTCACCCTGCTCTTCTTCGCCATGGCCGGCACGGTGTTCCTGCAGGCGCAGTATCTCCAGTTCGTCCTCGACTACACCCCACTCGCTGCCGGATTCGCACTGGTTCCGGCGGCGATCGGCATGCTTCTCGGCACCGGAGCCGGGGCGCACCTCGCAGCCATGCACGGGGGACGGATCACCGTCACCGTCGGCACCATGGCCGCCGCCGCCGGCGTCGCGGTACAGGCCGCGCTGGTCGACGGCGGTTCGTACGTCCCGACAGGCGTCGGTCTTCTGTTGTTCGGTCTCGGTGCGGGCATTGCCATGCCTGCCGCAACCGAGATGATCATGGCAACGCTCCCTCCGGCCCGCGCCGGAGTCGGCTCAGCCGTCAACGACACCGTCCGAGAGTTCGGAGGAGCCCTCGGCGTCGCCGTCATCGGCAGCGTGGCCGCCACCAGCTACGCCTCGTCGATGCACCGCGAACTCGGGAGCTTCCCCGGTCTCACCGCCACGGACCGCACCATGTTCGCCAACAACCTCGGTGCCGCCCTCCAGGCGAGTCGCCGGCTCGGAGCCGAGGGAGACCAGATCGCATCCGTCGCTCGGCGGGCGTTCGTGGACTCCATGCACAGCTCGCTGTGGATCGCCGCCGGTCTCGCGTTCTGCGCCGCGATCGTCGCCCTCACGCAACTTCCGCGCCCGACCGCACCGACTGCGGAGACAAGCGGCTCATCGCACGGCTCATCGCATGGGTCATCGCACGGGTCTTCCCATGGCTCACTGCACGGCACCCGCTCATGAACTCCCACTCCGACATCACGAAAGTTGACAGCGCCATGAAGATCACCGCCCCAGCACGCACTCGTCACGGCACGGCCCGCGCGCATCGACGAGGACTCGTGAGGTCCCAGGCAGCCGACGTCGCCACAGCGCCGTTCGGGGGAGACACGGCGTTGCCGAAGAAGAGCCGGATCGGTCGGGTCGTTGCCGGGTCGTTGATCTTCGGGATCGTGGCCGCGGTCGCTCTCGTCGCCGGGCCGCTTGCCGGCCGCGAGGAGCACATCATCACCGGGTCGGTGCTCGCTGCGTTCTCGCTCTCGTGGGCGATGCTCGCGTTGCTGTCCACCCATCGGACGGATCAGCCGCAACGTTGGGCGATCGCTCCAGCCGTTGTCATGGGTAGTGCCGGTGCGGGCATCTTGGTCTTCGCCCCGACAGGGAACCAGCTCGGATGGATCTGGCCGCCGGCCATCGCCGCTCTCACGATCTGGATGGTCGTTCGCGCCCGGCGGGAACTGCGGAGTCGGACGCGGGTGTGGCTCGTGTATCCCGTGTTCGCGGCATTGATGCTGTCGGCAGTGGGCGGTGCGTACGAGACCTACCGTGAAACCGCGGACCGGACCGATTACCCGATGCCGGGCAGGCTGATCGAGGTCGGTGGACACCGTCTCCACATCAACTGCACGGGTACGGGCAGTCCGACCGTCGTGCTCGAGCCCGGGCTGGGCGAGCCGTCAACAGCAATGGCTTGGATCGCTTCCGACGTCGGGACCACCACCAGGGTTTGTGTCTACGACCGGGCCGGTCGTGGCTGGAGCGAATCCGCCTCGGCTCCCCAGGACGGCGTTCAGACCGCAACCGATCTTCACACGCTGCTGGACCGGGCCGGCGAGCCTGGACCCTACGTGCTCGCCGGACATTCAGCCGGCGGCATCTACACGCTCAACTTCGCCAACCTCTTCCCCCAAGAGGTCGCCGGGGTTGTCCTGCTCGACTCGATGCACCCGGAGCAGTACACGAAGATCCCCTCGTGGCCCGGCTTCTACGAGATGTTCCGTCGGGCCTCAGCGGTGCTCCCGTCGCTGTCTCGCCTGGGCCTCGGCCGCCTGCTCTACCAAGGCGCGTACAGCGATCTGCCGGAGTCGGTGCGCAGTCAGGAGCGGGCGTTCATGGCGACCCCTCGTGACAGCCGCAGCGTTCGTGACGAGTTCTCCCGGTTGCGCACCGCCATGGCTCAGGCCCGTGCACTGACCAGTCTCGGTGATCGGCCGCTCGTTGTCCTGACGGCGGAGAAGGAAGCCGAAGGTGGGTGGATGGCAGCGCAGGACGAACTCGCTGCCCTCTCCACGAACGTCGCCCACCGCATCGCCTCCGACGCCACGCACGCCATGCTGACGGAGAACAAGGCGATGGCCGGTAGGTCCGGCCGGGCAATCCGCAACGTCGTGACGTCGGTCCGCACGGGAAACCCCTTGGCGGGATAGCGACTGCGCTCTGGGCAATCTCGCCCGGTGTTTTCGAGCCGGCCGTTCGCTTTGCGGACGGCCGTGCTCGGTCGGTGCCTCAGAGCCAGTCGCGCTTGCGGAAGGCGACGTACAGCGAGCCGGACAGCGCGACGATCAGCACGATCGCCGCGATGACACCGCTGGTGCGACCGGCGCCCGGATACGGAACGTTCATGCCGTAGAAGCCGGTGACGAGTGTCGGCACGGCGATGATCGCCGCCCAGCTCGTCACCATCTTCATGGACTGGTTCTGACGGTAGTCACGCAGGCTGAGGTTGGTCTCGACGATCGTGCTGACCAGGTCACGCAGGGCTTCGGTCGACTCGCTGACCCGGAGGATGTGGTCGTACACGTCCTGGAAGTAGGGGTAGAGCTCTTCGGGCACGGTGCTGTTCTCGTGTCGCATCAGCGCACTCACCGCCTCACGCATGGGAACGGCCAGGCGATGGAACCGAACGAGCGCTTGGCGCATCATGAACCATGCGCGCTGCTCGGTCGCGTTGAGCGGCTTGCCGGAAAAGATCTGCTCGCTTAGTTCCTCGAAGAACTCGTCGAAGGCCTCGATCGCGTTGAAGTATCCGTCGACGACGAGATCGAGGATCCCATAGAGCAGGAAGCTGACGCCATGCCTGGCGAGGTCTGCGGATCGGGCGGCACGCTGGCGGGCCGCCTCCATGTCGAACGGGGGCGCAGGGTGCTCACCGTCGTCAGACGCCTTGCGGACCGTGACGAGCCAGCGGTCGCCGACGAAGGCGTCGATCTCGGAGCGGACGAGTTGGTTTCGCTGACGGTCGACGTGGACGGCATGGGTGACGAGGAACAGGTGGGTGCCGTAGTGGTCGAGCTTGGGCCGCTGATGCTCCCCGAGGACGTCTTCGACGGCGAGCTCGTGCAGCCCGAGGCAGGCCGACACCGCCTCGAGTTGCGCGGCGTCGGCGTCGGTGATGTCGATCCACACGACCATTCCCGAAGCGATGATCGCCCCGACGTCGTCGAGTGCCGTCGCGGTCCCAAGAGTGTCATCCCCGGGCACGCCATCGCGGTAGGTCCAGACGCGAGCGCTCACTTCGGCGACGCTACGCCCTGTCACGCTCGGCCGTGTGGCAATCCGGCCAGCTCCTCGGTCGTTCAGCGTCGTGGCGCACCTCGGTCGAGGACAAGGCCGAGGCGTGCAGCGGGAGCCCGAGTGGTCAACGGCATTGGCACGCGCCATCGATGCGGTCGCCGTACAGTACGCAGATGGCGCTCGATGAGGACCGACCCGGCACGCTGTACGGCACAGGCGCGCGGGCTCTGCAGGACGAGTTCGATTCCCGGCGTCTGGCCGATCGGCTGGCGGAGGTGACACTCCACGGCGAACTCGACGCAGGCGACATCGACCTCGTCGCGGACCAGACCGCGGTCTGGGTGTCGACCGTCGACGCCGACGGTTGGCCGGACGTCTCCTACAAAGGCGGCGGGCCCGGCTTCGTCCGGGTGGTGAGCCCGGGCGAACTGCGCATTCCGATCTTCAACGGCAACGGCATGTGGCGGACGTTGGGGAACATCCGCGACAACGGGCGGGTCGCTCTGCTCTTCGTGGACCAGCAACGGCCATGGCGGATGCGCGTGCACGGCACCGGGACCGTGCTCACGGATCACGACTCCGTCGCCGCGTTCACCGAAGCCGAAGCCGTGCTCGTCATCCGAGTTGCCCGCGTGTTCCCGAACTGCGGCCGCTACATCCATCAGCACGGCGAGATCTCCGCCTACGTCCCCCGGGCCGGACAGGTCACGCCGATCCCCGACTGGAAACGTCTCCCCATTCTGAACGCGGTCCTCCCGGCGGGGGATCCAGCCCGCGAGCGCGTCGACTGAATCGGCCGGCTGGCCTCGGGGGAAAGGTACGATTCGTTCGTGCGCCCGCGCCTTCGAGGGAAGACGAGCTCGTCCTTGGCGGCGCTCGCCGCATTGATGCTTGCACCGTCGTGCACCGAGGAGCGTGGCTCCGTCGCCACGACGGATGGCAACCTCGGCGCCACCAGCGCAACGACCGCCGCCCGCCCATCGCCGACAGCCGCCATGGTGACGCCGGCTCGGGCCCCAGGTGCCAAAGCGGATGAGAGACTCCGCAACGCCGCGACAGCGGGCAACGCCGACGCCGTTCGCGCCGCGGTGCGAGAGGGCGCGAACTTGGAAGCGCGCGACGAGCAAGGAAAAACGGCGCTGCTGCTCGCGGCGAAGAACGATCGCGCCGACGTCGCTCGGGTGCTCATCGAACTCGGCGCGAATCCGGACGCGCTCGATGAGCAGCACGACACACCCTGGCTCGTCACGGGGGAAACCGGCAGTGTCGAGATGGCCGAGATCCTGCTCGAAGCGGAACCGGACCTGACGATCCGCAATCGCTTCGGTGGTGTATCCATCATCCCGGCGAGCGAACGCGGACATGTTGCGTACATTCGGCGTGTCGTGGCGACCGACATCGACGTGAACCACGTCAACGATTTGGGCTGGACCGCCCTGCTCGAAACAGTCATCCTGGGCGACGGATCCACGCGATATCAGCAGATCGTCCGGATCCTCCTCGATGCCGGTGCTGACGCGAATCTTGCCGACCGCGAAGGCGTCACCGCGCTCGCGCACGCGCGGTCCAGGGGGCAGGCGGAAGTGGCACGCCTTTTGGAGAGTGCCGGCCCAAACACGTGACGTTTGATTCGTTTGTTGACCTCTTCACCGAAGTCTTCGTGGGGACGCCGAACACCGCAACGTCGGCCACTTCCCGTTGCGTTGCAGTTCTTCGCCGAGCACCTCGACCATGGGTACAGGGATGACGCGAACTCCACGAGTTTGGACGGGTGACCTCCGGGGAACGAACGCTGGTGGGAGAATCGAGGAAGTGCTACCGATCCGCGAGCGCACCAATGACCTCGTGGCCGTCCGAGTCAGCGGCGTCGCGACCGGAGTGTGAGGGCTGAGACGGGGGAGACGTCCGAGCGGGCGTCATCGCGGACGCTTCCATCGATTCCGTGGTTTGACGACCGGTCCGATGGGTATTGGTCATGAAACAGACACATCGTTTCATGACCAAAGGACACGATAATGGTTTGCGGACCCCGAACGAACCTGGACACGCACCACGACGAGCGCCCCAGTGGCAGCGCGAAAGATGACCCGACGGCGAGGACAGATCGATGACCACCGAGGTGGTCCCGCCCCCGCCCCCTCTGGCCATGCGCGTCGCCGAGCTGGACCGGCACGTCCGCGGGCGGGACATCGTCTGGTTGCGCGAACAACACGCGGCGGGTTCGCTCGCCTGGCTTGAATCCCACCTCGGCCCCACGCAGTACAGCGCCCTTGGTGCCGCGATCGGGGCCGGCGACGTTGATCTCGTGGGCCGACACCTCGCTGTCTTGGGCGACGCCACCACCGTGCTCGACGAGCCGGTCGTCGCAGCGACCGTTCGCGCGAACGTCATCGGTGATCCGCTGAGCAGTGCCCTCGATGATCCGACGCTCATCGTTTCACGTCACGGCGCTGTCCTTCCGGCGGCTGCCGTTCGACGTGAGCAGAACACGCTCTTCGTCGCGGCCATCGTCCTCACATTGCTCGCTGTCGGAGTCGTCGCATTCCTCTTGCTGCGCAACAATGACGACAAGGCTGCGGACACATCCATCGCAACGGAGGCGATCCCTGCTGAAACGCCGGCGCCGATCGTGTCGGAGGCGCCGCTGACCACTGGCGCGATCACCACGCCTACCGTCCCCGCGACGGTTCCGCCGAGCGCCGCCGCCACGGTCATCGCAACCGTTGCTCCGCCGAAGGTTGTCGCTCCGGCGCCGGTCGTCACGGTGCCGTTGGTCGACGCAGTCGCCACGGCGTCACGATCAGCGACCTTCGGCCCGTACCTTGCCATGGTCGACGCCGCCGGGCTCACGAACGAACTGCGGACGATGAAGAACGTGACGATCTTTGCCCCGACCGAGAGCGCGTTCGCCGCGTTGCCGACAGAGGTGCAGGTCGCCCTCCGCTCCCCGTCGAACCGTGACGTCTTGGCCCGGATTGTTCGATATGGCGTGGTGGCCCAAAGCCGCTCTGCGGCGCAGTTGAGACCGGGTAACTACACAACGCTCGAGGGCTCGTCGGCGAACGTCCAGCTTCTGAACGGCACCATCAGAATCAACGATGCCACCATCACCGGCCCCGACGTGAAGGTGGTCAACGGTGTTCTGCACGCAGTTGACCGGCTGCTCGTTCCGGCGACGTTCGACCTCAACTCGCTCGTCCCGAGGTCCGCCCTTCCCACTGCTGCGCCGGCCCGCGTAACGACCGTCGCGCCCACGAGCCCGCCGACCGCGGCACCGACCGCCGCGCCGGTCACGACTAGTGCGCCTGCAGTGACGCCGAACACCGTCCCGGTGACGTCGCCGGCCACCACTGCAGCGCCGACGCCCACTGTGGCTCTCACGACCGTCGCCCCTACGACCCGGGCGCCCACGACGGTTGCGCCCACGACTCGGGCGCCCACCACCACGACCGCCTGAACCAGTTGGTGGTCGGCGGGTTACGTTCATCCGTTCTTCGGGGGCCTCGACGACGCAGCATCGCAAAGGTCTCGTTCGTGCGTCGCGCTCTGCGGAACGACCCGTGTTGCGATTCCTTTCGACGAGGCGACGGCGCGTCGCACAAGAAGCTTGGTAGTTACTAGACGAGCTTGGACTGGTGGCCTTCCCAGTATTTGTCGCGTAGCAGGCGCTTGTAGAGCTTGCCGGTGGGGTGTCGTGGGAGCTCGGCCTGGAAGTCGACCGAACGCGGGCACTTGATGTCCGACAGTTGTGATCGGCAGAACGCCATGAGTTCCCGAGCAAGTTCCGGTCCGGCGTCGGCCATGTCGATCGGTTGCACGACGGCCTTGACCTCCTCACCGAAGTCTTCGTTGGGGACGCCGAACACCGCAACGTCGGCCACCTTCGGGTGCATCGTCAACACGTTCTCGGCCTCTTGGGGATAGATGTTCACTCCGCCCGAGATGATCAAGTTCGCCTTGCGGTCGGTGAGGAACAGGTAGCCGTCGGCGTCGACGTAGCCGATGTCGCCGAGCGTGGACCACCCCTTCGGATGACGGCTCGACGCCGTCTTGTCCGGATCGTTGTGGTATTCGAACGTGCCGCCACCACCGAAGTAGATCGTGCCTGCTTCGCCGGCGGGGAGCTCGTCGCCGTTCTCGTCGCAGATGTGCAGTTCATTGGCCAGCGAGCGGCCGACGCTGCCGGGCTTCTTCAGCCACTCGTCGCTCTTGATCATCGTGGAGCCGTTGCCCTCGGTGCCGGCGTAGTACTCGAACAGCACCGGGCCCCACCATTCGATCATCTGCTGCTTCACCGGAATCGGGCATGGAGCAGCAGCGTGGATCGCCACCTCCATGCTCGACACGTCATACTTGGCGCGGATCGCCGGATCGAGCTTGAGCATGCGGACGAACATCGTGGGAACCCACTGGCTGTGCGTCACCTTGTAGCGGTCGATCAGCGCGAGCGCCTGTTCCGCATCGAAGTGCTCCATCACGACCACCGTGACGCCGACCCGGAAGCAGTCCATGCAGTGACGCAGGGGAGCCGCGTGGTAGAGCGGTGCGGGGGAGAGGTACACGCTATTCTCGGTCATCCCGTAGAAGCCGCGCAGCGTTGCTTCAAGGCTTGGACCTTCACCCAAGGGCGCGAGGCTCAGGTTCA
>JANOHI010000267.1:0-47356 GCA_031406385.1 Acidimicrobiia bacterium
GCCCCGGCCGCGGGGGTAACACGGTGCTCCTCCTCCCGGGCGACCCGCCCGGCATGACCCGCAACACGCTCAAGAAGATGGGCTGGTGGTCGATCGACACCGCGACGCTGTACTTCGACGACTGTCTCGTCCCCGTGGCCAACCTGATCGGGGCGGAGAACGACGGTTGGGCTGCCATCATGGGTAACTTCAACTACGAGCGGCTCGATCTGATCGCCCAGTCGCTCGCCTTCGCCCAGCTGTGCATCAACGAGTCGATCGGCTACGCCCGTGTTCGGGAAACGTTCGGCAAGCCGCTCATCGCCAACCAGGTGATCCGTCACAAAATCGTCGATATGAGCCGCAAGGTGAATTCGTGCCAGGCGTGGATGGAGTCGCTCGCGTGGCAGCTGAACAACGGAGCAAGCCCCGCCGGCGAGATTGCGCAGTGCAAGGTCGAGGCCACCACGACGTTCGAGTACTGCGCCCGCGAGGCCGTGCAGATCTTCGGCGGCGCCGGGTATCTCCGCGGTGCTGTTGTCGAACGGCTGTACCGGGAGGTCCGGGTGCAGGCAATCGGCGGCGGAAGCGAGGAGATCCTCAAGGACCTGGCGGGGAAGCAGCTGGGCCTCTGACGGCCGTTTGCGACTAGGGCTGCAAACAGCGCAAACATAGTGGAGGGGAGGGGGGACTCGATGAATCACGAACACGTCCGCGACGTGCTCGACCGGACAGCGACGCGTCCGCTCGTGCAGCGATTGCTGTCTGAGGAGCCCGACGCCGACGAGCGTGAGGATATTGAGCGCACCCTGATCGCTCTTGATGACGTCCGGGCTGTTCTCCCGCTGCAGGGAGCCGGCGAGAACACGTCTCTGTCTCCGATCCTGCGCGTCAGTGCACTGAACGTGATCACCTCGATGCTCGGCGCCACGGTGTTGCCGATCCGGGAATGGTGGTCGAGCGGCGATCCGGCGCTGCGGTTCGCCGCCGCCAGCGTGCTCCCGCATCGTGAGTTCGCCGACCTCGTCCGTCCGGTGCTCGCCGACCCGGGCCATCCAATGCTGGCCCGCGTGCTGGGTTCGATGGACATCGGATTCGAAGAGGGCGACTGGCAGGACCTGAAGATTCGGTCGTTGTCGCATTCCGACCCCTTCGTTCGCAGTGCGGCAGCAACGGCGCTGCTGTGGGATGAACCCCTGGCAGCCCACGACAGGCTCGTGGAGGCCACTCGCGACATCGACATCGACGTGGCCATCGAGGCGGTCTCCACGCTCATGTACTACCCGACGTCGACGGTGGTCGGCGCACTGCGTTGCGTGTCGGAGTCTCCCAATGAGTTCCTGGCTGCTTCGGCCACGGTTGCTCTCGAACGAGTGCTTGCCGACATCGTCGAGGCTGTCGATGCGGCGCCCGGCTCGCGGTATCTGGGGCGTTGGCGTGACCTTCTCGGCGACACAGCCGTCCCTGGAGGCCTCCGGCGCCTCGGGTCACATCACAGTCCCGCGTTGGCGGCCAATCCCCTCGCCTCCGCGATCGCCACGCCGGATCGGCCGATCGTCTCCTGGAGCCGAGAGCTCGAGTGCTCCCTGCTTGACCCCGACGGTGCGTGGGAAGGGAAGTTCGCGTGCATACGTCATCTCGATGGCGAGTCCGTGGCGCTCGCCGATCGTCCGCGAGTGCTCGACCTGCTCTGCGAGCACGCCGATCCCGAGGTCCGTGGCGGAGCCGCAGCCCACATCGCTCGTTGGGATGGTGGCGCCGAGGCCTTGCTCGCGCTGCTCAATGACCCGATGATCACCGTCTCGAAAGCGGCGATGTATGCGCTGTACGACGTCCCCGACGAAGCTCGTTGCCGGCGCGCCATCAGCGATCGTGCCTGGCACGCCGTGATTGACGGGACCCGGGTCGGCACGCGCTTGGGCGAAGCGCTGAGGACCTTTGTCCGACACGGCGATGCGTTCGGTTCGGACGACGTCACGCGTCGCCTCGTCGGGCTGCTCGACGATCCTCGCGAGAGTGTCCGTGCTGCCGCGCTGGAGCAGCTCGCCAGCCGGGGTGCGGCGGACGAGATCGCGGCGTTGATGCATCGGCTCGGAGGTCCACCCGAGGTCACGTGGGCGGTACACGTGACGTTGCTCGACGCCGCCCACCGTCACGCGATCTCCGTCGAACGTTCGACGCTGCTTCGTCTGGTCAACGAAGACCACGCCTGGCTCAGTGGCAGCGCCGCTCGCCTGCTTCCGCTCGGATGAACCTGATCGTGGGTAAGACTCCTCCCGTGACATCCAGCGCGAACGCAACAGCCCCGCTCGTACCTGCATCGGTCGACGAGGTGATGGAAGGTTTGCGCACCCACGGCTACCTGCCCGATGAAGGTCTCGCCACGGTCATCTTCCTGGCCATGGTGCTCCGGCGGCCCTTGCTCCTCGAAGGCGAAGCCGGGGTCGGCAAGACGGAGGTCGCCAAGGTGCTTTCGCGCTGGACCGGGGGCGAACTGCTCCGTCTGCAGTGCTACGAGGGTATCGACCTCGCGCAGGCGGTCTACGAATGGGACTACTCGCGCCAACTCCTGCACCTTCGCGTCGCGGAAGTCACCGGGGCTTCGGCCGTCGACGACGATCTCTACTCGGAGCGCTTCCTCGTCCGCCGTCCGCTCCTGCGGGCCATTGCCCACGGTGACGGACCGGTCCCGGTCCTGCTGATCGACGAAGTGGACCGCGCCGATGACGAATTCGAGGCATTTCTCCTCGAAGTTCTGAGTGACTATTCGATCACAGTGCCGGAGCTCGGCACCTTCACGGCGGCCGTCCCGCCGCTGGTGATTCTCACGTCAAACCGCACACGCGACGTCCACGATGCGCTGAAGCGTCGATGCCTGTATCACTGGGTCGAACACCCCGGCTTCGAACGCGAGGTCGAGATCGTTCGTCTTCGCGCACCTGAAGTCGAAGAGGGCCTGGCCCGCCAGGTAGCGGCGGCTGTGGAGCGCATGCGCGGCATGGAGCTGTTCAAGCCGCCGGGCGTGGCCGAGACCATCGACTGGACGCAGGCGCTCTCGGCTCTCGGACGTACCGAGCTCGACGAGCGATCCGTTGAGGCCACGCTCGGCACGGTGCTGAAGTATCGCGAAGACGCCGACAAGGTGCGCCAGCACGGTGTGGAAGAACTGGTGCGTGCGGCAATCCTTCGTGGTTCGTGAGCGCTGCGCAGGTGGTCGAGCGCGGTGAACCGGGTGTCTGACGCAACGCCCACGCAGGTTCCCTTCGGCGTCGCCGAAATGCTCGCGATGTTGGACCAGTCGGGCGAACGGCCTTCGCCGAGGCCCGATCTTGTTCGCGGGCGGGGTTTGCGGCCGGCCGACGCCGATCTCACCGGACCGTTCCGGATGGCCGTCACGTTCGCCGTGGTGCTTCGTCGCGCCGGGCTTGGCGTTCCGGTCGGGTCGGTCATCACGTTCGCCGAGGCGCTTGGCGCCGTCGGCATGGAGCGACGCAGCGCCGTCTACTGGGCGGGTCGGGGTGTCCTGGTCCGCCGGCCCGAGGACGTTCCGTTGTTCGATCGGGTGTTCAACGCGTTTTGGCTGGGCCGGGTTGGGGGAGCGTCTCAGGCCCCTGTCGAGCAGCAGATCTCGGTCGCGTTCGACGCTGATGACGCGTCGGGTGACGGCGACGACGCACCTCCGACGGAGGAACCCGCCGAGGAGAGCATCGCCGTGCGGTTCAGTGCCATGGAGACCCTGCGGGACAAGGACTTCGCTCACTACACGCCGGCGGAGTTCGACGAGGCTCGTCGGCTCATGGCCGCCCTCCGATTCGCCGAGTCGACTCGGCGCAGCCGTCGTCTGAAGAGCGCGAAACTAGGTGTACATACGAACTACCCTGACCTTCGCCGTACCGTCCGCCAGGCGTTGCGCACCGATGGTGTACCGATGCAGCGCCGCTACCGCGAGCAGTCAGAACGTCCGCGTCGCATCGTGTTCCTTTGCGATGTCAGTGGTTCGATGGAGTCCTACTCCCGAGCCCTCCTGCGCTTCTGCCAGGCGGCTGTTGTCGGTCGCGGACGGGTGGAGGCGTTCGCCATGGGCACGCGGCTCACGCGGCTCACCAAGGAACTGACCTCGCGCGACCCTGACCTCGCCCTCGCCAAAGCGGCCGCACGTGTCGTCGACTGGTCGGGAGGAACGCGACTCGGGGAGGGACTTCGATCTTTCAACGACCAGTGGGGCATCCGAGGCATGGCCCGGGGCTCGATCATCGTGGTGCTCTCCGACGGCTGGGACCGCGGTGACCCGGAATTGCTCGGCGAACAGATGGGCCGTCTGCATCGCATTGCCCATCAGGTCGTGTGGGTCAACCCGTTGAAGGCCTCACCCGGCTACGCACCACTGGCACGCGGCATGGCTGCGGCACTGCCGCACGTCGACGTGTTCTTGGAGGGCCACTCGCTCGCATCACTCGAGACCCTCGCCGCCGCCCTGCGCGCCTAGAGCGAAGTCGGACGAGCATCGTCGCTCGAGGCTCGCTACCGTTCTTTCGGTGGTGAGCATTGACGACGTCGCCGAGATCGCGCTCGGTCTTCCTGGGGTCAGCGAGGGCACCCGTTACGGAAACCGGACCTGGTTCGTCGCCGGGAAGGGATTCGCCTGGGAACGCCCGTTCAGCAAAGCGGACATCAAGCGCTTCGGCGACGCCGCTGCACCCGACGGTCCGATCATCGCCGTCGCAACTGAGGATCTCGGTGAGAAGGAAGCGCTTCTCGCGGCGAAACCAGACCGGTTCTTCACGATTGCGCACTTCGACGGCTATGCCGCCGTGCTCGTGCGACTCAACGGACTCACCAAAAGGGTGTTGCGCGAAGTCGTCGTCGACGCCTGGTTGGCGTGTGCTCCGACGACGGCCGCTGACGAGTTCTTGAAAGCGAACGCCAAGCGGAGTCGCTGAGCGGACCTCGTCGAGGTCCGAGCCTGGCCGACTCACCGGATTTCTCGGCTTTGCGCTGGCGCAACGCGTCATTCCGCCGGAGGCGGTGGGGATCCACCACCCTCTGGATACTTCGATGTACATGAAATACATTGAGATACATGCAACGACATGGAGTGATCTCTCGGGTTGACCTTCTCGCCATGGGGGTCAGCTCCAACGAGGTGCAGCGCCGAGTTCGCGGCCGGCAGTGGAAGCGACTGCGAACCGGGATCTACGCAACGACACCCAACGCTGTTCGGGAACCGTGGCTGCTCACGTTCGCCGGCGAGCTCTGCTGGGGAGGTGAGTATGCGGCGATGTCCCACCGGGCTGCGGCGTTCCTGTACGGACTCGACGGCTTCCTCACCCCGGGAAGCCCGGACATCATCGTTCCGGCCTCATCGGCGTGCCGGGGCGACCATGTGCACCGCACCCAGTTCGACCTGCCGACGCTCACGCTCTTCGATCTCCCTGTGGTCACGCCCGAAGCGTGCGTCGCCCAACTCGGACATGTCGTCAGCGAGAACGCCGTGGAGGCGGCGCTGGAGTCGGCGCTTCGCCACGGCCTCACCACGGTCGCCCGTCTTCGGACCTTTGCCGATGGCCCGCTCGGTCGCATGGATGGCGGCAAGGTGCTGCGTTCGATCGTCCGCCGCCGGCCCTCCGATGTGTCGCCGACGGCGACGTACCTCGAGACATCGGTCGTCCAGATCCTGCGCTCGTTCGGCTGTCGCTCCGTGGAGCGTCATGCGCGAGTCGACGGCATTGCGCTCTCGCTGGTCGCCCGCAAACGACACGTTGCCGTGTCGTGCTGCCCGGGATCGCGTCCTGTCCTTCGCGACGACCACCGCACGCGGCTGCTCGATGCCGGATGGACGATCGTCGAGGTGACCCAGGCGCAGTTCGTCGCCGACGAACACGCTGTTGCCGAGGCGGTCCGCACCGCAATCGTGAGCGCTGCTCGGCAGTCGGCGCGTCAGCGACGGCTCAGCCGCCGGGCCGACCTGGCGCCGGACCGCCGTTCTCGTGGCCCGGAAGTCGTCGCGCCACTGCGGCCCACGGCTGCGTAGAGCGGATTCGATAGCGGCGGTAGTCTCGTTGCATGCGTGAAGTGCTCTCCGACATCGAACGCTGGCGGCGTCAGGGCAAGCGGGTCGCTATCGCCCGTGTTGTCGGAATCGAGGGTTCGGGTCCACGGGACCCCGGGGCGACCATGGCCGTGAGCAGCGATGGAGAGGTCGCCGGGTCGGTTTCGGGAGGGTGCGTCGAAGGGGCGGTGCTGCACGAAGCGCTGAACGTGCTCACCGGAGATCGCGGTGCGGGTGTCGTCACCTTCGGCTACTCCGACGATGAGGCCTTCGCCGTGGGGCTTACCTGCGGCGGCACGCTGCATCTGTTCGTGGAAGAGCTCGCCTGGTGACTCCCGTTGCCGGGACACCCCTGTACGACGTTCTCCGCGATGCCATCCGGGCCGAACAGCCCGTTGCCCTTGCCACCATCGTGGAGCGAACCGACGGCGTTCCCGTCTTCGGTCATCTCCTGATCCGCCCGGGCGAAGCGGCTCTCGGTACCCTCGGGAACGACGAGCTCGACCGGGTCGTTGCGCGAGATGCCGAAGGCGAACTCGCCGCCGGTCTCACCTCGACGCGACGCTACGGGCCCCACGGCGAAGCCCGCCAAGACGATGTGAGCGTGTTCATCGAGAGCTTCGCCCCGCCGCCGCGCATGATCATCTTCGGTGCCGTCGACTTCACCGCTGCACTCGTCCGGGCGTCGAAGCTCCTCGGCTACCGGGTCACGGTCTGTGATGCGCGCCCGGTGTTCGCCACGACGCAGCGCTTCCCGTTGGCAGATGAAGTCGTCAACGACTGGCCCGATCGCTACCTCGACGCGCAGGCTTCGACCCTCGGCCCGGCCGACGTCGTATGCGTACTTACTCACGACCCCAAGTTCGATGTTCCCGCCATCACCTCCGCCGTGAAGACCAACGTCGGATACCTCGGCGCAATGGGCTCGCGCAAGACCCATTCGACCCGGATGGAGCGTCTGCGGGAGGCCGGGCTGTCCGACGCTGAGCTTGCCCGGGTGATGGCCCCGATCGGCATCGATATTGGTGCCCGCACCCCCGAGGAGACCGCCATCTCCATCGTTGCGGAGATCATCGCCTTGCGGACCGGACGCGCGGTTGCTTCGCTCCGCGACGGTGACGGCCCGATCCATCGTCGCTGAGCTGATGTCGGAGAACACCCCGCGGATCGCCGCGGTCGTGCTGTGCGCCGGCGGCGGCGCTCGATGGCAGGAGTCCGCGGCGCGAGCCGGGCTCGCGGTTTCTCACAAGCTTCTTGCGCCGCTGCGCGGACGCACCGTCGTCGAGTGGTCGATCGAACACGCGAAAGCGGGCGGATTCGACGCCACGATCGTCGTGACGGGCGCCGTTGTCCTTCCGCTTGCCGTCCTTCACGACCCGGCCCTCTCTTTCGTGGCGAACCCTGACTGGGCCGAAGGCCAGGCGGGGTCACTCGGGCTGGCCCTCGATCGATGTCGCGAACTCGACATCGACATCGCGGTTTGTGGCCTCGGCGATCAGCCGTTCATCGAAGCGGAGGCCTGGTCGATCATGGGCCGCACGCCCATCACCACGCCGATCGCGGTGGCGACCTATGGCGGCGATCGGCGCAATCCCGTGAGGCTGGCGGCCGAGGTTTGGCCGCTCATTCCCCGGACGGGAGACGAAGGGGCGAGGCCGCTCCTGCGAAAACGGCCTGAGTGGGTAACGGAACTAGCGTGTCCCGGCAATCCGATCGATATCGACACTGTGGAGGATCTCCTGTCATGGAGCTGACCAACGAATTCCAGGTTCACGTTCCGATCGCCCGAGCGTGGGCGGTGCTCACCGATGTGGAGACGATCGCGCCCTGCCTCCCGGGTGCCCAGCTCGAAGAGGTCGAGGGCGACGAGTATCGCGGCGGCGTGAAGATCAAGGTCGGCCCGATCACGGCTTCCTACAAGGGCAAGGCCACGTTCTTGGAAAAGGACGACGTGAACCACGTTGCCAGGCTCCGGGGTGAGGGCCGCGATTCCAAAGGTCAGGGCAACGCGTCGGTCACGATCACGATGCGCCTTACCGCCGTGGGCGATGAGTCGACCAAGGTGAACATCCACAACGATCTTTCGATCTCCGGCAAGGTTGCCCAGTTCGCCCGCGCCAGCGTGCTGTCGGAAGTCAGCGAAAAGCTGTTGTCGCAGTTCGTCCATTGCCTCCACCACGACGTCCTGCGTGACCCGGAGGAGACTCTCGCCGACGTTGCCTCTGCTTCGGCCGAGGCCGCCGAGGTTGACGCCACGAGCGCAAGCGGTGCCACCGCTGCCACGCCCGGTGGTTCCGCCGCATCGGCGAGTGCCGGCACGTCCTCCTCGCCGGCGACGGAACCGACCGAGCCGGTCAAGCCGACTGTTCGCAAGATCGAATACAAGGCTGCCGAACCCGTCGACCTGTTGGAGACGGCCGGCACGCCCGTCCTCAAGCGGGTCGCCCCCGTCGCCCTCGTGCTGCTCGTGCTGTTCCTGCTGTTCCGTCGACGGAAGTAGGCACACCTAGTTCCGCTCGTCGTGAATGCATCAGCCGACGCGCCAACCTCGATCCGTCGGCCGTTCACGTGGCTCCTGGCCGCAAAGTTCTGCGTGAACATGGCCCTGCGGCTGGCGTATCCGTTCAACACCGACATCGCCCGGGGTCTGGGTGTGTCCCTCGATTCCGTGGGACGCGTGCAGGGACTCGGTGAGCTGACCGGATTGGTGAACCTCGGCATAGGACACCAACTCGACCGAGGGCACACTCGTCGTTGGATCATTGCCGGTGTCAGCATGGCCGGTATCGGGGCGGTGCTCCTCGGTGCCGGATCGACGCTCTGGGTCTTCGGCATCTGCTCGGCCCTCATTGCGTGCGGCACGGCGATCATGACAACCTCGGCGCAGACATGGATCGGCGTGCGAGTTCCGTACGAACAGCGCGGACGCGTCATCGGCGTCTACGAAGCCTCTTGGGCGCTTTCACTCCTCATCGGCGCACCGATCGCCGGCTACCTCATTGATCGTGGTTCGTGGTGGTGGCCGTTCCTCGGTATCGGAGCGCTGACGATCGCCGTGATCCCGATGCTCGCCCGGTCTCTCGTCGATCACGAGACGCGCCCGGCTGAGAAGGCTTCCGGAAATGGGACCCCGCCACCCCGTATCGACTGGAACCGTCGAGTTCTCGCCGCCATCGTCACCTCGACCCTCCTCACCCTCGGCGCGGTGGTCGTGTTCGCATCGTACGGAGCCTGGTTAAAGGACCGCCATGGTTTCTCGACCGCTTCCATCAGTACACTTACTATTGGCTTGGGCGTTGCGGAGCTTCTGGGCAGCGGATGCACCGCAGCCTTCTCCGACCGGCTCGGCAAGCGGCGGTCGGTGGCGTTCGGGGCAGTGCTCATGGCGCTTGCCGCCCTCGTCGTCGTGTTCGCCCGCGGGTCCGCACTGCTCGCTTCGGCCGGTGTGGTGCTGCTTTTCGGCTCGTTCGAGTTCGCCTATGTCTCGCAACTCTCGATCAACTCCGAAGTGGGAGGCGCCGCCCGCGGCCGGGTCATGGCTGTCAATGGAGCGATTGTGACGGTGTCCCGAGCGATCGGAGCGGCACTCGGCACCTGGCTCTACGTGCACGTCGGGATGGCGACCGTCGCCGTGCTCTCCTTCGCTTGCGCGGTCGCCGCCGGCGCGGCGATCGCCTCAACGTTCGAGTGATCGAGGAAACTGCAATGATGATCACGGCCCCCGATGATCCGACACTCGGCCCGACGAGCGAGCAGGATCTCCTCGTCATTACCCAGCTTCTCGGACGGGTTCCCAAGGCCGCGTTTGATGTCGTCGTCCGTCGTCGTGACGGGGTCCCGGTCGTAACCCGCAATGCGCCCTTTGAACATGACGGCACGCCGATGCCGACCAGGTATTGGCTTCTTTCCTCGGCCCGGGCCAACGACGCCATCGGTCGGCTCGAGGCCAGAGGAGGCGTCCGTGCGGTCGAGGCCGACATTGCCGCCGACGATATTGCGGCGGCGCATGCCGCCTACGCCCGCGATCGCGACGCCGCCATCGCCTCTGACTGGCCCGGACCGCGTCCGAGCGGCGGAGTCGGCGGCACGCGGCAGGGCACGAAGTGCCTCCACGCCCACTACGCATACTTCCTGGCCGGGGGTCCCGACCCGGTCGGCCGGTGGGTGTGGGAGCGGCTGGCGCCGAAGGACCGCGACGAACCGATTCGCCGGAGCGAGGGAGAATCGGAGTCGTCATGAACGTCGCCGCCATCGACATCGGATCGAACTCGACCCGTCTGCTCATCCTTGGACCGTCCGGTGACGAGATCGCTCGCGAGGTCACGGTCACCAAGCTCGGAGCCGGCGTCGACGCCACCGGCATCCTCGCCGCCGATGCCATCGAGCGCACGATCGCAAGTCTTCGTTCGTATGCGACAACGCTCGGGCGCCATGGTGTCAGCACTGACCGACTTCGGGTGACCACCACATCCGCCTCACGCGACGCGTCGAACCGCGACGCATTCTTCGAGTTGGTCGCAGCCGTTGCCGGCCGCAGCCCCGAACTCCTGAGCGGCGCTGCAGAAGCCGAGCTGTCCTTTCGAGGCGCAACGTCATGGTTGGACCCCCGGGCCAATGAGTGGGGGGAACCGCACTATGACGTGGTCGTCGACATCGGCGGCGGGTCCACGGAGCTGGCAGTGGGCCGCCCGGGTGAACGTCCCGTCGGGGTCTGGTCCATCGACGCCGGCTGCGTTCGCTTCACCGAACAGTGGCTGCATGGGAATCCTCCGAGCGCCGAGGAGCTCTCCAACGCAGTGACGGTCATGCACTCACACCTCGACGATGCCGAGCGGGAGATCCCGCAGCTGAAGTCGGCGGACCGTCTCATCGGAGTGGCCGGATCCATCGTCACGGTGGCCGCGGTCGAGATCGGTCTGCACACCTACGATCGCGATCGGCTCCACCGGTTCGAGCTGACCCGCAATGCCGCAGAAGACGTGTTCCGCACCCTTGCCACCGAGAATCGTTGCGATCGCGCCTACAACCCCGGTTTGGCCGCTGATCGGGTCGACACCATCGTTGCTGGAGCGCTGATCCTCGTCACGTTGATGCGCCACTGGAAACACGATCTGTGCCTTGTCTCCGAGACTGACAGCCTCGACGCCTCGGCACGGTCGATGCTGGTCTGAAGGTTTGGGACAATGGAGTCAGTGAACGCGGCGACACCTCTGCAGATCGGCGCCCTGACGCTCGCGCATCCCGTTGTGCTCGCCCCGATGGCCGGCGTGACCAACGCCCCGTTTCGCCAGCTCTGCCGGCGCTACGGCGGCGCGCTCTACGTTTCAGAAATGGTCATGGCCCGAGCAGTGCTCGAGCAGACGCCGCGCACGATGCGGATGATCCACTTCGGTGCCGATGAGACGCCGCGTTCGTTGCAGCTCTACGGCACCGAGCCGCACTCGCTCGGCGAGGCCGTTCGACGGCTGGTGGCAGCCGGAGATGTCGATCACATCGACATGAACTTCGGTTGCCCCGCACCGAAAGTCACTCGCAACGGTGGCGGCTCGGCCGTCCCGGTAAAGCGAGCGCTCTTCCGGTCGGTCGTGCGCGCCGCCGTACAGGCCGCGCAGGCGGAGTCCGGCGGGCGCGTGCCCGTCACCATCAAGTTCCGCAAGGGCATCCGCGACGACCTGCTCACGTTCCTCGACGCCGGTCGGATCGGTGAGGAGGAGGGCGTGGCCGCCGTGTCACTTCATGCCCGAACCGCGGAGCAGCTCTACTCAGGCGACGCCGACTGGTCGGCGATCGCCGAGCTGAAGCAAACCGTGACGACCATTCCGGTGCTGGGCAACGGCGACATCTGGGAAGCCGAGGACGCCCTGCGCATGATGGCTGAGACCGGATGCGACGGTGTCGTCGTCGGACGCGGATGCCTTGGACGCCCGTGGCTGTTCGGTGATCTTGCAGCCGCCTTCGACGGCAAGGACATCCCCCCGCCGCCCCGGCTCGCTGAGGTCATGCTCACCATGCGCGAGCATGCAGCCCTTCTGGTCGAGCACTTCGATGGTCTTCCGTTGTCGCGTCGACGCGGACAGGATCAGAGTCTGGCCGAGGCAACTGCGGCACGCTCGATCGGGAACGGCAAGGGCATTCGCGACTTCCGCAAGCATGCCGGTTGGTACATGACTGGCTACGCCGTGGGCCCCGATGTGCGGCGCCGCCTCGGCATGGTGTCGTCGCTTCCCGAGCTCGACGACGTGCTCGCCGAACTCGACCCGGCCCTTGAGCTCGTCGAGGGCGGGCGACGATTCAAACGTGGACATACGAATGGCCCGCGCACCGTCCATCTTCCCTATGGCTACCTTGATGACCGCGACGATCCAACACCACCGTCGCTCGACGCAGAGATCGCCGGAGGCTCCGGTGGTTGAGATCAGCCGCCTGGTGCTCGCGTCGGGCTCGCCTCGGCGACGTGAGTTGCTGGCGACGCTCGGACTCACCTTTGTCGTCGACGCCGCCGACATCGACGAGACGGAGTTCTCCGGGGAGGATCCGTTGGCCTATGTGGTCCGCCTGGCCCGCACGAAGGCCGAACACGTGGCTGACCGCCATGAGCCCGGCACCGTTGTTATCGGCGCCGACACCACGGTCGAGCTCGACGGCACGATTCTCGGCAAGCCGACCGACCACGACCACGCCAGCAGCATGCTGGCCTCGTTGAGCGGACGGACCCATCGCGTGCACACCGGCATGGCGGTCGTGGTGTCCGGTTCGGGAGGCGACGCCTGGGTCCGACTGTCGACCACCGATGTCACCTTCCGAGTCCTCGACGACGCCGCGATCGGGCGCTACGTGGCGACGGGTGAACCGATGGACAAGGCAGGCGCTTACGCCATCCAGGGCATTGGCGGTGCCCTGGTCGCCCGGGTCAGCGGGAATGTGCAAAACGTGGTGGGCCTGCCACTTGCTGATCTCCTAGAAAACTCGCAGGTCGAGGCGCTCACGCGGGTGTTGCGTGTGACACCGGTCATCTGAGCTGGGTCCGGGTGCATCACCGGCGCGAGAATTGAGGACCTTGAACGCTGTTGATGCCGAGATGACGAACACCGGTCGGGGAGCCAAACACTCGGTGAAGCCGGTGGTCGAAGGGTCCATCGGTGCCGCATGGGCGTCTCCGGCGTATCGACGGCTCTACGTCGGATCGACCCTTTCGCTCGTCGGCACGTGGCTGCAGAACGTCATCGTCGCACCGTTCGCGCTCGACCTGACCCGCACCGCCTCGAACCCGAAGGGCTCGGCGTCATTCGTCGGACTGCTCACCGTCGCCCAGCTCGGCCCGCTCCTGCTTCTCTCCATCCCCGGCGGTGTCCTCGCCAGCCGGGTCGACCGCAAGAAGCTGATGATCGGTGCGCAGAGCGTGCAGTCGATCGCTGCGATCGGTCTCGCATTCGTGGCATGGAAGGTGAAGTCACCTCTCGCGTTGTTCCTGGCGATTTTGGTAATCGGCACGGCGAACGCGATCTCCCAGCCGACGACGTCGTCAGTCCTGCCGGAACTGGTCGAGCCGAAGAACATCGGTGGCGCGATCTCGCTCAACTCGGCGACCATGAACGGGTCTCGTTCGATCGCCCCGATCATCGTGCTCGCCCTCACTGCGGTGGGCTTTGCGGTGCCGGGCTTCTTCTTGCTGAACGCTCTGTCGTACTTTGCGATGATCGTCGCGTTGTGGAAGCTGCCGATGCGCCGCCGAGTCGAACACCGCGGATCGTCCGGCAAGGCGGCGTTCCTCGATGGCATCCGCGAAGCGCGAGCCAATCCAGTGGTCGGGAGGTTGCTCGTCTACCTCTTCTCGCTGTCGCTCATCTCGCTGCCGTTCATCGGGCAATTCGCCACCGTGGTCGAGCGGTCTTTCGGCACAACCAGTAAGCGCACGTACCTCATCTTGTTCGCCACGTGGGGGTTCGGGGCGGCCCTTGGTGCCCTCAGCATCGGCACGGTGCTCGTACGCCGCGATCAGCGTCGGATTGTGTCGGAGTTCTTCGTGGGGTTCGCCGTGGCGCTCACGGCCTGGTCGTTCGCCGGTTCACCGGCGGTTGCCCTTCCGATTGCGTTCGCTCTCGGATTCGCATACTTCGGATCGACGACGGCGATGTCGTCGGTGCTCCAGTCCCACCTCGACGTCCGACGACGCGCCCCCGTGATGGCGCTGTGGTTCATGGCGTTCGGGGGTTCCATCCCGTTCGGCGCGATGTGGGGTGGCTGGGCGATGGATCACTGGTCGGTCAGGGGCACGCTCCTTATTGGAGCGGTATGGCTCGCCGTTCTCGCAATGGCGTCGCGTGATCTGCCCCGGCGAAGCGACGCGTGGCGCGCTCGCAACGCCAACGTCGTGGCGGAGGGTGCAAGTCTTCAGACTGCGCAGCATTCCCTTGCTTCGAGCGACTCCCTCTGAGGGGTCTCCCGGATAAGGTGCCGCAGTGATGCTGTGGCGGACCTGCGCGTCGTGTCAGATCACCGGTAGTCGGAGAGCGGCGGACACGAGCAGACCACGTTGCGGTCGCCGAAGGCGCCATCAATACGTGAGACAGGTGGCCAGTACTTGTCCTTTCGCAGCGAGGGAAGCGGATAGGCGGCGACCTCTCGCGGGTACGCGCGGTTCCACGAATCGCTGAGCACGTCCTCGGCCGGATGCGGTGCGTGGACGAGAGGGTTGTCGTCGACCGGCCACTCCCCGGAGACCACCCGGTCGACCTCGCCCCGGATGGCAATCATCGCCTCGCAGAAGCGGTCCAGTTCGGCGAGCGACTCGCTCTCCGTCGGTTCGACCATGAGCGTGCCGGCAACCGGGAACGACATCGTGGGCGCGTGGAACCCGTAGTCCATGAGGCGCTTGGCGACATCATCGACGGTGATCCCGGTTGACTGCGTGAGCGGACGGAGGTCAAGGATGCATTCGTGGGCAACCCGTCCGTTGCTGCCGGTGTAGAGGACCGGGTAATACCCCTGGAGTCGGTGGGCGATGTAGTTCGCTGACAGGATCGCCATCGCCGTGGCCATGCGGAGGCCTTGCGGCCCCATCATGGCGATGTAGGTCCATGGGATCGGCAGGATGCCGGCCGATCCATAAGGGGCAGAAGTAAGCGCGCCTACGGATGCGTCGGCGACGTGGCCCGCAATCGATGACGTGCCGTCGATCGCACCGTGGCCGGGAAGGAACGGCGCGAGGTGGGCGTTCACGCACACCGGTCCGACGCCAGGCCCTCCACCGCCGTGGGGGATGCAGAAGGTCTTGTGCAGGTTGAGGTGGCTGACGTCGGCGCCGAACTTCCCCGGCTTCGCCACGCCGACGAGGGCGTTGAGATTGGCGCCATCGAGGTACACCTGGCCGCCGGCGTCGTGGACGAGCGCGCAGATTTCGACGATCGCGGCCTCGAAGACACCATGGGTGCTGGGGTAGGTGATCATCAGCGCGCTCAGCCGCGGGCCATGCTCGGCGATCTTGGCGCGGAGATCGGCGAGGTCCACACTGCCGTCGTCGTCGCATGAGACGACAACGACGGTCATGGCGCACATTGCTGCGCTGGCGGCGTTGGTGCCGTGGGCCGACGACGGGATCAGGCACACCGTCCGGGCATCGTCACCCCGTGAACGGTGATACGCCCTGATGGCGAGAAGTCCGGCGTATTCACCTTGCGAGCCGGCGTTCGGCTGGAGCGATACGGCGTCGTATCCGGTGATCTCCACCAGCATGCGCTCGAGCTCTTCCACCAGCCGGTGATAGCCGCGGGACTGCGCAGCAGGCGCAAACGGATGCACGTCGGCGAACTCGGGCCACGTGACAGGGATCATCTCCGTGGTGGCATTGAGCTTCATGGTGCAGGAACCGAGCGGGATCATCGTCCGGTCGAGAGCGAGGTCGCGGTCGGCGAGGCGGCGCAGGTAGCGCAGCATCTCGGTCTCGGTGCGGTAGCGGCGGAACACGGGATGGGTGAGGATCTCGGTTGTCCTTCGGTCGTTCACGGGCATGCCGCCGGAGACTCGCTCGCCGCGCAGTTCATCGGGCGTCGCCGAGCAACCCAGTGACGACAAGACCGCGGAAAGGTGGTCGCCGTTGGTTGTTTCGTCGCACGTGACGGCGACATGGTCGGCGTCGACGAGCCGGATGTTCACGCCGTTGGCGAGCGCGTCGGCCACTACGGCCCCGGCGTTCGACGGAACGGAGATGGTGACGGTGTCGAACCAGGTGGTGTTCACGGTCTGAAGCCCGGCGCGACGGGCGCCGGCAGCAACCGTTGATGCCGCGTCGTAGGTGTGCATAGCAATTCGGATCAGGCCTTCCGGTCCGTGCCAGCACGCGTACATGCCGGACATAACGGCCAGGAGCACCTGCGCGGTGCAAATGTTGCTGGTGGCTTTGTCGCGCCGGATGTGCTGCTCGCGCGTCTGGAGGGCGAGGCGCATCGCCGTGCGCCCTGCTGTGTCGACGGACACCCCGACGAGGCGGCCCGGCAAGCCCCGCTTGTCGGCATCGCGTACGGCAATGAACCCGGCATGCGGTCCGCCGAAGCCCAGCGGCACTCCGAAACGCTGCGCCGACCCCACCACCACGTCGGCCCCCCACGCCCCCGGCGGGGTCAGGACGGTGCAGGCAAGAAGGTCGGTGGCAACGCATACGAGCCCCCGGCCGGCGTGCACCGAATCGATCAGCGCACTGCGGGAGGCAGGTGTGCCGAGTGACCCTGTGGTGTCAGGCCAGGCAAGGAGGCAGCCGAAGGCGCCATCGGCGGCGTGGGCGATGAGCGCGTCGGCGGCCGCAATGACGAGTTGAACGCCGAGCGGTTGGGCGCGTGTCCGGACCACCTCGATGACCTGTGGATGACAGCTTGCGTCAACGAGGAAGCGCTCCGACGCTGATTTCGATTGGCGATGCGCCAGTGCCATTGCCTCAGCAGCCGCAGTGGCCTCGTCGAGTAGCGACGCGTTCGCCAAGTCCATCCCGGTGAGATCGGCCACCATCGTTTGGAAGTTCAGGATGGCCTCGAGGCGCCCCTGGCTGATCTCCGGTTGGTACGGGGTGTACGCCGTGTACCACCCCGGGTTCTCCAGCACGTTGCGGAGCACAACGGGTGGGATGACGCAGTTCGCATAACCCTGGCCGAGCATCGACGTGACCACCTTGTTCTTCGAAGCGAGGTCACGAAGTCTTGCGAGTGCCTCCGATTCGGAGAGCGGCGACGCCAGCGCCAAAGGCTCCCGAATGCGAATCGACTCGGGGACGATCTCGTCGAGAAGAGCGTCGACGGAGGCGATGCCGATCGCCGCGAGCATCTTTTCGGCTTCGGTCGAGGTCGGTCCGAGGTGGCGATCCGCGAACGTGGACAGATCATCCGTCGGGACGGTTGACGGGCGGGGCGCGACAGCGGGCATGGGACTCCTCGTGAGCACGATTGTGCGTTGATGGATTCCCCCGCTGTCCGTTGACCTGAGAGATTCGTCCGCACGAAACCGCAACACGGACTTTTCACCTTCGGTGCGCCCGCCCTGGCGGGACGGTCGGCTCTCCAGCGTTGCCGGTTCGAAGGTTTCCCTTCTTGCTGACGATGACGGTGCGGGTGCCTGAGAGGTTCCGGGGTGGTTGCTCCTACGGCGCCGGCTTCGGCCGCTGCTCAGCGTGCGAGCATGACTTCGTCCGGACTCTCCCGCCATCGACGTGGACGGCATTTCTACACTAACGGGTCGGCGGGCGAGCGGTGGGAGCCGGGAAACGAACAGGCTGCGTTGGCGTTGCCGACGATGGAGCGGAGCCACGCAGCCTGGCGCCGCGCCGCTCGGCGCCAAGGCGCGGAGTCATCGCTACGATGCTGGCGTGAGTTCGGGGAGATGGCGCCAATCGCTGAACGAGCGCCTTACTCAAATGGCCATGGGTCCTGAGGTGCTCACGCGGAGAATGCTGCTTCGGCCGCTTCGGCCGAGTGATGCGCCGGCGTGGCAGGAAGTCCGTCGCCGGTGCGAGGGGTGGCTGACCCAGTGGGAGCCGGCCCGGCCGGCCGGGAGCGCCGACGCCGTGAGCAGCCGCCGGATCTTCGAGAACCGATGCGAGGCCCGCGACCGGGAGCGGACGGCGGGGACGGCAGTCGGATTTGCGTTGTTCTACGACGGCCGCTTCGTTGGCGAGTGCAACCTCAACAACATCGCCCGCGGGGCCATGCAGAGCGCAACGATCGGATACTGGATCGATGAGCAGGTGGCGGGGCGCGGCCTCACCGGCGAGGCTGTCGTCGGCCTGATGAGCTATGCGTTCGAATCGCTCGGGCTGCATCGTGTGGAGATTGCCATCGTCCCGCGCAACACTGCGTCGATTCGAGTGGTCGAGAAGCTCGGGCTCCGTCACGAAGGAATCGCCGAGCGGCTTATCGAGATCAACGGCGTCTGGGAGGACCATCTCCGATTCGCCATGACGTCGGAGGAGTGGCACGAGCGCGCGTCCGAGTTCCGAGCGGCGTACCTCGACGAGGCCGTGTGAGACTTCGGTTGGACGCTTTCCGTCAGCGACGGTGTGAGCGGACCGCCAGCACTATGGCCACCAGTGTGAGCAGGCCGAACCCCGTGGCCCCGACGACGACGTCGCTCACGAGTTTGACCGTCGAAGCGGAGTCAAGGCGAAGGCCGGCGAAGAAGCGAAGCGCGCCGATCCCGATCGACACCACACCTGTGGCGGCCGCAAGTCCGACGATCGGTGCCCAGCGGCGGAGATGTGACCGCACGGCAAGGAAGCTCGGCACGACGAGGAGGACCGTTCCGACGACCAACGCCAGCGGCCAGGCCGACCCGGACGCGCCGAAGGACTCGCCGATCCGGAGCAGGCTTGCCTCCCGTCCGGTGTAGCGAGCAGGAATCACGGGCTGATTGTCGAGAAGGGTGAGGACCACTCGGACGATTGCGAAACCGACGAGCGCGGTGCCCACGTAGCCAGCAAAGCTGGAGATGTCCGGCGACACGAGACGGGCGTCGTCGTGGAAGTCGCCCGTGGTCCGAACACGAGGTTTGTCCGGTGGCATGGGCACGGCCTCGGCGGACCGAGGCGGTCGGCGTTCGCTGGGCGAACCGGTGGTTTCTGCGGCGACGCTCGAACCCGGTTGTTCTGTCCGATCGGGAACGTTCGGGCGCTCGGTGCGGCGCGGAGGCCGGGCCCACGGGTCGTTGTCGGACGATGGCGGACCGTCGGAGCGCCCGCGTGACGTCGAGGGGCGTGAGGCCGCAGCGTCCGGGCGGGCGCGGCGGAGCGGTGGGGTGATCCAGGGGTCGGCGTCGGGCTTCGTCGTCTCGTTCGACGGCGTGGCGACAGCAATGCTCAGGTCGGCGGTCGCGTCGTCGTCGGTGGGTGCAGCAACACTGGCTGCGGCAACGGCCGTCGCAAGGTCGTCGATCGACGCGGCGACGGTGGGCGCAACGACGGGAGGCGCGGCAACGGAGGGCGCAGCAACGGAGGGCGCGGCGAGGACCGGATTCGGGTCGTCGACGACGGGGTTCGGGCCCTCGCCAAGACCGGATTCTTCCACTCTCGGGATCTTCTCGAGTGTGGGTCTCGTGGGGGTCTTGTCGACCGTGGGGCTCTGTTCGGCAGTGGGAATCCTGTCGACGCCCGACTCTTCCGCAGTGATCGGCCGGACCGCCGCCGGAGCCGACGCGGCAGTGCGAGGGCGACTCGGGAACGAGGCGTCGAGGTCGCCGTCCGAACCGAACTCGGCGGCCAGGGCGGCCCACCGTCGGCTGGTGATCTTCGGTGCCGTCGGAATCGCCGAGGTGCCAACGTCGGTGGTCGGTTGTCCGGTCGGTGCGGTCTCGCCCACCAGCGCCGGAATCGACGGAGGGCTCATCGGAGTGGACGTCGAAGAGATCGGTGCCGTGGTCGCTGCCGCCGGCGGGCTGGACCATTCGTTGGCGTTGGTGGCCTTGTTTGCGGGTTCAGCCGGTTTCGGTGACCCGGGCAGGGGCGCGTCGCTGGTCGGGTGGTCGTCGTCGGAGACTACGGAGACGGTGACGAATTTCGCGACGGGTTCCGGCGGCGGTGCCGGGGCGTCGAAGCCCGGGAGCCGAACGCGGACCACCTCTGCGGCCACGAACGGTTCGTCGCCGGGTTTGGCATCGTCGGAAACCGTGAGTGCCTCGGGAGCGACGATTTCCTCGGACGCCTCGGCCACCTGCGGATCACGCTCGGACTCGGCGGAGTCTTGGGTCGAGGGCGGTTCAGTAAGGCCGGGATCGCTTGCAATGGTCGGAGCCCAGCTCGCCATCGGAGCAGGAAGAACATCGGGCGCCTCGTCGAGAGTGGCGAGGTCATCGAGGTCGAGCTGCTCGGGCACGAGTTCGTCCGTGAGCACCAGCTCATCATCGGTCGTTGACTCAGCGGAAGCATCGCCGGTGCGGTCGACGTCGCTCGGCAGGTCGAAGTGGTCTGCTTCGTCGGTCGGGGCAACGCGGTCCACGTCGGCAACAATCACCGGCTCGGCATCTATCCACCCGTCAACGGATGCCGCTGTGTTGTCGACGGCTGTGTTGTCGACGGCCGTGTCGTCGACGGACTCATCGGCAATCTCGGTGGAGGCGGCTTCGAGAGAATTGGCCAGCCCCTCGGGGATCAGTTCGTCGACCGGTTCCCAGATCGGGCGCACGGCGTCGACCGCACCGTCGGCCGCAAATGCGACGGTGTGCCGATCGATTTCGTCGATTGCGTCGTCGATGGCGGCATCATCGGCCAAGGTTGCCTCGTCGACCGGGCCAGCCACGGCCAGGAGATCAGGGTCTGTGGCCCAATCAGCTGGCACGTGGTTCGAGAGGTCGGCGTCGTCGGTGGGAGCGGTCGACTCGGCGAAGTCGGGAACCGCCGACGTGAGCGGAACGGGTTCGGTGCTTCCGGTGTCTCGGAGTGCGCCGAGACCAAGTCCTCCCGGAACCGTCACGGTGGCGGTCGGCTCCGTCGACGCCAGCGATTCCGTTTCGGCGCGCAACGACCGCAGCCCCGTGGTGCTGGTGTCGGACGGTCGACTGGCGTCACCACCCCATCGCTTGGTGTTGCGTCGGGCGGCCGTGTCGAAGTCATCGGCTTCGGATTGCAGCCAGGCGTCCACGGCCTCCGGGCGAGGAGCAGCCGCGGCGGGAACAGAGGAGCGAGCGCCTCCGTTGGTGAAGTCGTCGTCCCAGTCGTCCCACGCACTGGCTGACCACGGGTCGTCGAACGCGTCGGTACTGCGACGCTCATCGGTCGTGGCCGCGGCGACCCCCCGGTCTCGGCGGAACAACCCGCGACGACGCTTCGGCGTGCCTTCATCCGTAGTCATGACCTCACCAATCTAGGTTCCGTGGACCGGAGGGTCGGGGACTTCACTTCAGCGCCGGTTCCGGCGTCGCCGTCATGGCCTCGGGTGAGGGTGATGAGCTCGTCGTCAGGTCGCGTCGGCCCAGGTTGAAGGGCGCATCGCCGACAACCAGAAAGTGTCACAGGGGTGCGACCACACTTCTTCCATGCTCGCGTTGCACCCCGTCGCTCGATCCCACCCCCCGGCCAGTGTGTCGTTTGCCGAATTCTCCGACTTGGTGACCGATCTTTCGCGGTGGGCGCGTCGGCGGAACATGCGGATGCCCGGCGTGCAGTCTCCGCCGCGCGTACCTGGTGCCGAACGCGTGGTGCGGCGCTTCGGCGGTGAAGTCCGCACCATTGCCGTCCGGGTCCGGGGGCGGCGGCGAGATGATGTGCTCGTCGATGTCGTCTCCGGCATCTTGTTGGCCAACGGTGTAGTGCGAGCGGAGTGGGCGATGCTGATCGACGATGCCCGGGCTGCTGCCGACGTTGGTCCGGTCGGTCCTCGGTTTCTCGACGCCGCCTAGGATTGGCGCCCTTCGCGCCCGGGTGGCGAAATGGCAGACGCAGGGCGCTTAAACCGCCCGGGTCGAAAGACCGTGCGGGTTCGACCCCCGCCCCGGGCACGAGTGCCTACGGCGATCCGACAAGTTTGCGGGCGTAGGACAGCGCGTGGGTGAGCGAGTCGGTGAACGCCGTCCCCTTCCAGGCGATGTCGAAGGCGGTGCCGTGGTCGACGCTGGTGCGGACGATCGGCAGTCCGATCGTCACGTTGACGCCGGTGTCGAAGGCAAGGAGCTTCATCGGGCCGTGTCCCTGGTCGTGGTACATGCACACGATGGCGTCGTAGCGCTGCTGGTGCACGGCGGCGTAGAACACCGTGTCTGCGGGATGCGGGCCGGACGCGTCGATGCCGGCTGCTCTCGCCGCTTCGATCGCCGGGGTGATGTGCTCGATGTCCTCGTCGCCGAACAAGCCGTGTTCACCCGCGTGGGGGTTGAGTCCGCACACGGCGATACGCGGTCGATCGAGAAATCGCCGAAGCGTCGTATCGGTGAGCGTGATCACATCGAGCACGCGTGGTGTGCGGACCCGTTCGATGGCCGTCCTCAGCGAGCAGTGCGTGCTCACGTGGGTCACGGCCAGCGGCCCGTTCGTCAGCATCATGGTGACCTTCTCGGTGTTGCAGAGCGTGGCGATGAACTCGGTGTGCCCGACGAATCCGGGGTCGCTGCGCTGCGTCGCCTCCTTGTTCATCGGCATGGTGACGATTGCTGCCACGTGTCCGGCGAGGGCGTCGAACGTGGCGCGTTCCACGTAGTCGCGGGCGGCCGCGCCACTTGCTGAGCTCAGCTCTCCCGGAGTGAATTGGGCTTCCGTGAGTCGAGCGAGGTCGACCACGGCGAGACGGCCCGGCGTGGTCGTGGCCGGCGAGTCGACGACCTCGATGCCGTCGGCCAGACCGAGGAGTGCCGCTCCGGCCCGCAGCACGCTGGCGTCACCGTAGACCACCACGTTGTCGTCGAGGAAGCCGTCGACGAACGAACGCAGCACGATCTCGGGCCCGACTCCCGAGCTGTCACCCATGGTGATGGCGATGGGTCGATGGATTTCGGTCATTGGCCCGACGCGGTGGCTCGCACGGTTCCATCATGGGCGACGACGAGGTCGGCTATCGCCGCATCACCTCCGAATCCACCCGGTCGGGTGACGATGACGGCCCCGTTGTGGTGGCCCCAAGCGGTGCCCGGCGCAAGGATTCCGTTGACGATCGAGGGCTCGTTCCCGAGCAGTGCTGCGGCCGTGTCGCCTCCCACCACGATGACGGTGGCGTACTGGCGCCTCGCCATTGCGTCTCGCGCCTCTCCGGCGAGCAAGGTGGCCTGGCGGAGGGCGGCATCGAAGGAAATCGGTGCTGGCGTGGCCGGCACCGGTGTGGCGAGGGTGTCGATCAGGGACGCGCCGACCAACCCCGCGGTCCGCTCGGCGAGCATCTTCAGCTGACGTCTCGCCGCCGGATGCAGGCTCCCGCACACGATCAGCACGGGGGCCTCCAGCGGAAGGACCGGGGTCGTTTCGATCCTGGTTCGGCGTGGTCCGACGAATGCGCAGGCGGCCGCCGCGACGCTCGCCGCGGTACCCGCATAGATCGCTGTCGGGTGTTCGGACCAGACCGCGGCGAGCAGCGCGATGTCGGCATCGTCTGACGCATCGCAAACGGCGATGCCGGGGGACCGCCCACCTGCCCATGCCCGCAGTCCTTCAGCAGACTGGACGCAAACGACGTTGTCGGCCCCCACCATCGTGAGATGGACGGACGGTTCGCTTGACGTGACCGGCTGTCGTGGATCGCGTCCCGCCGGGCCGTCGGCGACTGCGACGCCATGATCGAAGACCACACCATTCACGCACGTCCGTCCGGCCATCGGGAATGCCGGGACGACAATGACGGGTGCGCGGTTCCGGCGTTGAGATGCAACGATCTCGCTCGCCCAGTTTCCGCGAAGCGTTGAATCGATCTTGTGGACGATACGGGCTCCCCCGTCGACCCCTTCGCCCGCGCGCCGCGCCACGGAGTCGACTCGGGCCGCCGCCGTCGCCGGGTCGACGTGGCGCGACTGGAGGTCGACCACGATCACCGCATCGGCCATGTTCGACATCGCCCGGGTGGTTGACCAGGGCATCACCGGGACATTCCCGCATCCGAGCTCGGCGCAGGCGCCGGCGGTCTCGTTGGCACCGGTGCGGTCGTCGGCCACGACGACGAGTATCGGCGAGGTGCTCACACCGTGCGGTCTATCGCACCTCCGGGAGAAAGATCAGGCAGCCACGCTGCGGAGGTCTGGATCGATGAGGTGGATGAGCTCCTCGATCGTCGAGCCGGCGACATTGAGTGCCGTTTCCGCGTCGTTGACACCGATCAAGTTCTTCGCCGCGCGCACCACCCGGCGCTCAAGGATGCGGCGACCGCTCATGCCGAATCCGATGGTCGGAATCGATGAGGCGACACCGCCGAGCTCGTAGGCGAGGAGCGCACCGTGGAGGGTGATCAGGTTCGTCCGGACAGCTGTTGGCGACTCGCCGGTGAGCACTTCGAGCTCGGTGACGATCGCTTCAAGGGCTCGGGCGGCCACGGTGATCTGGACCGGCCCGTCAACAGTGGGAAGGGTGTTCTGCATTGAGCCATGATGAAGGCCAGTTGTGAACGCCAGATGACGAGGGAGCCCTTCGGACCGATGTCACGGGAGCCAAGCGTCACGTGAGGGGTGGACGTGCACGGCATCCGTTGCGGGTGGTCACTCGTCGTGTCACGATGATCCGAAGTCCCCACCCAAAGTGGTTTCAGGTGGTACTGCCGTCGGTGAAAGGAATGTCAATGGCCGCCGACCCTAGGGTGGCACGGTGGCGACTACCGGGCAGCAGTGGAGGCTCGAGATCGACAGTATCGATTCCGGTGCCGCGGCCCGCCGACTGGCGGAACGGGCCCGCCGCCTGCTCGGCCCGATTGCCCATCCCGTGCGGTCCATCACGACTACTTCGCTCTATCTCGTGGCCGAACCTGTCGATCAGGCGGGCAGGGCTCTCCTCCTTCAGGCCCTGGTCGATCCCGCTACGCAACGGGGAACGTGGACCGTTGCCGACGCGACAGCTCCGCCTCCAGGACGCGCGGCCGACCGCGATAACTGCCCGTTCGTCGAAGTATCGCTTCGTCCGGGCGTCACCGATCCGGTCGGCGACGCGTTTTCTCGAGCGGCTGCACTCCTCGGACTCCGGGGGCTGACGGGGCGATCGGGCACGCGGTTCTTGTTCGACGCCGACGTCGATCCTCACGTGGTGAGGCTCGTTGCTGACGCGCTGCTCCACAATGACATTGTCGATGAGGTCTCGTTCGATGCGCCGATCCGCGCCCGCTTCGTCAGTCTGTCGACCAACGATTCCGTCGAGGTCGTGGCGGTCCGCGGTCTCTCGGACCAGGAGTTGGTCGAGCTTTCCCGCAGTCGCGGGTTGGCTCTGGACCCTGTCGAGATGATCGCTGTTCGCGACTTCTTCGCTTCGATCGAACGTGACCCCACCGACGCCGAGATCGAGATGATCGCGCAGACCTGGAGCGAGCACTGCTCGCACAAGACCTTCCGTGCGCAGATCACCTGGGGCGACGGAACCGTCGTGGAGCCGTTGCTCACGCAGCTGCGTCGGTCGACCGACGCCATTGCTGCGCCGTGGGTTCGATCGGCGTTCGTCGACAACGCCGGGATCGTCGCGTTCGACGAGTCCTTCGACATCGCCGTGAAGGTAGAGACCCACAATCACCCGTCCGCCGTCGAACCATTCGGCGGAGCGAACACGGGCGTCGGCGGAGTCATCCGCGATGTCCTCGGGGTCGCGGCTGACCCAATCGCCGTGACCGACGTTCTCTGCTTCGGGCCGATGGACACGCCCATCGACTCGCTGCCCGTCGGGGTGCTCCATCCGCAGCGCGTGCGCGATGGCGTGGTCGCGGGAGTCGCCGACTATGGCAACAAGATGGGCATCCCCACCGTCGCCGGCGCAGTCGTCCATCAGGAAGGATTCACCTCGAACCCGCTCGTGTTCGCCGGATGCATCGGCCTACGGCCGGCCGGTCTCGTTCTGACCGGCCAGGAGCCGGGCGACCGCATCGTCGTGCTCGGCGGTGCAACCGGGCGAGACGGCATTCGCGGGGCCACGTTCTCCTCCGCCACGATGGATGCATCGACCGGTGACGTAGCGGGCGCCAGCGTGCAGATCGGCGATCCGATCACCGAGAAACTCGTCGCCGACGCACTCGTCGACGCCCGTGATCTCGGCCTGTTCACGGCCATCACCGATTGCGGAGCGGGCGGCTTCTCATCGGCAGTCGGCGAGATCGCCGCGACACTGGGAGCCGACGTGGAGCTGGCCTCGGCACCGCGGAAGTATCCCGGTCTTGCCCCATGGGAACTGTGGCTTTCCGAGGCCCAGGAGCGCATGGTGTTGGCCGTCCGGCCGGGCAACCTCGAAGCACTCTCGACGATTTGTCGCGAGCACAGCGTCGCGATGGCCGACCTCGGTTCATTTCGCGACGACGGGCGGCTTGTCGTTCGATGCGACGGTCGGGTCATTGTCGATCTGCCCGGCGAGTTCCTCCATGAAGGGCGCCCGATCCGCCAGCTCGTCGCCGAGCGCCCCCAGGAGCCGATGCCTACCGGCCGACGCGATGCTGCGCAGATCGTGGCCCATGCCGGCGAGTTGTTGCTTGCCGTCCTGTCGCATCCCGATGTTCGATCGAACGAAGACATCGTGCGCGGCTTCGACCACGAGATCCTCGGAGCGACTGTCGGCCGACCATTTCTCGGCGCTGAAGATGACGGACCCGGGAATGCTGCGGTGATCGCTCCGCTGCAGTCCACGTCCGGTCGCGGGCTGAGCGTCGGGATCGGGATGAACTGTCGAACCGGTGTGTTCGATGCGCGACGAATGGCCGAGGCGTCGGTCGACGAAGCGGTGCGCAATGTCGTTGCCGTGGGAGCCGATCCGGAACAGATATCACTGCTTGACAACTTCTCGTGGGGTGATCCTCGGCGTCCCGAGATGCTTGGTCGCCTTGTCGATGCAGTTGCTGGCTGCTGCGATTCAGCGAATGCCTTCGGGGCGCCGTTCGTATCCGGAAAGGACTCGCTGAACAACGAGTATGTCGCAGCCGATGGAACACGGCGGTCGATTCCGCCAACGCTGGTGATCACCGCGATCGGGATCGTGCCCGACGCCGACCGGATCGTCACGAGCGACGCGAAGGGCCCGGAGAACGCGCTGATCCTCGTCGGCCACACGAGGTCCGAGCTGCGCGGGAGTGTGCTCGACGCTGTGCTCGGCATTGACGGCGGCGGCGTCGTGCCAGGCGGTGCCCCCGATTCCCCGATGCGGATGCGGGCGATCCACTCGGCGATGGTGAACGGCCTCGTGCAGTCGGCCCATGACGTCAGCGATGGTGGTCTTGGCGTGGCGGTCGCCGAGATGGCGATAGGAGGACGGCTCGGGGTGTCCGTCGCGTTTGGAACCGCTGTGTCGAGTCCGGAGAGCGTGGTCGACGCGCTGTTCAGTGAGTCGAGCGGACGGATGCTCCTCGAAGTCGTTCCCGAGCATGGCGAGGAGCTGTGCGCGACGACTGGCGGTGTCGTGATCGGACACTTCACCGATGAAGCGCGGATCGTGTGGCGCATCGACGATCAGGGCATCATCGACATGGACCTCGACGATGCGCTCCAAGCTTGGCGGGGCCATGTCGCCGAAGGAAACGGACAGCCATGACCCGGCCCCGTGCTCTTGTCGTCTCTGCGCCCGGAACGAACCGCGACAACGACGTGGCGTATGCGCTGTCGCTCTCCGGTGCCGACCCCGTGCGGATGCCGCTGCACGTGCTGGTGCGCCGTCCGCAACGGCTCCTCGACGCCCAGATGGTCGTGTTCGCCGGCGGGTTCTCCCATGCCGACGCCCTCGGGGCGGGCGCCCTGGCCGGGCTCGAGGTGGAGCGTTCGCTCTCCGACGAACTGCGGGCCTTCGTCGCATCGGGTCGTCCCGTGCTCGGGATCTGCAACGGGTTCCAGATCCTCGTTCGTTCGGGACTGCTTCCGGGATCGCTCATGCACAACATCGACGGACGATTCGTGTGCCGTTGGGTGACGCTCGAAGTGGTCGGAACGACCCCGTGTGTGTGGACGAGTGGCATCGACGGCCCGATCGACTGTCCGGTCGCCCACGGCGAGGGTCGGTACATCGCCAGTGACGAGGTCATAGGTGCACATACTGTTCTCCGCTATGCCGACGGAACCAATCCCAACGGCTCGATGCTCGATTCGGCGGGCGTCACCGATGCAACAGGAATGGTCCTCGGCCTCATGCCTCACCCGGAGAACCACGTGGTCGACCGACAGCATCCGCGTTGGCATCGCGGCGAGCATCGCAATCTCGCCCGGTCGCTGTTCGACTCCGGAGTGGCGCACGTGAAGGCCGCCGGATGAAGGTCACCGCGGGTCCCGGCGGTGTCGATCTCGACCCCTCGCCGGTCGACCTTCTCGATGTGATCGAGCTTCCGCTGCTCGGACGGCGAGAGGGCAAGGTCCGCATCGGATGGGATCTCCCTGCGGACCGACTGCTGTTCGTGACAACGGACCGTCTGTCCGCCTTTGACCGGGTGCTGGGTTGCGTTCCGGGAAAGGGTCAGGTCCTCAACCGGATGGCCTGGTGGTGGTTCGACGAGCTCGCCGACATCGTCTCGAACCACGCTCTTTCGCTTCCCGACCCGAACGTGCTGGTCGCCCGGCGCGCGTCGCCGCTCCCGGTTGAGGTGATCGTGCGCGGGGCGATCACCGGAGTCACCACCACGTCGTTGTGGATGCGCTATAGCGACGGTCAGCGGAGTATCGACGGGCATCACCTGAGGGACGGCCTTCGCAAGAACGAACTGCTGCCCCGGCCGATCATCACGCCGACGACGAAAGCCGCCACGGGGGGCCATGACGAGCCGCTGAGCGTGAGTGCCGTCGTTGAGCGTGGACTGGTCGAGGAGACGCTGTGGCGCGACGTGTGCGATGCCGCCCTGGCCCTGTTCGCCCGCGGCGCCGAGGTCGCGGCAGCCGCCGGCCTCGTCCTTGCCGACACGAAGTACGAGTTCGGTATCGATGCCGACGGACAGCTGCTTCTCATCGACGAGGTTCACACCCCCGACTCGTCGCGGTTCTGGAACGGCTCGACCTACGAGGCCCGAATCAGCGCCGGCGCGGAGCCGGAGAGCTTCGACAAGGAGATCATCCGCCGAGCGTATGCCGACCGGGGCTATCGGGGCGAGGGCACTCCTCCGGTGCTCCCGTTGAGTGTGTGGGACGACGTCGCCCGGGGATACCGTGTTGTGTTCGAGCGTCTGACCGGTGAACCCCTGGTGCTGACCCAGGAACCGATTGCTCAGCGAATAGTTCGTACGCTTACTTCTATTGGACTGGTCGGGAACTCGTAGCGATGTGCGGAATCCTCGGAGTCACACTCCCATCGTCAGCCGAAGACCACGAAGCCGCGCGGCTCTCCTTCTTCGGTCTCTTCGCCCTGCAGCACCGAGGCCAGGAGGGGGCCGGTCTCGCAACCGCGGACGGCACCGGCGCTCGAATCCACAAGGACACCGGGTTGGTGACCCAGCTTCTCACCGAGGAACGGTTGCGGCAACTCCCCGGACATCATGCGATTGCGCACACGAGGTACTCGACGACCGGATCGTCGGTCGTGCGCAACGCCCAGCCTTTTCTCGTGGAGACGAGGCATGGTCCGCTCGGCATCGTGCACAACGGCAATCTCGTCAACGCCGCCGAGCTTCGTGACGAGCTCCTCGCAAAAGGATTCCCGCTTGCTGCCACCTCCGACACGGAGGTGATGGTCCTGATGCTGGCGAGCGCGGGCGGAAGCTCCTGGGAGGAACGCATCGAGCGAACGATGCCGGCATGGAAAGGTGCCTACTCGCTGGTGGTGTTGGCGTCAGATCGAATCGTCGCCGTGCGCGATCCCTGGGGGTTCCGCCCGCTCTCGATCGGACGCCTCCCGAACGGTGGCTGGGCGGCGGCGTCGGAGACCAGTGCGCTCGCCACCCTCGGGTGCGCAGAGGTGCGCGAGGTCGATCCGGGCGAGATCGTCACGTTGTCCGGCGACGCCGCCTCGGGGCGCCGCACCCTCTTCGGCTCACCCTCGCTCGCACGCTGCACGTTCGAGCACGTCTACTTCTCCCGACCGGACAGCGTGTGGGACGGGACCAGCGTGCATCATGTCCGACAACGATTGGGCGAACTTCTGGCCGAGGAGTCTCCGGTCGACGCCGACGTCGTCGTCCCCGTTCCCGATTCCTCAATCCCCGCGGCGATCGGGTTCTCGCAGCGGTCGGGCATCTCGTTCAACGATGGCTTTATCAAGAACCGTTACATCGGCCGGACCTTCATCGAGCCGACGCAGGCTATGCGAGAGCACGCCGTCGCCATGAAGTTCAACGTATTGCGCGAGAACCTCGAGGGTCGCCGGGTGGTAATGATCGATGACTCGATCGTGCGTGGCACGACAGCCGGTCCACTTGTTCGGATGCTGCGCGACGCCGGCGCCACCGAGGTGCATGTGCGGGTCACGTGTCCGCCCATCGCCCATCCGTGTCACATGGGACTTGATATGGGTACCTATGAGGAACTGATCTCGCATCGGCTTGACGTCGACCGTCTTCGGTCGCACATCGGTGCCGATTCGCTGGCCTTCCTATCACTGCCCTCGTTGATGAAGGCCATCGGTCGAACGGATGGCTACTGCAACGCCTGCTTCACCGGGGACTATCCGATTCCGGTGCCGGTCACGTTCGGCCGCACGAAGAACAATTTCGAGGGAGTGCTCCGATGAGCCCCGGCTCGGTGAACGTCTTGGTGCTCGGGTCGGGCGGCCGGGAGCACGCGCTTGCTTGGGCGGTGGCGAAGTCGCCACGATGCGGGGAACTGGTGGTGGCTCCCGGGAACGCCGGCATCGCGGCGCGTTGCGAGCCGGTCACCGTCGACAATCCGCAGGAAGTCTGCGCCCTGGCCCGGCATCTCGGTACGGATCTCGTGATCATCGGTCCCGACGCTGCCGTAGCCGCCGGTGTTGCCGACGCACTCATTGCCGAGGGCATCTCCGTGTTCGGGGCGACGAGGGCGGCGGGGGAACTCGAATGGTCGAAGAGCGCGGCGCGTGCGTTCTGTGAGCGTCACGGCATCGCCACGCCGAGGAGTCGTTCGTTTGTGGCCGATGACCTCGACGAGGCGATCGCGTTCGTGCGGGGCGAGGACGTCGCCATGGTGGTAAAGGCCGATGGCCTTGCCGCCGGCAAGGGTGTCGTGGTCGCCGAGTCGGTTGAGGAGACCGTCGATGCGGTGCACGCCATGCTCGGCGATCTGTCGTTCGGTGACGCCGGCTCGACGGTGCTGATCGAGGAGCGGCTGATCGGTGAGGAGATCTCGCTCCTGGCGTTCTGCGATGGCATCCGCGCCGAGCCGATGCCTCCGGCCCAGGACCACAAGCGTCTCTGCGAAGGTGATCGCGGACCCAACACCGGAGGCATGGGCGCCTATGCGCCCGCGCCGATCTGTCCGCCGTCGCTCCTGGCCGAACTGACTGAATCGGTGCTGCAGCGAGCCGTCGACGGATGTGCCGCGGAGGGCCGTCCCTATCGTGGGGTTCTGTATGCCGGCCTCATGCTCACTGCGGATGGACCGCGCGTGCTCGAATTCAACTGCCGCTTCGGTGACCCTGAGGCGCAGGCGATCCTCCCGCTGCTCGACGGCGACCTCATCGAGATCGCCATGGCCTGCGCATCAGGAACGCTCGTCGACACCGCGGTCCACTGGCTCGACCGTACGTCGTGTGCGGTGGTGGTCGCGGCGCCCGGCTATCCCGGATCGGTGCAGACGGGCGGTTCGGTTGTCGATGGATCGCTGCGGGGCGACCTTGTCTTCCTGGCGGGGGTCGCCGGTTCGCACGAGGCGGGCGCAGGTCATGGGGATTCGCTCGTCGTGAGCGCAGGACGGGTCGCTGCCGCGGTTGGCATCGGTGCCGACATACGCGAGGCCCGTGACGCGGCCTATGCCGCGGCCGACCGCATCACCCTCGCCGGCCGTCAGATGCGACGGGACATCGGCTGGCGGGCCATCGCTCGCAGTACCGGTGGATACGCGGCATCGGGCGTCGACATCGACGAGGGCAACCGCGCGGTGGACCTGCTGAAGGCGTCGGTGTCGGCCACGCACGGGCCGAGCGTGCTGGCCGGCGTGGGTGGCTTTGGCGGTGTCTTCGACGTTTCCGCACTGAAGTCGATGGAGCACCCGGTGCTCGTTGCCTCGACCGATGGTGTCGGAACGAAGGTTGCTCTTGCGGCACAGGCCGGTCGGCTCCGGGGCGTTGGCATCGATCTCGTGAACCACTGCGTGAACGACGTGCTGGTGCAGAACGCTCGCCCGCTGTTCTTCCTCGACTACATCGCCGCATCGAAGATCATGGCGGAACAGGTCGCCGACATCGTGTCCGGAATGGCTGAGGCATGCTCGCTGAACGGGTGCGCGCTGCTCGGTGGCGAGACGGCGGAGATGCCGGGGGTGTACCACGATGGGCACGTCGATGTTGCCGGGACCCTTGTCGGGCTCGCCGAGCGCGCCTCGCTGCTTCCGCTCGCGACGATCGAGGCCGGCGACCTCCTGCTCGGTCTTGCGTCAAGCGGACCGCACACCAGCGGGTACTCGCTGCTGCGTCGCATGTTTGCCGGCCTTCCCCTCGACGCCATTCCGGCGCCGCTCACGGTGTCACTGGGAGACGCCCTCCTCGAACCTCACCGTTCGTACCTGCCGGTGCTCGGCCCGCTGCTCGACGGGCCAGTCGGCCATGCGGTGAAGGCTCTGGTGCACATCACCGGCGGTGGTCTGCAGGAGAACATCCCGCGGGTGCTGCCCGAGGGCCTCGGTGTCGACGTCGAGCTCGGCTCATGGCCGCTTCCCCCGCTCTTCGAGCTCGTGCGAGATGTGAGCGGGCTCGACGCCGACGAACTCCACCGAACGCTCAACATGGGCATCGGGATGATCGTCATTTGCGCGCGTCGCGATCTGGACGATGTCCGGGCAGCACTCGACGAGGAAATGTGGGTCATCGGATCGGTGGTTGCCGAGCATGCCGGCGAGGTGGCGCTCACATGAGGCTCGCCGTGTTGGCGTCCGGCAGTGGATCGAACCTGCAGGCGATCCTCGACGCGTGTGCTGCTGATGAGCTCGACGCAACCGTGGTGGCCGTCGTCTCCGATCGCCCCGAGGCCTATGCCCTGGTGCGCGCCAGCAACGCTGGAGTGGCGGTGGTGGCAGCTCACCCTCGCGGTCCGCGGGAACTCTTCGACCGTCGGGCGTGGGACGCCTCGTTGGCCGACATCGTTTCAGCGGCCTCGCCCGACTGGGTGGTTCTGGCCGGTTTCATGCGCGTCCTCACGAGTGCGTTCCTCGACCGCTTCCCGGGCCGCGTGATCAATCTGCATCCAGCCCGCCCGGGTGAGTTGGCGGGCGCGAACGCCATCGCCCGAGCCTTCGACGAGTTCCGTGTCGGGGGGCGCACGTCGACGGGCGTGATGGTTCACCTCGTGCCCGATGAAGGAGTCGACGACGGACCGGTGCTGGCCGTTGAGGATGTGCCGATCTTCGCGTCCGACACCGTCGACTCACTCGCGCTTCGGATGCACGCCGTTGAGCATCGCCTGCTGATCACCACGCTCACCCATCTGCCCACGGAGGTTCGTACATGAACGACGCGATCGACAACCCGCAATCGGCCACGACCGGCGACGAACTGTTCGATCGGTTCACTGCGCTGACATTCGACGACGTCGTTGTCGTCCCGGGTTACAGCGAGGTCCTTCCGTCCGATGTGGACACCTCCACGACGCTGGCTCGTGACATCCGCCTTCGCATTCCGATCGTCTCGGCCGCCATGGATCGCGTCACCGAATCCCGGATGGCGATTGCCCTCGCTCGCGAGGGTGGGATCGGCGTGATCCACCGCAACCTCGATCCCGAGGATCAGGCGGCGGAAGTGCGGCGCGTCAAGCGCAGCCAGTCGGGCATGATCACCGATCCGGTGACCGTCGGACCGCTGGCGACCGTGGGCGAAGCCGAGGGGCTCATGGCGCGTTTCCGGTTCAGCGGAGTTCCCGTCGTCGGTCCCGATGGCCTTCTGATCGGGATCATTACGAACCGAGACATCCGCTTCCTCGAACCCGGTGACGAGCACCGTCCGGTCACCGATTTCATGACCTCGGAAGGACTGGTCACCGCGGCCACGGGGACCACGCTCGACGAGGCGAAAGCGCTGCTTCGTCGGTTCCGCATCGAGAAGCTGCCGCTCGTCGACGATCGTGGGCATCTGACCGGGCTCATCACGGTGAAGGACCTGTCCAAGCATCGTGACCATCCGCACGCATCGCTCGATGAGCGTGGGCGTCTGCGCGTGGCGGCGGCGGTCGGTGTCGGTGCAGACGTGGAGAAACGAGTCGACGCGCTGGTGCAGGTCGGTGTCGATGCCGTTGCGCTCGACACTGCGCATGGACATTCCAAGGGCGTGATCGACACGATTGCCATGATTCGCGGCTCGTGGCCGGATCTGGCGATCCTCGCCGGAAACGTGGTGACCGCGGAAGGTGTCGAGGCACTCGTTCGTGCCGGGGCCGATGCCGTGAAGGTGGGCGTGGGTGCTGGTTCGATCTGTACGACGCGTGTCGTTGCCGGTGCGGGTATGCCGCAGCTGTCGGCCATCAACGAGGCGGCGCGGGCAACGCGTCGCCTCGGGATTCCGCTCATCGGCGATGGCGGGATCACCTACTCCGGCGATCTCGTGAAGGCGATCGCCGCGGGAGCGAACCTCGTCATGCTCGGCAGTGTGTTGGCTGGCACCGACGAGTCGCCAGGAGAGTTCGAGCTCTACGAGGGTCGTCGTTTCAAGAGCTACCGCGGCATGGGCAGCATGGGCGCTCTGAGCGGCCGGGCCAACGATCGCTACGCCACGAGTCAGGGGCGCGGGGAGACCGATACCGGAAAGCTTGTGCCCGAAGGTATCGAAGGTCGGGTGCCGTATTCCGGGTCGCTCGGCGATGTCATGCATCAGATGGTCGGCGGACTGCGAGCGGGCATGGGGTATGCGGGAGCCGCCGACCTCGCCGACCTGGGCCGAGCGCGACTCATGCGAGTGACCGCGGCCGGGCGGGCAGAGAGCCATCCCCACGACGTGCAGATCACCAAGGAAGCGCCGAACTACAGCCGCGGCGGCCTATGAGTCCGATGGCCGTGCCGGTTGTCGGCGTCGTGATGGGTTCGATCTCCGATTGGTCGGTGATGGAACATGCGGCCCAAGTCCTCGAGGAGCTTGGTATTGCCCATGAGCGAAAGATCGTAAGTGCACATCGTATGCCGGTCGAGATGGCCGACTACGCGGCGGCTGCTGCCGACCGCGGCATGCGAGCCATCATTGCGGGAGCAGGAGGCGCGGCACATCTGCCGGGGATGTTGGCAGCACACACGCTCGTCCCGATTCTCGGCGTGCCGATCCCCGCCACCGCCCTTCAGGGCATGGACGCGCTCTTGTCGATCGTGCAGATGCCGGCCGGGGTTCCCGTGGCGACCTTCGCGATCGGCAAGCCGGGCGCGATCAACGCCGCGTTGTTCGCCGCCGCGCTGCTGGCGGCCGACGACACCGAAGTGGCTCGTAAACTGGCGGCTCGCCGTGCCCGGTCGCACGATGAGGCCCTGGCGTCGCAGGGCCAGCTGTCGTGAGCGTGCCTCCGCGGCTTCGTTACGACTGATGGAGGACATCCACGCAGGCCAGCAGACGGTCGGCGTGCTTGGTGGTGGCCAGCTCGGCCGCATGCTCGCGCTCGACGCGCGAGCGCACGGCATTCGCTGCGTTGTACGCACGGATGAGCAGCCCCGTGGACCGGCCGCTCAGGTGGCGGACGCCGAGTTCGTCGGGCCATATGACGATGACGCCGTGAACGCGGCGTTCGTCGCCGCATGTGATGTCGTCACCGCCGAGTTTGAAAACCTCCCGGCAACGCTGCTCATCGCGTTGGCCGAACACCGACCGGTTCGGCCGTCCGCCTCGTCGATTGCGATTTGTCAGCACCGCCGTCGGGAGAAGGAGTTCCTCGCCACGAATGCGATCCCTCATGCCCCGTTTGCTGTTGTCCGATCGGCCGATGAGGTGGCGTCAGCGTTGGAGTCGCTCGGTGGGCGGGGGATTCTGAAAACGGCGGCGTTCGGCTACGACGGACGCGGTCAGGAACGTCTCGACTCGTCAACGATGACACCGTCGGAGATCGACCAAGCATGGGCAAGGCTCGCCGCCGATGAAGCGGTGCTGGAGCAACTCGTGGACTTCGAACGCGAGATCTCGGTGGTCGGTGCGCGCGGGTATGACGGCTCGTGGGTTTCGTATCCTCCGGGGGAGAACGTCCACGTTTCCGGCATCCTGGACCACACGATCGCCCCGGCGCGAGTGCCTGGTGCGGTGGCGACACAAGCCGCCCTGTTGGCTCAGGCGATTGCCGACGCGCTCGGCCATGTCGGAACGATCGGTGTCGAGTTCTTCGTGTTGTCCGACGGCTCACTCGTGGTGAATGAAATGGCGCCGCGCCCGCATAACTCGGGTCATCACACGATCGATGCCTGCGCGGTGAGCCAGTTCGGCCTGCAGTGGCGCGCTGCGCTCGGCCTGCCCCTCGTCGAAGCGTTGCAGCACACACCGGCGGTGATGATGAACCTGCTGGGCGACAGGTGGTCGGGCGGGGAGCCGAACTGGACTGCCGTGGCCGACGACCCGACGGTTCGGCTGCATATGTATGGCAAGTCCGATCCTCGCCCGGGGCGAAAGATGGGCCATCTCTGCGTGCTGGGAGGGGCCGGCGAATCGATTTCATCGCTCGTCGATCGTGCCCTGGCGGTTCGCCACAGCCTCCTCCGGCCGAGACCGTAGTTCTCCTGCGCCGATCCCACATCGGGCGCGTCGACATCCAGATACGTCAAGACACGGCTCCGTTTCGGCGAAATCGGTGGGCGTGGGATGTCGGCCACGCAGATGTGGGATGTCGGCGACTGTTGCTGGATCGACGCAGTAGGTTCGCTGCCGGAGGTCCGACGATGATGCTCGAACAACGCACGGAACAACTCGCCGAGGTCGTGGAGTACACCGACCCGATCTGTTCGTGGGCGTGGGGCACCGAGCCGAAGCTGCGTCTCTTGCAGTGGAGATACGGGGACCGGATGTCGTGGCGGGTGGTGATGGGTGGACTGGTTCACGACGCGTCCGCAGGCCGCGTGGATTGGGATCCGGTGCGAGCGGCGGAGCCGATGTCGAACTATTGGCGTCGCAGCTCGGCTTACACAGGGCAGCCCTACCCGATGCCGATGCGCCGAATGGCCCGGTCGACGGATCCCGCCGGGCGGGCCGTGAAGGCGGCACGAATGCAGGGCGAAGATGTTGCCGGAGCGGTGCTGCGTCGGTTTCGCGAATCGACGTTCGTGTTCGGCTCAACCCCAGAATGCGCCGAGCAGTTCTGTGCAGCGGCTTCGGGGGTCGCCGGTCTCGACCTCGATCGGTTTATGGTGGACCTTGCGGGTGACGAGAGTGCGGCGGCGTATCAGGCCGACTGGGACGAAACGAGTCGACCGAACGACCACGTTCGTTTCCTTCGCGGCGACGAGATCGGTATCGGTTCCATGAAGGTGTCCGACGGCCGCGAGCGCTACGCCTTTCCGACGCTGGTGTTTCGCGGGCCGGGCGGTGACTTCACGGTTCCCGGTTGGATGCCGTTCGACGCGTACATCCATGCGTTGGAGTCGGCGGTTCCCGGCATCACCAGCGACGCACGGCCCGATCCCTCGATGGACGAGGCGTTCGCTCGATGGGGTGTGTTCACTGAGCAGGAGCTTTCCCTTGTGTGTGGCGTCCACGCGAGCGCTGCGCTCCCAGATGGTGTCGTGGCCCACTTCTGGGGCGGCGGACTGGTGTACTTCTCGGCCGACGAGGCGGTGGCTCGTGGCCTGCCCGAAGTGTCACCCGCGCAAGGTAAGGCGCTTGCGGATCTGGTGGCGTCGATGGAGCTTGCCTTCTCGTTCGTCGCCCAGATTCCCGACGACGGTTGGTTCGGTGGGACTCCGTGCGCTGAATGGAACGTGCGAGCGCTCGTCAATCACATGGTGGGAAGCGCGCATATGGTTTCGTTTGGTCTGCGCGGGGACACCATCGGTCCCGAGTTCTATGGCAATCACCTCGGCCGCAACCCTGTCGCCTCGTATCGCGAAGCGATTGACGAAGTAGTGGGCTTGTATCGCGCCGATCCGACCGCCCTCGGGAGGGTGTTGGTGCTTCCCTGGGGAACGATCACCGGTGCCGATCTCGCCATCATGTTTGGTGGAGACCACCTGGTTCACGCCTGGGATGTTGCCCGGAGCCTCCACCTACCGACCGATTTCGATCACGACCTGGTCGCTCGGATCCGCGTGTTCGGCGACCCGTATGCCGCCCGGACCAGAGGGCCGGAAATGTTCGACGTCGCCGTTGAGCCAGCGGCCGATGCCAGTCCGATGGACCGATTCGCAGCGTTCATCGGTCGCCGCTGACGAACGTCGGTCCCGGCCGGGTCTCTCGTGCACCTAGACCGGACTCCATGGATTCCGCGATTTTCGGCAGTTGATCTGCAGCGAAGCACGAGGAGCGACATGGCGGCGATGCCATTGCTCGCGGGATCGAAGACGGTGTATCGCCTGAAGACGACGGCATCGGTGCTTCCGGCGGTACCGAAGGCGCTGCAGAAGGTCTGAGGACGCGGTTCACACGGCTGCGGCCGCGAGGCCTCGTCCTCGGCATCCGTTCACTTCCAGTCGCGTGACGCGCCGATCGCCAACCGGTCGAGACCGATACCGCCGATGAGCAGACGTTCCTTCGCGTTGGAGAGCAGGAGTTGCGTCCACGGCACGAAGCCGCCGTCGCCGACCTCGAGTTCTTCGTCGCCGAAGACTGCGTGGAGCTTGAAGCACCACGACGGATAGTAGCCACGGCCCGCGGTTCTTGTTTCGTCGCGACGCACGTCGATTCCCTGTTTGCCGAGCTGGTCGGCGACTTCACCGAGGGCTTCGACACTTCCGCGTCGACCGTCGAAGTCGGTGATCACAACGACCGCGCCATCGGCGCCGGCACCTCTCACGACTGCCACCACGGCCGTCAGCAGCTGCACCAACGCGTGTCGCTCGAACGTTCGGTTTCCGGTGTCGCGTCCCGCCACCGCCATGCCCAGCAACGAGAAGTGGGCGAACGACAGGGGTCCTTCGAACTGTTGGGCCCTGGTCACTCGCTGCACACCGGCGAGCGACACAGAATCTGCAGATCGCGGTGACAACCGTACGTGCGCTCGCCGCCGGAGCGCGGCTTCGAGCGCGAGTCCGTTGGTCGGGTCGGCAGCAACCTCGCTTCCGCGCATGGTGGTGATCACTCGGTTTTGGTGGACCCCGGCAATGACGGAGTGGGTGCCGAGCGGGGTCAGCGGCGCGAGTGTGAGCACGTCGAACTCATCGGCGATTGCGGACATGGCCTGATGCTCGACGATGGCCATTCGGCGCCCATCGATGGTGGAGGGCCGAACGAACCGGTCGCGTTCGTACTGACCGAGCACGTCGACCGGCGAGAGCACCGCCGCTCGACGCTCGGCTGCTTCGAGCAGGACCGTGACGAGGTCGGCTCCACTAAGTCCGGTGCCGAGCAGTTCGAAGACCTCGGAACCGTGTTCCGCCCGGAGGCGGTCAAGCGCAGGATGGCGGCTCGCACTCATCTCCGAATACTACGAACGCATGGAATCGATCAGCCCGCCCATTCTTTCGAAGCAGGTGGGTCGTGGCGCCGGCTACGTCAGGAGACCCGGGGCCCGTAGAGTCCTTCGCATGGTTCACCCTCGTACGTTTCGGTTCGGCATCATGGCGGGAAAGGCGAAGACCGGTGCGGCGTGGACCGAACTCGCCCGTAAGACGGAGGACCTCGGCTACTCGAGCTTGTGCGTGGCCGATCACTTCACCGACGGCTTTGCCCCCACTCCTGCGCTTGCTGCGGCCGCCGCGGTGACGACGAAGTTGCGCATCGGATCGATGGTCTATGGAGTCGACTTCCGTCATCCGGCGGCGTTGGCCAAGGAGGCCGCCACGATGGACCTCCTGTCCGACGGCCGCTTCGAGTTGGGCATCGGGGCGGGGTGGATGGATCAGGACTACGACTGGACGGGCATCACCCGTGACTCGCCCGGCGTACGCATCGACCGGTTGGCCGAAGCCATCGCCATTATCCGGGGCCTCTGGTCGGGCACGCCGGTCGAGCACAAAGGACCGAACTGGACGATCGACAAGATGGTCGGTACGCCGCGGCCGGTGCAGGCCGGAGGACCGCCGATTCTCTCGGGCGGTGGTGGGAAGCGCATCCTCGAGACGGCAGCACGCCTGGGGGACATCGTGTCGGTCAATCCCAACGTCGGTGCCGGCAAGTTTGACGCCGCTGCGTGGGCCAGCATCGCTGCGGCAGAGACCGACGCGAAGATGGCGATCGTGAAGAACGCCGCAGGCGAGCGCTATGGCGACCTCGAGATCGCGTTCCTCAACTTCTTCACCAACATCACCGACGACACGCTGGCAGCCGCGACCACCATCGGCGGGTATATGGGTGGCGTGCCTCCGGAGGCGGTGCTGGCATCGCCGAACACGCTCGTCGGTTCGGTCGACGCGTTGGTCGATGAGATCGAGACACGCCGCGAACGCTGGGACGGTTCCTACATGATCGTCACGGCCGACGCCATCGACGCGTTCGCGCCGGTCGTCGCCCGCCTCGCCGGTAGCTGAGCGGTCCGTCGGCGAGCTCTCCCTCTGGCTCGCATCGGTGGGCACTACAGCTGGGCGACGCCCATCCGTGTCGCCGCGCGGTTCGCTGCCGCCGGCCCGCCGAGCTGACGGAGGAGCAGGAGGCCGTCGATGAGGGCGATGGCGGCTTCTGCTTCCGCTCGGCGCTGCTTCGTCGGTCCCTTCAAGAACAACACGACCCAATCGACCCACGCCTCGATGAGCTGAGGAACCAACGTGTCGTAGGGCGCCCGTCCGGCGGCGGCGAGCCCGTTCGCTTCGAAGAACAAGGCAAAGATCGGATCGGCCTCGGTGCGCGCCAGCACCGGCCACGCCGTTCTCGCCAGTTCGAGGTGAGTGGCGGCGGGCTTCGAAAAGGCCTCGCCCAGCATGGCCTGCAATGACAGACCCATCGACACGACGACCTCGCTGATCAGATCGTCCTTGCTCGGGAAGTAGTAGACGATCGTCCGGTCGTTGATCCCCAGCCGCTTGGCCAGCCGACCGAACGTCAGCTGGCTGAGTCCGTCCTCGAACGCAGCAGCGACCGCGCCCTCGAGGATTTCTTCTTTGGTGTGTCGGTGGCCCATGTTGTTCTTGACTGTAGTGAATACTACGAATACGGTATGCAGTGACCACTACAACAAGCGGCCGCAACCGTGATCTCCACGGTACCCGCCCCGAACCGGAGGAGCACGACGTGCCCGAGACACCGACGGACCCATCAGCAATCGTCGAAGCCTTCCTGGCGGCGTTCGTCGCCATGGACTTCGACACAGCGCTCACCTACGTCGCCGCAGACGCTGAGTACACGAACGTCCCGATGGGAACCGTGCGGTGACACGCCGGGGTGCGGGCAGTGCTCGAGCCGTTCTTCGCGCCGATCCACGAGAACGAGTTCGTGATTCTTCGGAAAGCTGCCGCCGGGCCGGTCGTGTTCATGGAGCGACTCGACCGACATCGCCTTGACCACGGATGGCGCGAACTGCCGGTCAACAGCGTGTTCGAAGTCCGCGAGGGCAAGATCACCGTGTGGCGCGACTACTTCGACCTCCTCACCGCGGGGAAGATCCACGACCCTGCTGCAGCGTGATGCCCGCGCCTCTCAGCAGCAATTGGCCCGAGCCGAAGCAGGCAGCAACGCACCTCGGCACCATCGAGTTCCGAGACATCGGTGAGGGGCCGACGATCGTGTTCCTCCACCTAGTGCGCTGAGTCGGAAGTTTCTGTTACATCGATCATTCAAACAACGCAGGGCCCACAACGAATCGGAGCGTTTCGATGTCACAGGAACTTCTGCGAAGATGCACTAGCAGGGTGCTGAGCTGTGCCGAAGTCCCAACGGCGAAGTTGGTGATGATCGAGAACTGCAAGACGCTCGTCTGCTGGGACCAACCCGAGCGCCTCGCCCAGCTCATTGCCGAGTTCACCGCGGCGTCGTGACGTTGCTTCGCGGCGGACGAGTGGGCGATCCGTGGCGGTGCAATGTCATCGTGGCGGATTGCTCGCGGAGCCACCGGGGGGCTTCTATCTCAGGTTCGAGACACAGCGGACGAGGGTCCACGGCGATCCCTGCGATGTGTGCGCTCCGCAAGACGGTGTCGCTCGTCGTGCCGAGCACGCGGAGGCGATCCACCCCGAGGGTGGCGAGGCGTGCGGCGAAGGCGTCGTCGGTCTCGGTGCGAGCGTCGGACAGGTGAATGACGCAACGGGTCGACGCAGCGATGGCGCGGCAGGCCACTGCTGTCGCCGGGTTCTCCTCGGCTCCCATCCGCACGGCGATGCCGCCGGGAAGGCTGCGGAAGCGGAGCACGTTCGACTCCGCCCGAAGGCCGGACGGGTCGTGCTCGGCGGTCAGCTCCCGTCGGGCCCAGTTACTGAATGCCGCGGCTGTCTCGACCGAGGCGGGGCGACCGCTCAGGTCACCAGCGTCACCTGTATGAGTCCAATCGCAAAGTGAGGCGACGTAGCGCGGGCCGCCGGCCTTCACCGCCGGGCCGACGACCGAGTGCTTCCAGCCGCCGAATGGCTGGCGGCGGACGATGGCACCGGTGATACCGCGGTTCACGTAGAGGTTCCCGGCCTGAACCCCTCCGGTCCACCGCTCGATCTCGGCGGCGTCGAGGCTGTGGAGGCCAGCGGTGAGGCCGTAGGCCACGGCATTCTGCATCGCCATGGCTTCATCGAGATCGTCAGCGCGCATGATGCCCAGGACGGGTCCGAAGCATTCGTTGTGGTGGAACCACGAGCCGCCGCGAACACCGATGCGAATACCCGGTGACCACAGACGACCCGAATCGTCGAGCCGGCGCGGCTCGACGAGCCAGGACTCACCGGCCTCAAGAGTGGTAAGTGCACGAAGGAGACTGCCGGTGGGCGGATCGATGAGCGGCCCAACGTCGGTTCGAACATCGTGGCCGGGCCCGACATGGAGGGTTCGGGTCGCATCGGCGAGTCGTCGGAAGAACGACGGGTCGTCATAAACGGACGCCTCGACGATGGCGAGGCTGGCGGCGGAGCACTTCTGCCCGGCATGGGCGAAGGCCGACTTCACGAGGTCCTTCACCGCCAGTTCGACATCTGCTGACGCCGTGATGATTAGCGCGTTCTTCCCGCTGGTCTCCGCATGCAAACGAAGGCTCGGCTTCCAACCGAGGAAGAGCTCGGCGGTGGAGCGCGCCCCTGTGAGCACCACGGCGCCGACGCCGGCGTGGGTGATGAGCGTTCGTCCGACCTCGTCGTCCGGACACGGTAGGAACTGCACGACGTCGCCCGGGATCCCGGCCTCCCAGCAGCACGCAGCAACGAGATGGCCGACGAGCACTGCCTGGGGGGCGGGTTTCAAGATCACCGTGTTGCCGGCCGCAACGGCCGCAAGCACCCCGCCGAGGGCGATCGCAAAGGGGAAGTTCCAGGGAGGTGCGATCACGACGGTGCCGACCGGGCGGGAGACGATTCCCCTGGCGCTCAGCCGGGTGAAATCGTCGAGGGAACGGGCGTAGTAGCGCGCGAAATCGATGGCCTCGCTGATCTCGGGGTCGCCTTCGAGCATCGTCTTGCCGGTGTCATGCGCCATGGCGGCGAGCAACTCGCCACGCCTTCGGGCGACGACATCGCCGACCCGATTGACCATCACGCCGCGTTCGAGCGGAGGAGTCGAAGCCCAGCGTTGCGCAGCTGCGTCGGCGATGGTGACAGCGGCATCGACCAGCGCACGATCGGCGAGATGTATCTCGTACGCGTCAAACGGTGAACAGGTGAAGTCGACTCGGGTGACATGACCAGTGGGAGTTCCGACGCCGTTGACGACCGGCACGATCGCCGACGTCGGCGGTCGCCATGCCGCGAGAGCTTCGGTGATCCAGAGACGGTTGGCACGGAGCGAGAAGTCGGTGTTCGGGTCGTTCTCGAACGCTCGGGATACGTCGGAGTCGACGATGGCAAGGCGGCGGTCCTGGGTGCGGCGCGGCTTCGTGGAGACGGTATGTCGTCCCGCAACTGCGGTCCGGAACCGGTCAGCTTCGGCGGCGAACACGGCATTTCCGGGCTGGAGATCGAAGAGGTTGTGGAGGAAGTTGTCGGGCGCCGTGTTCTCGTCGAGACGTCGGACGAGGTAGGCAATCGCTGCGGTGAAGTCGCCGGCGCGGACGACGGGGGTGTACAGCAGCACGTCGCCGTGGGCCTCGTGCAGCGCCTGTGCCTGGGCCGGCGCCATGCCTTCGAGCATCTCGAAGGAGAGGCGTCGCTCAGCCCCGCGCGCCTGAAGTCGCTCGACCAGTCCGAGCCCCCATGCGACGTCGAAGAGATTGTGCGAGGCCAACCCGACGTCGACAGCTCCGTCGAAACGCTCCTGGAGAAGGAGGTCCAGCAGCGCCTTGTAGCTCGCGTCCACATCGGCCTTGGTCGGATAGGGCGCGAGTGACCATCCGTTGATCTCTGCCTCGACCGACTCCATCGCCAGGTTGGCGCCCTTGACCACTCGGATCTTGATCCGGCCTCCTCCGCCCGCTCGTCGCGCCGTGGCCCACTCGGCCAGTTCCGCAGCGACAGCGTGGGCATCGGGCAGATACGCCTGCAGCACGATGCCGGCGTCGATGCCCGAGAACTCCGGCTCGTCGAGCACTCGTCGGAACGCGGCGACGGTCAGGGCAAGGTCGCGGTACTCCTCCATGTCGAGGTTGATGAACGCCGATGGTGTCTTGGACCGGGCCAGACGGTAGAGGCCTCGAAGCGCTGCGCTCACTGCGTCGACCGTTGAGTCGAAGGCCAGAGGACTGATATGTGCACATATCGCTGAGATCTTGACGGAGACGTAGTTCACGTCCGGTCGCAGCAATGCTCCGCGGATGAGCTCCAGACGGTGCTGGGCCTCGTCGACCCCGAGAATCGCTTCGCCGAGGATGTTCACATTGGTGCGGAACCCGTCGGACCGACGCCCGGCGAGGTGGCGCGTGATGCCGGGCTCGCGGTCGAACACGATTGTCCCCTCGGCCTCATCTCGCAAGCGCCGCAGGACAAGCGGCATGACCAGGCGGGGGAGGAGCGGAGCGACCTTCGCTCCGACCCGGACGAGCATTCGATCGACTCGGCCGAGCGCGCTCGTGTCAGTCGTTTCGACCAGTTCGGCGAATCGTCGAGCGGCGCGCCACGGATCGTCGAGCCGGGCGACCTCGTCGGTGAGTGCGCGGGTGAAGCGGGCAAGGTCGTCGTTCACGACGATCCCGTGGAGCCGATCTCGCCGAGCGGCCTCGCGCCGTGTCTGCTCGGCCTCGATCTCCAGCGCTCGCGTGAGGAGCGTCGTCGCTCGGGCGAGGGCCTCGTCGGCCTCGGTGGGCATCATCGGTGGAGCGGTGAAAGCCATGCGTCCAGTGGACATCATCTGCCGTCTCCTGTCTTGGACGATCAGAGGGAGTGGGGTGACGAATTCGTGCAACGCGGAGCGCATCGTCAAGGATGGCGGCGTGGGTGAACCGTCGACGCCTGCTCCGCGGCCGGCCGAGCACGAGGCCGATGTGATCCACCGCGTGTTCGAGGGTCTCGCCCAGGTCATGTTCTGCGTGAAAGACGGCACCGGCCGCTACCTCACCGCCAACGATGCGTTCGTTCGACGAACCGGCAAGCGATCGCTGCGTCAGGTCATCGGTCGGCGGGCACGCGACCTCTTCCCTGCGACTTTGGCAGCATCGTACGAGGCGCAGGACCGCGCCGTGTTCACGACCGGCCAACCGGTTCGCTACCAACTGGAGATCATCTCCGACTTCGACGGCTCGGAGGCGTGGTTCCTGACGAACAAGCAACTGGTCGGACCGCCCGACGATCGGCGCCTCGTCGTCATCTCCGTCGAAGCTCGACTTCCGAAGCGGTCGACCCCGGTCGCTGCCGGTCTGCGGGCGGCGCTCGATCATGCCCGCGAGAACTTCACGGAGTCCGTCCGCGTCGAGGAGATGGCGCACATCGCGGGAATGTCGGTCGCCCAGTTGGAGCGGGGCATCCGCCGGGCTGTCGGCGTCACACCGAAACAGTTCGTCCAACGCTTGCGAAGCGATCACGCAGCTGTGCTCCTGGCCACTACCTCACGCCCGATCGCCGAGATCGCATCAGCGAGCGGCTACTACGACCAGAGCCAGTTCACCCGCCTGTTCCGCGCCGCTACCGGAATGACTCCAGGCGCCTACCGTTCGGTCGCAGCGTCTCCTTGATGGGGTGCGCGACGGGACCGACTCACTCGACGGTGACGCGGCCCACGTAGATCACCCGCGCTGCGGCGCGGGCACGGGTCCGTCGACGCCGACGATGGCGAGATCGCCATCGCGATCGAGATCGAGATCGACGCGCGGGCTGTACTCGAGGACGTAGGGCCGAGGGAGCAGCTTCGCCGGATCCTGGACCGCTGGAGCCGCGGCCGTCGCCGCGACGGTTCGCGCGGCGATCGTCGATCCGAGCGCCAGGATCAGGGCGAGCCCGACACGCGGGAGCCGTCGCGTGAGGAAGGGATCACCGGGACGGGTTGGTCGATTCTGCATCGACTCATTTTGTCGACCCCATCATGACGATCTGCGTCATTCGTTCGACGAATGCGCGCCCGAGACCCTGATGGGTGAGCAGGCGTCGATAGAAGAGCGGCCCGGCAAGCATGGCTATCAGTGTCTCGACGTCCGAGTCGGCCCGCAGTTCGCCACGCCGGACGGCCCGCGTGAGCCGATCCCTGAGCGGCTTGCGTCGGGCATCGATGAAGGACCTGCTGAGGAGAGCGAACTCCGGGTCTCGCTCGGCCGCTTCGAGCATCGCCGGGAGCAGCCGTCCACCATCATTCCCACCCCGGGTCTCGGCGAGGGCAAGTAGTCCTGCCGTGAGGTCGGATCGGAGGTCGCCGGTGTCGGGGAACAGCACCTCGCACTTGCCCGACTCGAACGCGTCCACCAGCAGTTCGTTCGAACTTCTCCACTGGCGATAGATCGTCGTCTTGGCGATTCCCGAACGCGCTGCGACCGCCTCGATGGTGACGCCGCGAAACCCGTGTTCGGCTACCAACTCCTGCGCTGCCGTGAG
>JANOHI010000273.1:0-12142 GCA_031406385.1 Acidimicrobiia bacterium
CCGGTGGGGGCCACACCCCAGTGTTGCCGTTCCTGGCCAATAGGACACCGATTCCGGTGATCGATCAAATGTTGCTGCTGGGCGGAGCGGCGGCGTTTGGCCGACGGACGGCGGCGTCGGCGTCACCCCGCCCCAGCGACGCCTGAGCGCCGAAGCTCCAGCGCTGTCGCGCAACGATAGGGTCCTTCGGGGCCGGATCCGGTTCGGATCCGGCCCCGCTGTTCAGGTCGCGAGTGCCTCATCCACCGTCGCGGAGGTTGATCCTCTCGATGATGGACTTTTGGGCGATGATCTGAGCGGTTGTTGATGCCGGGTTGAGCCGAACGGCTTCGGCAGTGGCCAGTACCGCGGCGAGCGACGTGTCGGGAGTACCGTCGCCATTGGTGTCGACAAGCGACGTGAGGTCGACGGGCCCGTTGGCGAAGTTCAACCAGAGAGCGAGAAGTTGACGGTCGAACTGTTCGGTCGGCGAGACGTTCCCCGGTGGGTTCAGCACCTTGGTGGCGAGCGCGATCGTGGATGCGCTTGTTTGCTCGTTGAACACGGTGCTCATGAAGCCGACGATCTTCAGGTAGCACGCCAGGGTCGTAGCGGGGAAGACCTGGTTGCGGCGGTCGCGGTAGGCGTTGTACCAGTATCCGGCTGAACGGAGCCGGGTGGCGTTGCCGGTCACGATCACACTCACGTTGGCCGCGGCGCTGCCGGAGTCGTCGTCGCGTGAGCCGAACCCGACGTTGTAGAAGCATGCCGTCCCGAACGCATGCGGTTCCGGATCAGTGATCGCCCGGGGCTGAACAGAAGGGCTCGGCAGCAGATCCGGAGCGGGCGGATTCACGAGTGACACCGTGCTGACATCGGGGACCGGTGGACCGTCATCCCAGTTCCATGTCGTCGTGAGGTCGTCGCTCCCTGGATCGTCGGAGGTGGCCAACAGCGGCACCGTTTGCCCGACGTGGGCCAGGAATGTCGGTATCCCGTTGATGACCACGGTCCCGGTGAGGTCGATCACGGCTGTAGGACTCACGTTGGTCACGGAGACGTTGGTGGAACTGCAGTTCCCGGTGGTGTCGTCGTCGGCGGCACATACGGTCACGGTGAACGTGCCGTTGTCGCCGTAGACGTTGAGGACGTCGTAGGTGAGCGTGGCATCGGGCCGAACGTTTTCGAGAATTCCGGGAAGCGCTTGGGGGCCGGCTCCGTCGCCGAAGTCGATGGTCGCAGTGAGCGGATCGAGCCAACCAGGATCGGTCACGGTGCCGTTCACTCGCACGGCGCTGTTCTCCGCCTTCGGGCCGTCGGCGGCCACGGCGACGACCGGGGCGACGTTGCGGACGGTCACCGTGCTCGATGCGACGGCAGTTGAGCCCGCAGTATCGGTCACTTGGAGGCGGACGGTGAACACACCGTCTTGGCCAACCGCCGTAAAGCTCGGCGAGACGGCGGTGGAATCATCGAAGGCACCGTCGTTGTCGATGTCCCAGGCGTAGGTGATCGAGTCGCCGGCGTCGGGGTCGCTCGACCCCGATCCGTTCAGACTCACGTCCGAGCCCTCGTTTGTCGTGTACGGACCGCCGGCGTTCGCGACCGGAGGGTTGTTCACGGCGGCTAGGCAGTCGAGCTGCCCGGCTCCGGTGACGGCATCGGTTCCGGGCGGGGCGATGTCGATCGCCGTAACGGCGAGGCGGGCGTTGGTCACGCTCGGGGCCGCAGCGGCGTTGTTCTGGGCATCGCGCAGAAGAGCGTCGCAACCGGCGGCGTGGGGGGCAGCCGCAGACGTGCCGAAGAACGGAGACGAGAAACCGCCGGCGCCGCTTACGGTGACGCCGTCGGCGGCGGCCCATGACGGGCCAGCGGCGGTTCCGGCAGAACCACCGGCGACGCCCGTGCACGGTCCGGCGGCACCACCAGGACACTGCGTGGTGGTGATGAGGGCGACGGGTCCGGCGGCGGAGAATGCTTCGAGGCCGCCGCTTGACCCGAGGACGGCGGCGGCGGAGGTGGCGGCCCCGAGATAGTTCGAGTCCGGGTTGAGGCTTCCGGCGCGGGTCGGAGTGTCCACCGCAGTGGCCAGGCGCCAGCGGAGATCAAGGGTAGGAGCGGCCACTGCGCTCGACGTGCCCTGCACGTCGACGACGATCTTTGCTGCCGTCCCGCCGAGATTGGCGGGGACGTTGACGACCTCCATGGTGTCGCCCTGCCCGTTCGCCTGCACGCCGACCGATTGGGCGAGGCACATGGTGAGGGCCTGGTTCATCACGTAGACGTTGAGGTCGGTGAAACCGCCCTGGCCCGCTGTGGGGAAGATGGCCCGGGGCTCGCTCCACTGCAGGACGATGCTCGCCCCCACGTCGGGCGTTCCGTCGTTGTCGGTGTCGGAGGACCCGAGGGTCACGTCGAACGTGGTGTCACCCGATGGGGCGATGGCGACGACGTTGTCGGGTGTGTTGGTGCAGCCGGTGAATGTGTTGGCGGTGCCATCGGGTTGCTGGCCCGTACCGGTCGCCACGACACGCGCCGCATGGCGCTGTCCGAGGTTGCCGGCGGAAGAGTGGATGCTCACCCCGGCGGCGGCGATGTTGTCACCGGTGGAGGCAAGAAGCCCTTGGGCGAACGCCGGTTCCGTGTCGAAGGCCAGGTCCTCGGTGATCACGTTCGCCCCGGCAGCGACGAGGGCGTTCAGCGCGGCTGCGTGTCCGGCGACGCCGTTCTGGGTGTCGAACAGCAAGGACGCTCCCGGAGCCATGTCGTGGACGATCTCAAGCATTGCCGTGCCTTCGTCTCCGGCTCCGGCGTTGAGCACGTTTACCGCCGGGAGGTCGTTGCCGGTTTGCGCCGTCGCCAGACTGGTGACCCCGTCGGAGATCACACCGACATTGACGCCGGTGCCGTTCACGCCCCGCGTCTGGGCGTCGTCGGCCCGGTGCAGGGCTACCCCTGCGCTGTTGTTGGTGTTCGTCGGGTGGGTGTCGGTCTCGCCGTCGTCGACCGGAGTCACCGCGGCGACCCACGAGAGCGCGCCGAGGTTGTCGAGTTGTGACGCATCGACGAGGACCTGGAACACACCGAACGCCGGCTTGCCCCTACGCGCTGGGCCGCTGACCGTCTGATCGATCCGCGCCCCCAGCCGGGCGAGGTCGGCCCGCTCCCGTCCGCCGACCTGACCGGTCGCCCACACTGTGACGGAGAGCCGACCCTCAGCGTCGACCTTGGTGTAGCCGTTGCGTGCGGCCGGCGAACGGCCATTGCGTCGGGCTACGAGGGTGTCGTCGCGCAGCTTTTCGAGAAGGTGCGTGACCTTCGAAGGTGGTCGCGCCTGGGCCCCGGCAATCTTCGGGCGGATCGGGCTCACCAGGGTGATGAGCGGCAGGGCCACGAGCAGCGTGGCGAGTATCGGCCGAAGCCGTCGGAGATTCGTCATGTGTCCTCGGTTCCGTCGGGACACGCCGGGCCGAGCGCCCGTCGTGCTCGTGCTGCACCGGGTCGGGACCGCGAAGCGGGTCCGAGGGAAGTACCAAGCAGTGCGAAGGGTACGGGATTCGGCACTCGCTGGCAACGTCGACGTCAAAGCCAGGTTTCACGGTTTGGTCGCCGCCACCGTCCAACGCTGAGACGAGGCGAGGGCGCGCCTCGTGTTCAACTGAGGTGTATGGCTGACCACGTGGTTCTCGACGGTTCGACCTTGCGTCCGGAGTCGCTGCTGCGGATCGCTGCGGGGGCGGCGGTCTCGCTCGCCGCAGGCTCGATCGAGCGGATGGCGTTCGGGCGGCGGATCGTCGATCGCTACCTCAGCGAGTCGATCCCCGCCTACGGCCTCACCACGGGCCTCGGTATGCGTGCTGATCAGATGCTGACGGCGGAGGCGGCGGCCGAGTTCTCCTACCGGACGGTGCGCGGCCGGGCGCAGGCGGTCGGTCCGCTGTTGAGTCCCAAAGAGGTCCGGGCGGTGATGGCCGTGCGGCTCAACACCATGCTGAGCGGCGCATCCGGGGCCAGCGCGGAAATCGCTCCCGCCCTTGTCACCGCGCTCAACAACGGGTTCGTCGCCGCCATGCCCCGGATCGGCTCCATCGGGACCGGAGATCTCGTGGCCATGGCCGCGCTTGCCCACGCCTTGATCGGCGAAGGAGAGGCGATCGTCGGTGGTGCGCGCGTCGCCGCGTCCGATGGGCTCGCATCGGCGGGCATCCGTCCGCTGCGGCTCCAGCCCAAGGACGGCGCCGTGCTCTGCAACAACACGGCGTTTTCCACCGCGCTGGCCGCGCTGGCGTCAGTGGCTGCGCGCACGACGTTGGTGTCGATGCAGGTTGCCGGCGCGCTGTCGCTCGAAGGATTCGCCGGAAACCTCTCGCCGTTCTCCTCGGCCGCCCTTCGGGCCCGCCCGCAGCCGGGACAGGTCGAGGCCGGTGATCAGCTACGTCGGCTGCTCGGCGACGGACCCCTCGGCATTGCCGGGGCCGGCCGGCGGCTTCAGGACCCTCTCTCGTTTCGCTGTATGGCCCAGGTGCACGGCGCCGCGTTCGCCGCGTTCGCTGACCTCGACGAGGAGCTCGACGTGGACCTCAACTCCGCGCCCGACAACCCCGTCGTGATCATCGAGGACGACGTGTGCGTGAGCACGGGCAACTTCCATCTGCCCCGCTTGACCCAGACCCTTGACGGGTTGGCACGGGCGCTGGCGTGGTGTGCGACCGACTCCGTGTCGAGAGTTCAGCGCCTCATGCATCAACCACACAGCGGTCTCGCACCGTTGCTCTCGTCGGACCGTCCCGACACCGCCGGGTTCGGCCCTCTGCTCAAGCCGATCGAAGCTCTGCGTGCGGAGATCGTGCACCTCTCCACTCCGGTGCCGGTTCTCTCGTCGCACAACGCCGACGGTGTCGAAGACTCGGCGACGTTCGCCGCGCTGGCGGCGTCGAAGCTGACCGAGCTGGTCGAGAAGCTCGATCTGCTCGTCGGCTTCGAACTGGTGGCCGGCTGCCAGGCGATCGACCTCCGCGCCGGAGGGGGGAGTGACGTGGAGCCGACGATCGCCCCACTGCTCGTGCCCGTCTACGCCGCCGTGCGGGAGCGCTGTCGATTCATCGCCGAGGATCGGCCGATCGGGCGTGAGATCGAAGCGATAGCGATGGACTTGGTGGCGAGTGGCCGCCTCGTCGAGGCCGCCGGTCTGAGTGCGGGCGATTCGGGAGGCTAGGCGTAGCGGAGCGACTGGCCGATCCCCATCGCGGTGGCTTTGTCCAGCATCGCCGCGCCGAGTGCGATGTCCGAGAGCGAGAGGCCTCGATGCCAGAACAGAATGCGTTCGTCGTCGCTTTCGCGTCCGGTTCGGCTGCCGGCCACGATCTGGCCCAGCTCGGCGTGGACGCCCTCCTCGGACAGCAATCCGGCGTTGATATGTGGACGTAGTGCCCCGAACTCTCCGGCTCGGAACTGGCCGAGATCGTCGACGACGATCTTGTCCATCACCGAAGTCATGCTCAACTCCAGCGCACTCACCGTGCCGTAGGGGATGACCAGCACGCCTGGGCGCACCCACGCCGTGCGAAACAGCTCCTCGCGCTCTTCGAGCCGCGATGCCTCCACCATGATGTCGGCGCCTTCCAGGCACGATTGCCAGTCCGGCGTCACCGTCACCTCTTTCCCGAGGTCGCGAGAGAGCTTGGCGGCGAACGCGTCGCGGCTCTCGGGCCGCCGCGAGTGGACCCGGATCTCATCGAAGTCGAACAGCCGGTCGAGCAACCGCACGTTCCAGTACGACGTGCCGCGTGCGCCGATATGACCGAGGATCTTCGACCCGGACCGCGCGAGATGGCGAGCACCGAGCGCCGTGAGCGCGCCCGTTCGCATGTCCGTGATCGCTGTTGCATCGATGATCGCCCGGGGCATACCGGTATGCGGATCGAACAGGTTGAGCAGAGCCATCTCCGAGGGGAGCCCGAGCTTGTAGTTGTCGACGTAGTCGCCGACGATCTTCACGCCGGCCATGTCGAGCGGGGCCACATAGCCCCGCAGCACGTTGAAGTGGCCGCGGATCTCGGGACTCGGCCGGAGATGCACCCGTGGTTCGATCACGGCCTGGCCGGTTCCCTGCGCGAGCAGCCCGCCTTCGACGGCGTCGAGGATCTCCTGGTCGGTCATCGCCAGTCGTTCGACATCGAGACCGTTGAGGTAGGTGAGATGAATCTGAGCCACGACGGAATGTAGCCCGGCGAAGCGACGACAGGATCGTATCTTGACAGTAAGTACTGTAAGTGTAAGGATCGGTGCATGTCGACAGCGACCGCGGGCGTCCGAGTCGGGCGGGAGAGTGCGTTGCGGCGGCGCACTGTTTCCATTCACGGCCATGAAGTCACCTACCGGATGGCTGGTGACGGACCGGTCATCGTGTTGATCCACGGAATTGCCGGCAGTTCCACGACATGGCGCGGCGTGCTTCCAGCGCTGGCTGAGCACTACACCGTCGTCGCTCCCGACCTGCTCGGGCACGGCCACTCGGCCAAACCTCGCGGTGACTACTCACTCGGCGCCTACGCGAGCGGCATCCGCGACCTCCTTGCCGTGCTCGGGCTCGAACGGGCCACCGTGATCGGCCACTCGCTCGGTGGCGGCGTGGCGATGCAGTTCGCGTACCAATTTCCTGAACGTGTCGAGCGACTGGTACTCGTCGCCTCGGGCGGTCTCGGCAGGGAGGTCAGCCCGATGCTTCGGGCCGTGACGTTGCCGGGCGCCGAATACGTGGTCCCCGTGCTGCTCCATCGGAAGGTCCGTGAAGCGGGGGAGTGGCTCGGCTGGCTGCCCCGCCGGCTCGGCTGGAAGCCCGATGACTCACTGGCCGAGGTGTGGAAGGGCTACACCACGTTGACGGATCGGGCCGGCCAGCAGGCGTTCATCCATACGGTCCGTTCGGTGATCGATATCGCCGGTCAGCGGGTAAGTGCGCACGATCGGCTGTACCTGGCGGAGGCGTTGCCGACGCTCATCGTCTGGGGGGACAGTGACCGCATCATCCCGGTGAGCCACGCCCATCTTGCGGCCGAGTCCATGCCGGGGGCGCGGCTGGAGATCCTCGAAGGCGCCGGCCACTTCCTGCCGTGGCGCGACACCGAGCGCTTCCTTGAGATCCTCCTGGATTTCCTCGCCACCACCACGCCGACCCACGTTCCGGAAGAACGCTGGCGCGAACTCCTGGCCAACGCGCCGCCGGACGACGAGGGCGAGTGAGCCGGACCTGGGTTGTCCTGCGGTACGCAGGTTCGGTCGTCCGAGGAATTATGCGCGCGGACCACTGCCGATCACGAAGTGTTCAGCTGCTGTTCTTGGCGTGCTCCTCGACGAAGCTCACGATGCCGAAGTACGCAAGGCTCCGTTGACGGTTCAATCCCGGTGCTTTCCCTTTTCGTTTCCGCGACCCTTCGGTCCCTTGCCGTTACGGTTGCCCTTGTCGCCTCTGCCGTTTTCGTTGTCGTCTTCGTCCTGATCATCGTCATGGCGCTTCAGGGTGGTTGAGGTCGCGCTGACCGGTGGCTTCGTTGTCACGGTCGTCGTCACGATGGTCGTTGGGCCGCCAAGGGTCGTGGTCGGGGCGAGGGTCGTGGTCGGACGGTGCGGTTTGCCGCAATCGCTCTTCGCCGCCTTCGCCCGCTCACCCTTTGGCCGCGACGACACGTACTCGCCGTGATTCCGGGCGTTCTCGCACGTGACGACGCGGCGTGGGACTGAGGTGCTGGTGGTCGGTCTGGTCGTGGTCGTCGCGGCAGTCGGGGCCGCAGTAACCACGACAACGGCGAAGATCGAGGTCGAGGTCGAGGTCTGCGCGTGCGCGGATCCGGTGACGCCGAAGACGAGAGCGAAAGCGGCGATCGGTGCGAGGAAGCGGGTTGCGTTCAAGGTGGTCTCCTCCGGGGCGACGTCTACCGCGAGCACGATCACATCCGTGATCGGTGAACTCGTAGAGTGAATGTCGGCTCGCGATGTGAGGAGTGTGTGAGCGACCTGTGCGCTGATTGTTCGACGCCCAGGTCGCGGCGGGTCAGCGACTGGCCTTGGCGTGCTTCTCGACGAAGCTCAAGATGGCGATGTGCTTCTCGGTGTCGCGGTCCATCAGGTCGACGAGAAGGCCCCAGAGCGTTGTGTCTTCGACGTCGCGGAGCGTCTTCTTCAAGGCCTTCAACTCCCGGGCGTCGTCTTTCTCGTTCTCGAGCAGACGGTGGGCCACGTCGACGACAGCCGCCGCGTCCGACGAACGGAAGTCCATGCGGGGAACCACCGGCTTGTCGCCGGACAGCTCGGATTCGCTCTTCAGCGACGCTGCCAGTTCGTTGAACATCCGGTGGTGGCGCTTCTCGTCTTCGATCAGCAGGTTCACCAGGTACCCGAGCGCCTCGGACTGCGTTCCCTTCGCCGCTTCGACGTACTCCCCGAGCAGGCCGCGCTCCTTCGCCACATGCGACGTGAGCATGGCGTAGAGATCACGTTCCCAAACGCTTCCACTGTGGAGGACATCTTGCGGATCACCGACGAGAGGGTTGTTCATGAGTGGAGCGTACGGATCCGTGAAGGAAGGAGGACAGGGCCTTAAGTCCCGCCGGCCGGATGACTCCCGGACCGGTCCGGGGCACTCCCGTAGGCTCGCGACTGTGGACACCGCGACATGGGCCGCGATCGGGATTGCCGGTGTCGGTGCCGTCGCCAACTGGTGGTCACGGTTGCGTCACGACGACCGGGTCGAGGCCTGGAGCAAGCCGCTCGTCACCATCGCCATGATCGCCGCAGCGTTGACGATCCACGCATCACCGTCGTCCGCCCGGGTGTGGTTCGCACTCGGTCTCGTCGCCTGTCTATTGGGTGACGTGGCCCTGCTGCCGGCAGTCGACAGGTTCATCGTCGGTCTCGGGGCGTTCTGGGTCGGTCACGCCATCTTCTGCATTGGCGCGTTGACGGTCGGCGTTCATCGCGCCTGGACCGTCGTTCCCGTCGTCGCGCTGTCGCTCGGTGTCGGGGTCTTCGCCGGCCCGCGGATCGTCCGGGGGAGCGGTTCACTCGCGCCGGCGGTCGCGCTCTACCTCGGCGTGATCGTCGTGATGGCCGTCCTTGTCGGGGCGACGGGTCGGATCGCCGGCATGGTCGGTGCAATGGCGTTCGTCGTTTCCGACGGGGTGCTCGGCTGGAACAGGTTCGTCCGGGAGGAACGGTGGGCAAACGTGACCGTCATGATGACGTACCACCTGGCCCTCGCGGGATTGGTGATGACCCTGCTCTGACGTCACCGCGAAGGGACCAGCGACCGGTCGGCGCGGTGGCCGGCCACGTCAGTAGCGCTCAGTTGGTTCGTCCACGAGATGCGTCTTCGGAATGCTCAGCAACCCGCCGGAGAGAAGCTCGGCCATGGCGGGAACGGGGTCGGAGTCCTGGAAGTACACGGAGTTGGTGAAGTCCGGTCCACCGCTCGTGGGATCGTTTGCCCACCACGACGCTTCGAGGGCGATCCCGTTCGGATCGCTGAAGTAGATCGATCGCATCAGCCCGTGATCGACCACATCGGTTACTTCGGAACCGGCTTCGAGGAGTCGTTCACGGAGCGCGAGGAGCGCCGCCTCATCGGGAAGGTCCATCGAGAGATGGTCGAATTGGCCGGCGCGAGCGTCGAAGATGCCCGCGGGTTTGGCCAGCTCGTTCGTGTGCTGCCCCCGGTACTCGAAGAAGGCGACGGAGCTCTTCGGCCCGAACGAGAAGAAGTAGTGCCGGAACGTGTCGGTGCCGATCGTGGCGACCAGCGGTGCCCCGAGCGCACCGTGCCAGAACCGCACGGTGGCATCCATGTCGTTGGTAATCAGGGCAAGGTGGTTGAGTCCCTGCCACGGAACGTTCTGCGTCATGATCGGTCCTCGGTCGTCGTTGATGCCCACGTTTCAGTATGGACGAGTTGCAGAGTTCCGTCGGAAGAATGTGCGCTGGGTCGCTCCTGGAGCGACCCAGCGCAACAACCTCTGCGGGTCGCCCGGCTAGCTGCGCGCCGCGGCTTCCGCCTCAGGTGGCTATTGCGGTGAGGATGTTGATGCGGGCGGCGCGTCGAGCAGGGATGACGGCCGCTCCGATGCCGGCGATCGTCGCGATCAGAGCGACGGTGATGAGTGAACCGGTCGGGACGATGAGCCGGTCCCGTCCACCTGCCGGAGCGGCGTGGACCATGGTCCAGGCGAGGAACGTGCCGAGGAGGAGTCCGAGTGCGGTTCCGAACAGGGCGATGATCCCGGATTCCCAGCGGACGCTGGTGCGGACCTGGGCGCGGCTCATGCCGACAGCGCGCAACAGTCCGAGCTCGCGCTTGCGTTCGTGGATCGAAAGTCCGAGCGTGTTGACAATCCCGAGGATCGCGATGATCACCGCGAGGCCGAGGAGTGCGTACATGAGGGCGAGGATGGTGTCGAGCTCGCCGTTCTGCTGGGCGATGAAGGCATCGGTGGTGAGCACCTTGGCGGTCGGGTATGCCGAGGTGGCGCGCTCAACGACGGTCGTCTCCTCGGCGCTGATGTAGATCCGGGAGTCGAGACGTTCGGGGAGGTTGGCTTCGAAGGCGGTGAGGTCGACGAACTGCTTGCCAACGGTGTCGGCAGCCCGGTCGTAGATGGCTCGGACGGTGAAGGTCACGGTTCCCGTCGGGAACGTGATGGCACGGGTGTCGCCGAGGCGTACCGTGCTGGATCCGGTTCCACGAGTGACAGCGATGCCGTCGGGACCGAGTCGGGTGAGGTCGCCGTCGACCTGGCCGAGGTCGAACATCGCGTTGATGGTGCCGACGTCGTAGGCGTTGAGAAACCCGGGGGTTCCATCGGTCTCGATGGCCGAAATTCTTTGCTCGGTCACGAGGTTCACGCCAGGCTGCTTGGTGAGGCCGGCAGCGACGTTGGGGGTGAGGCCGCTGCTGGCGTCGATCGCGCCGGAGTCGACAATCACGTTGCCACGGAAGTCATCTCGAAACGCTCCTGCCCCGGACGACTTCACAGACGCCGCAAAGATCGCGAGAAAGCTGACGAGGGCAACTCCGATCATGAGCGACGACGCCGTGCGAGCGGTGCGCTTGGGATTGCGCATCGCGTTCTGCCGGGCGATCCCACCGGCCGTCCCCCGTAGGCGAGCGATCGGTGTGCCCAGGAATGCCGCAACGGGACGCGCAAGAACCGGTCCGAGAATGGAGACGGCGACGAGCAGCGCAAGTGCACCGATGCCGACAATCGTGAGGTCGGCGGCCCCGCGACCCACGAGCAGGATCGCCGCAGCGGTGAACGTGGCGAGCGTGCCTCCAACGACGCGTGGCATCGAGACTGCCGAGCGGTCCTGCGCGCTGTCGCGCAGCGCAGCGATCGGGGCGACGCGCGACGCTCGCCGAGCCGGCAACACTGCGGCAGCCAAGGTGATGACCAGGCCGATGATGATCGAGCCGAGCACGGTCGCCGTGGTGATCTGCAGCGTGTCGAGGGGGATGTCCACTCCAAGGGCGCTGAGAAGGGACCGCAAGCCCTTGGCCACACCGACACCAGCGAGCAGGCCGACGGACGATGCCAGCAGTCCGGTCACCGCGGCCTCAGCCAGGATGGCAAGTCGAACCTGGCGGCCGGTCGCACCGACTGCGCGTAGCAGGGCCATCTCTCGGGTCCGTTGGGCCACGATGATCGAGAAGGTGTTGTTGATGATGAAGGCGCCGACGAACAAGGCGATGAGAGCGAACATCGTGAGGAACACACCGAACTGGCTGATGTCCTTGCCGATGTCGTTCTGGTGCTCGGCGGTCAGCACAGCACCGGCGATCACTTCGTTCCCGGTGCCCACGATTGGCGCGAGCCGAGAGACAAGGGTGTCTTGGTCGACGCCATCTCGGGCGGTCACCGCGATTGCGTCGACTTGACCGGGCTTATTGAGCACCGCCTCGGCGGTCACGTCGTCGAACAGCACTACGGACAGCCCACCTGGGGTATCGACCTCACCGAAACGCGTGATGCCGACAACGGTGGCCTCGCGTGGGTCGCCTGCAGTGAGCACGGTCGTGCGGTCGCCGACGTCTAGCTTCGCCACTTCGGCGGAATGCTTGTCGATGGCGATCTCGATGGGCTCGTTTGAGGAGGACAACCACCAAGGGGCGAACTGC
>JANOHI010000287.1:0-14711 GCA_031406385.1 Acidimicrobiia bacterium
GGGAGCGGACGGCTACCTGCTCAAGGAATCCGAATCGGAGCAGGTGGTCGGTGCCATCCGAACCGTTCTCGAGGGAGGGGCCCCGATCAGTCCGGCTGTTGCCAGCCACATCCTCGCCAAATTGCGCAGCGGTGGTCGCCAGAAGCCCCAAGCTGCTGCGGTCTCACTGACGGCGAAGGAAACTGCGGTGCTCGAGGCATTGGCCAGCGGTCGCTCCTTCAAGGAAGTCGCGGCGATCCAGTCGATCTCGTTGCATACGGTCGGTGATCACGTGAAGGCCATCTATCGCAAGCTGTCGGTGAACTCGCGTGGCGAGGCCGTCTTCAAGGCGGTCCAGTCCGGTCTCATCACCATCAAGCCATAGCCGAACATGAACCTCGAAGTTGCTACGAGCACGTCGATCCGGTCGTCACTTCGTCAGCGCGTTCTCTCCGCAGCCGAACGGTACATCCCCCCGGAACAGCGCAACGATGATCAGCTCGATGCCGCGCACCGCACCAGAACGGGCATCCTCATCGCGTGGCTGGGTATCGGACTGACGGCATCGTCTGCCTTGCTCTACGGCGTCCTGGGCTCCCCTGTCTCCGCCGCCGCCATCGCGTCGATCGGCGTCTTCCTCAGCGTCGTCCATCTGGCGATCGTCCGAGGGGTGCCGTTGGTGGTCATCGGCAACGCCGCAACCGCACTCACGTGGCTCGTGACGTTCGTCGTGGCTAGCCGCACGGGGGGCTTCAACTCACCGGCGATCGTGTGGAGCTTCTTCCATCCGGTGACAACGTACGTGGCCTGTGGTCGGCGGTCGGCCTCGGCATGGGCCGTGCTGTCGGCTTCCCAGATTGCGATCTTCTTCACGGTCGACCGCCTCGGATACTCCGGCGCCCAGGACCTGTCGAGCGCAGCCGTCTACCCGCTTCGCGCCGCCGGCTTCGTCGGGTGCATCGTGGCCAATGTGTTGCTGATCGCGAGCATCGAGGGCGTCCGAGCTGCGTCACAGGCCGCCGTGGATCGGGCGAACCGATCCGTCGAACGCCAGCGCATCCTCGGCGACATGCACGACGGGGTCGGCAGCCAGCTGATCGGTTTGATGATCCAGGTGCGGGCGAAGAAGATCGATGATGACCGACTGCTGTCCTCGCTCGGGGCATGCCTCGACGATCTCAAGCTGATCGTCGACTCGCTCGATCCGGGGGATGGCTCCGCCGACGTCGCGCTCGCCGAGTTGCGCGCCCGGGTCGGTCCACGATTCGAGGCCGCCGGGATCGACTTGACGTGGACACAGGTCGGCCCACTTCTCGATCTGTCGGCGGAACGGCTGCTGCAGTTGCTCCGGGCCCTGCAGGAGATGGCCTCGAATGCGCTCCGGCACTCCGGTGCGCGACGGGTCGAGGTCAGCCTCAGGACCGGCAACGACGACGACGAGCGGTGCGTCGTCGAGGTGCGCGACGACGGGATGGGATTCGACCCCACGCAACGACGATCCGGACGCGGGCTCGCCAGCCTTCACCAGCGAGCGCGTCGACTCGGCGGCACGGTGTCCTTCGAAGATGCCCGGCCCGGGACCATTGTCAGGATCGAGTTCCCGTTGAGTCCCCGCGTGACCGGGGCGGATCAGCCGATGACGCTTCGGACGAGGTTGACACCGGGGCGATAGACGATGTGCGCAAATGACGGCGCGTCCAGGATGACGATCTTCGCAGTCGCTCCCGGGGCGAGCGTGCCGAGCCCGTCGTTGCGTAGGAGTGCACTTGCGCCGCCGACGGTCGCCGCGAGGACGGCTTCCTCGGCGGTCAGCCCCATGTCCCGCACGGCAAGCGCCAGGCAGAACGCCATCGACGTGGTGTAGCTCGATCCCGGGTTGCAGTTCGTGGCGATGGCAATGCGAACTCCGGCATCGAGCGCCCGTCGGGCATCCGGATACGGCTGACGCGTCGAGAAGTCGGCGGCCGGCAGGAAGGTGGCCACGGTGTCACTTCCCGCTAACGCGTCGAGGTCATCATCGGAAAGGTAGGTGCAGTGATCGGCACTCGCCGCACCGAGCGATACCGCGAGCTGCACGCCCGGGCCGTGGCCGAGCTGGTTCGCATGGACCCGCAACCCGAGACCACGGACACGGCCGGCTTCGAGGATCGCGCGGCTCTGGTCCGCGTCAAACGCGCCGCGCTCGCAGAACACGTCGATCCACTTCGAATGGGCGGCGCATGCATCGAGCATCGGCCCACACACGAGCTCCACATAGTCGTCGACGCGATCGCTGTAGTCGGCCGGCACCACATGCGCGCCGAGGAAGGTCACATCATCGGTGAGTTCGGCCGCCAGCGCGCAGCAGCGCTCCTCGGTCACAATGTCGAGCCCGTAGCCGGACTTGATCTCGACATGGCCGATGCCGTGACGCCTCGCCTCGGCGAGTCGCAAAGCCGTGAGCCGCCGAAGTTCCCCGTCGCCCGCAGTGCGCGTCGCTTCGGTGGTGACGCGAATCCCTCCCGACTCGTAGGGCCGCCCGGCCATCCGGGCAATGAACTCATCGGCTCGGTCCCCGGCGAACACCAGATGGGTGTGGGAGTCGACGAAGGCGGGCATCACGCAACCGCCGTCGGCATCGATGCGTTCATCCGCACTCGCTCGTCCGGCGGCTTCGATGGCGACAATCCGACCGTCCTCCACAAGCAGCGCGACGCTGCGAGCAACTCCCAGCGGCCCCTCGCCGAGTGACGCGTCGCAGGTGACCAGTTGGCCGATGTTGTCGATCACGGTGGTCGTCATGCGCCCATCCTCACGCGAACCAGAGCGAGTCGATCGATGTCGTGAGCGCTCGTGGCACGTCGATCGACACATGGAATCCGTCGCGCACCACCCAACTGCCGTCCACCATCACGTGGGAGATATCGGGCGCCGACGCCCCGAACACGAGCGACGCCACATCGTCGCCGTTCGAACCGACGAGGCGAACCGACGACGGATCGATGACGACGAGGTCGGCGACTGCGCCAGCGGACAAGATTCCGCCGTTCCAACCGATGGACGCGTATCCGTCGGATGACCCGGCACGCAGCAACTCGGTGGGACTGTGGACGCCCCGCACATTCGTCACCAGCCGCTGGTGCGACTCGATCGCCCGGATCTCCTCGAACGGATCGACCACCGCTTGGGAGTCGGACCCGATCGACAGTCGTGCGCCGGCATCGGCAAGGGCGCGGGACGGGCCGATGCCGTCCGCGAGGTCGCGCTCCGTCGTGCAGCAGAAACACGCGGTGGAACGAGCGGAACCGAGAATACGGATGTCGTCGGAGCTCAGGTGAGTCGCGTGGACCGCGGTGAACGACTCGCCGATCGCGCCGGCATCGGCGAGCAATTGTGACGGCGTGCGGCCGGTATATGCCAAGCACGCTTCGTTCTCAGCCGGCTGCTCGGAGACATGGGCATGCAGGGGACAACCGGCAGAGGCGGACCACGATGCAACTCCACCCATGCTCTCGAAAGAAAGCGCGCGTACGGAATGGATCGCCGCACCGAGGCGCGTCGAACGGTTCGCCAAGTGCGCCGAGGTGAGCAAATCGTTTCGCGCCTCCCAGTCTCCGACCGCGCCGTCGGAGAAGCGCCGCTGCACTTGGTTGAGCTCTGCGTCGAACCCTCCACGGAGGTAGCACGTGTCGAGAAGCGTGAGCCGAAGACCGGCGATCCGTGCAGCCTCGATGAGCGCGGCACCCATCGCATTGGGATCGGAGTAGACGACTCCGCCCGGCGCGTGGTGCAGGTAGTGGAACTCGCCCACTGCGGTGTACCCACACAGCACCATTTCCGCGAACGTGGCCGTGGCCAGCGTGAGATAGGAGTCAGGGTCGAGGCGAGCGGCGACGGAGTACATCTGGTCCCGCCACGTCCAGAACGATCCTGTCCCGCCGTGGGTGCGTCCGCGTAGCGCACGATGGAACGCGTGGGAATGGGCGTTCGCGAGACCCGGCAGGACTATGCCGCGAGTGACCTCGGCGTCCGAGGGCGCCGAGTCGGCAGACGAAACGTCGGTGAACACGCCGTTGTCAATTGACAGGAGCACGCCCCTGGCGAGCGAGTCACCGCCCAACCATGCCCGCTCGCACCACAGCTGCACAGCGCGCTTACGATCCCACGCGTTCGACGAACTTGGTGATCCGCTCGATGAACGCGTCGCGATGGTGCATCTCGAACTGCTCCCACGTGGTGAAGGTCGTCGGGTCGGTGACGCGATCGACGAACAGCTTTCCGTCCAGGTGGTCGCATTCGTGCTGGAAGGTTCCGGCGGTGAGCCCGCGCTTGACCTCGTCGTGGGCTACACCCTCGCGGTCGAGGTAGCGGATGCGGATGTTGACGTGACGCATCACGTTGCCACGCAAATTCGGCACACTGAGGCAGCCCTCGTTGATCTCGACAAGCTCGTCGTCCTGGAACTCGATCTCGGGATTCACGAGCACCGTAAGAGGGATCTTCGGCTTGTACGGATAGCGCGGATTCTGATTGACCTCCACGACGGTGATCCGCACCGATTCGTGGATCTGGTTCGCGGCGATCCCGGCCCCGTTGGCGGCGCGCATGGTGTCGATCAGATCGTCGATGACGCCCTGAATCTCGGGACCGGCCAGCTCCTCGGTCGTCACCGCACGCGTGGGGATGCGCAGGATCGGATGGCCGATGTGGGCAATCGGACGAACGGCCATCGACGCTCAGCCCTCGCGCATCGGGATGCGGACACCACGCTCGTCGGCGGCCTTGACAGCTTCGGGATAGCCAGCGTCGACGTGGCGGATAACGCCCATGCCCGGATCACTCACGAGCACACGGGAAAGCTTCTCCGCGGCCAGAGCGGTTCCGTCAGCGAGGGCGACCATTCCGGCATGTATCGAACGCCCGATGCCGACACCGCCACCGTGGTGGATGCTCACCCACGATGCACCGCTCGATGTGTTCACCAGCGCATTCAGCAGCGGCCAGTCGGCGATGGCGTCGGATCCGTCGGCCATGGCCTCGGTCTCGCGATAGGGAGACGCAACGGAGCCGGAGTCGAGATGATCGCGACCGATGACGATCGGCGCCTTGAGCTCACCGCGCCGTACCATCTCGTTGAAGCGAAGACCGAGGCGGTGACGCTCGCCGTAACCAAGCCAACAGATTCTCGCCGGGAGTCCTTGAAACGCGACTCGCTCACCGGCCATGTGAATCCACTTTGCCAGGCCGTCATCGTCGGGGAACTCCTCGAGCACGGCGCGGTCGGTGGCCGCAATGTCGGCCGGGTCACCCGAAAGGGCGACCCAACGGAACGGGCCCTTGCCTTCGCAGAACAGCGGGCGGATGTAGGCCGGAAGGAAGCCGGGGTAGTCAAAGGCCCGATTGAACCCACCGAGCTTGGCTTCGGCACGAAGGCTATTGCCATAGTCGAACACCTCAGCACCACCGTCGAGGAAGCCGACCATGGCCGCGCAGTGAGTGGCCATCGATTCGCGTGATCGACGAATCAGCTCTGCGGGATTCTCTGCACGCAGACGATCAGCGGCCTCCTGGGAGAGGTCGTTGGGGACGTAGGAAAGCGGATCGTGCGCGCTTGTCTGATCGGTCACGATGTCGGCCGGGAAGCCGGCTTCAAGGAGGCGGGGAAGCAAGTCGGCGGCATTGCCGACGACACCCACCGACAGCGGACGTCGTTCACGTTTGGCCTTCTCGCATCGTGCCACGGCATCATCCAGGGAGTCGGCGACTTCATCGAGGTAACGGGTTTCCACGCGACGCTGTACGCGTGTCGGGTCCACGTCGATACACAACACCACGCCGTCGTTCATCGTGACGGCGAGCGGCTGAGCACCGCCCATGCCGCTGAGGCCGGCGGTGAGGGTGATCGTGCCGGCGAGCGAACCACCGAACTTGCGGCGAGCGATCTCGGCGAAGCACTCGTAGGTGCCCTGGAGGATGCCTTGCGTGCCGATGTAGATCCATGACCCGGCCGTCATCTGGCCGTACATCGTGAGGCCGAGTTGTTCCAGACGACGGAACTCGTCCCAATTCCCCCACTCGGGCACCAGGTTCGAATTGGCCAGCAGGACGCGAGGGGCCCATTCGTGCGTCCGGAACACCCCGACGGGCTTGCCCGACTGCACCAGCATTGTCTCGTCGTCGGCCAGGGTCGTGAGCGTGCGGACCATGGCGTCGAAGGCATCCCACGAGCGGGCCGCTCGGCCGGTGCCCCCGTAGACGACGAGGTCGTCGGGGCGCTCAGCCACCTCGGGATCGAGGTTGTTCATCAGCATCCGCTGGGCCGCCTCTTGGCCCCACCCCCGACAGGTCAGCGTTGAACCACGGTTGGCACGTACGGGGCGAGGTCCGGAAGGCACCTGCTCAGCGTATGCCTTGGGTACGGGCCGCTCCCGCGCGGTTGCGTGCCGGTGTCGAGCTTCGAGGAACGCTCGGTGAGCATCATGATGCGGCAACTCCTGATGCTATGCTGTCATCATGAGAACGACGGTCACCCTCGATCCCGACACCGAGGCTCTTCTCCGCCAGCGCATGGCCGCCGAGGGGGTGCCGTTCAAACAGGCGCTGAACGACGCTGTCCGCCGCGGCCTGCGTCAGAGCGACCAGGCCTCCCGGGTGGAAACGCCGACCGCCCGCCTCGGCACGCCCACGGTCAACCTCGACCGGGCCATCCAACTCGCTTCGGAGCTCGAGGACGAAGAACTCCTTCGCAAGATGCGCTCGTCATCGTGAACCTCGTCGATGCGAACGTCTTGCTCTACGCGGTGAACGAAGACGCCGGACATCACGTGAGCGCGAAGCGCTGGCTCGATGGTGCGCTGAACGGGTCGAGCTCCGTGGGCTTCCCGTGGATCTCGCTGCTGGCGTTCCTGCGCCTGTCCACGAAGGTCGGGCTCTTTCCGGCGCCGCTGCCGGTAAACCAGGCCTTGTCCATCGTCGACACGTGGACCGGCGCACCATCGGCGATGGTCGTGCACCCGACCACAAAGCACTTCGAGCACTTGCGGGAATTGCTGTCGGTCGCAGGAACGGGTGGCAACCTCGTCTCCGACGCCCACCTGGCCGCGCTCGCCCTCGAGCATCGGGCAACGGTGATCACCTACGACGCCGATTTCACCCGCTTTCCCGGCGTTCGGAGTGAACGACCGTCGTAGGGGGACCGGCCCTACTTGGCGAGAACGCTCGAGGGGAGTCGGTACTTCGGTGACTTGATCAGGCCGTCGATCAGTCGGAGCTGCCGATACGGGAAGCCCGGCTGAAGATAGGCGTCAGAGGGGATCTGGCTGGCGATCGTGGCGTGGATGGCCGGCACTTTCGACCAATGAGCGCTCGGGCGGAAGTGATGGGCGGTGTGGTAGCCGAGGTTGCCGGTCCAGAAGTTGTAGAGCGGCTGCACCACATTGGTCGTAGCCCCGAACACCGGGTCGGTCGGCCGACTCGAGTGGTGATCGTACGTAGCCCAGGCAGTCCCGAAGAGCATGAACGCCGGCACGACGACGAAGATCATCGTCCCGGCGAACGGCCGCAGGTAGACGACAACAGCGACCGCGGCAATGACCGGGATGAGCATGCGGACGAACACGGCCCGATACTTCGGGTAGTTCTTCCCGGCTTTCCACGCCCGGTAGTACGCGGTCACCCCGGTGACGAACGAGTACTCGATCCGGCCCATGGGGATACCACTTCGTCGCCGCCACCGCGACTCGTCAGCATTCTGGTCGAGATAGTTCTTGTGATGCCCAACTGTGTGGTGCAGAGTCCACGTGTGGCTGGTCACGCCGGTCTGCAGGGCGTAGACGACCTCGAGCGCCCGATTCAGCAGCCGAGAGTTGAAGGTGGACAGATGCTGATGGTGATGGTTGAAGGCGCAGGTCATCCCCTTCGGCAGGATCGACGCTGCGCAGTACACGAGGACCAGAAACGGGTTGCTCACGAACAGGCACACAGTGAGATCGATCAGGCCGATCGCGACGAACACCGCCACTCGTGGACGATCCGACGGGTAGCGAAAGGCCGATGCCATAAGGCATAGATCGTACGGCAGCCCTGTGCCCTATATGCGCGGGTCGACTTTCATTCAGCGCGCATATGAGTTACGTCCCACACGTGGTGGACGGGATCGTGGAGCATGTAGCGGGCGAAGCTCTCGATGGTGAACCGCTTGTTGTCGCTTCGGTTGCCCGTCCGCTGCCACTGCGTGCCCGTGACCCCGGCGAAGGATGCGCTCAGCCGACGCTGGGCCTCGACGAGTTCGGCGGACACCACTTCGGGGTCCTGCTCCCGGTAGCGGTCCGTCAGCGCGGTCTCGTCCTGATCCCAATTCGGGTAGTGCGGGTCGTCCTGACCCAGCATGAGGTTCAGGCGGTAGTCGTAGAGGCGGAACACGTCACGAACGTGACAGGCATACTCGAGCGGGGACCACACCCCCGCGGCCGGACGATCTCGAACACCAGGCCGCGCAAGCAACTCCACCCACGTGTCGGCGTTTGCCTCAAGTCGGGCCGGGACCGTTGCCAGGTCGAGTCCAGGGGCGTCGAACCGGCAGTCGTCGCACTTCGCCTCGAGCACCCATGTCCAGTCCTTGGTCTCCGGCACAACGTCGTCGAGTTCACTCATGACCAACGACGGTAGGCGTACTCCTCCTCGACGCCGCCCGAATTTCCCGGACCAGTAGCCTCCGTGGCGATGCCCGCACTTCGACCCTCCACCTCGGCCGCTTCGGTCACCCTCCACGGCCCTGGCGTGACGATCGACGACGTCGTCGCAGTCGCTCGCCAGGGTGCACCCGTGGAGATCAGCAGCGAAGCGACGGCCCGGATGGGTAAAGCACGGGCGATCGTGGAGCGCCTGGCCGAAGGCGATCCCGTCTACGGGATCTCCACCGGGTTCGGGGCTCTGGCCAACGTGTCGATTCCCCCGGCCCGCCGAGCCGATCTGCAAGTCGCCCTCGTCCGGTCGCACGCCGCCGGCATGGGACCCCTCGTCGAGCGCGAGGTCGTCCGCGCGCTGGCGTTCCTGCGCGCCCGCACCCTCGCTCTCGGCGCCAGTGGCGCCCGACCGGCGACCGCACAGGGTCTCGTCGATCTCCTCAACCACGACATCGCTCCCCACGTGTACGAGCACGGGTCGCTCGGCGCGAGTGGTGACCTCGCACCGCTCGCCCACGTGGCACTCGCACTCATCGGGGAAGGAACCGTCGATCATCACGGTGTCCCCAAGCCGGCTGCCACCGCGCTTGCCGAAGCCGGACTGCGGCCCCTCGTACTGGCCGAGAAGGAGGGGCTTGCGCTGACGAACGGAACCGACGGCATTCTCGGCATGCTCTGTCTGGCCGTGGCCGACGCGAGGTCACTCCTCACCCATGCCGATATCGCATGCGCGATGACCGTCGAAGCACTCCTCGCCACTGACCGACCGTTCGCCGCTGATCTCCAAGCGCTCCGTCCGCACCCCGGACAGGCCGCGAGCGCAGCAAATCTCTGCACTCTGCTCGCCGGTTCGGAGATCGTGGCCAGCCATCGGCTCGACGACAGCAGGGTGCAAGACGCGTACTCCGTGCGCTGCACCCCCCAGGTTCACGGCGCGGCGCGTGACACGCTCAACTTCGTCATTGCGATCGTCGAGCGTGAGCTGGCCTCGGCGATCGATAACCCGATGGTCCTACCCGATGGACGAGTCGAATCCTGCGGCAACTTCCACGGCGCGCCGCTCGGTTACGCCGCCGATTTTCTGGCCATTGCTCTGACCGACCTGAGCGCCATCTCCGAACGACGCATGGACCGCATGCTCGACCGCACGCGATCGCACGGCCTGTCCCCGTTCCTCGCCGACGACCCCGGTGTCGACTCGGGGATGATGATCGCCCACTACACGAGTGCGGCGATGCTCAGCGAGAACAAGCGCCTTGCTCACCCGGCGAGCATCGACTCGGCACCCACATCGGGCATGCAGGAAGACCACGTGTCGATGGCCTGGGGCGCCGCTCGCAAGCTGCGGCTCATCATCGACAATGTCCGCCGGATCCTTGCCGTGGAATGCCTCATCGCGGCTCGTGGCATCGATGCGCGGCTGCCGCTCATGCCGGCCCTCGGCACGGGCGCAGCGCACGCGCAGATCCGCTCCATCGTCGAAGGCATCGGACCCGACCGCTACCTCTCCCCCGAACTGGCGGCGGGAGAGGAACTCGTCCGTTCGGCCGCCATCATCGACGCGGTTACCGCAATGGTGGGTCCGCTCGCCTGAGGCCCGGTGGTTCGGATCAGTCGACGAGCAGAGTGACGCGGCCCGGGCCGCCGAACTCGACCACGCTGTCGAGGGCCACCAAGATGGACGGCCATGAGCACCGCATGGCCAGCCAACGCTGATCCGAACGTGTTGCGCCTCGGCGCCCACGTCGGCCAGCAGAACATGACGATGGACGACATGCGGGCCCTGTGGCGCCGACTCGATGCCCACCTTGACTGGATTTCGTGCTGGGACCACCTCTACGAAGCGCCACCGGCCGGCGGGACGCTCGATCACTTCGAGGCACTCACCGTGCTCGGCGCGCTCGCCGCGTCGACCGAACGGGTGCGTGTCGGATGCCTGGTGTTCTACGTCGGCTACCGCTCCCCCGGCGTGCTCGCCAAGGCCGCCACGACCCTCGACCACATCTCCGGCGGACGATTCGACCTCGGCCTCGGTTCCGGGTGGCACGAGCAGGAGGCGAGGGCGTTCGGATACCCGTTCCCGTCGGTGAAGACCCGCTTCGACATGCTCGACGAAGCCGCCACGATCATTCGCGGCCTTCTCACCAACGATCGAACCACCTTTGTCGGCGAGCACTTCTCCGTCGACGACGCATCGTGCCTTCCACGACCACTACAAGCGCGCTTACCAATCTGGATCGGTGGTGCCGGAGAGCAACGTACGCTTCGCCTCGTCGCGAAACACGCCGATGGATGGAACGTCCCATACGTAACGCCTGACGAGTTCCATAGGTTGAACGGCGTGCTCGACGACCGTTGTGCCGAGATCGGTCGCGACCCGTCAACGGTTCGCCGCACCATCAATCTGATGTTCAACATCCAATCAACCGCCGCCGCCGCTGAGGCCGAGATCGAACGCCTCCGCGGCGCCTGGGGTCCGGCCTTCGATCGCATCACCGGCGGAGCGCTGCTGGGCACCCCCGACCAGGCCATCGAGCGGATCCGTGCGTACCGCGCCGCGGGGGCCCAAGACATCAACATTGCGCTCCGGGCGCCATGGGACGATGACGCGCTGCGTGTGTACCTCGACGAGGTGGTGCCGGCGGCGAAGGCTGACGTGGCCTGAGGTCACCCGGCCCGCTCGTTTTCGAGGAGCAGTCTGACCGCTGCCCGCTCCTTCCGATGCCGCCCAAAAGGTGTTGGCGATGCAGGCATCGGACCGCATACCCGTAAACCGGACGGAGGCACGTGACCGCCAGCGCCTAGCCTCTTTCGCCGTGCAGACGAGTCGTCGAACCATCCGCTCGTTGCAGATGACCGGCGCCGCTCTGTCGTCGGGCTACGGCGTGATGTTCGCTGTGCTCGGAAAGATGCGAGACACCTACGGGATTTCGGAGACGATGCTCGGCCTGATCGTTGCCGTGGGGTTCTTTGCCTCGTTCGTGGCCCAGATCCTCCTCGCCCCGCTCGCTGACCGGGGCTTCGCGCGCACCCTGCTCCTCGGTGGACTCACCGCCAACGTGATCGGTCTCCTGATCGTCGCCACTGCGTCGGCCACTCCTGCCTTCGCATTCGGGCGTGCGTTGATGGGTCTCGGCATCGGCGCCGCCTATCCCGCCTTGCGCCGATCGGTGGCGTTTGCCGACCCCGACAACGTCGGCAAGAACCTCGGCGGCATGCTGTCGTTCGACGTCGTCGGCTTCCTCGTGGGCCCGGCAATTGCCGCCGTTCTGGTCGGTCACATCGGCATCCGGTGGCCATTCGTTGTCGCCGCGTCGCTTTCCGCAGTGTTTGTCCCGATCACCTGGCGCGCCCCATTCGGCGCCCCCGAGGCGGCGGCGGCAGACAAACCCCGCCTCGCTGTCGGACTATTGCGCGAACGATGGATGCAGTCAGCCAGTGCCTACGGTGTCGCCTTCTTCATCATGATCGGCATCTTCGATGCATTGTGGGCGGTCCGTATCGACGACCTCAAGGGTTCGTACTTCTACGTCACCTTGGGCATCATCGTGTTTGCCGCACCGATGGTGGTGCTCGCCGAGCGAGGGGGGGCGTGGGCGGAGCAGAAGGGCCCGTTCCGAATCGGTGGACTTGGTCTTTGTGTTGGCGCTCTGTGCCTCAGCATGTACGGGCTGATCCCGGTGCCGTGGATCCTGATCCTCGTCGGCCTGGTCCACGCCACGAACGACGGCATGAGCGCATCAAGCATTCCCATCGCTGTCTCACTGGCCGCCCCTCCCGAGCAAGTCGCCGGGGCCCAGGGCCTCGTCGGTGCGCTGCAGACGCTCTCGGGAGGTGTCGCGGCGTTGTCGGCAGGTGCGGTGTACGACCGCTTCGGTCCGATCACCACCTACGTGGGCGGCTCGGCGTGCATGTGCGCCCTCATCGCCTTCGGATGGATTCGTGCAGGCGATTTGCGTGGCCTGCGCAAGCTCCCGATGAAATCGGACGCGGGCGTCGAGATAGCTGTCCGGGCACCGGTCACCGCCTAGCGGCCCGAGTCGATCGACGGCGCGCCCGGCGACGTTGCGGGGCAAGCGTGCTCGGGCGCGGTGCGAGGTCGTCTGGTCCGCGATCGTCCTCCGGCGATGGTGGGAACACCCGCCAGAACGTGAGAGCGCGGGAGTACGCAAGTGAGCGGGTCTGCTTCACGACCCCGCCACCATCACGTCCGCTCTGCGGTCCAGCGTTTCCTTCGATCGTCACGACCCGACCATCGGGCAGCACATCGACCACGATCCCGGTGTGCCCAGCGCCGCGGTCGCCACGCCGGAAGTGGAAGAACACATCACCAGGTCGAGGACGGGAGAAGAGCTCACCACGTTTGTAAGCGGCGTCGCGTCCGTATTGGCAGAAGGCGTAGCCCGACGCGCCCTTCCGTGCGCCGATACTGATAGGAAGCGGACGACCGGCGTGGGCGAATACCCAGGACACGAACTCAGCGCACCAGAACACTCCGTTCGCACCGAACCACTCCCCGTAGTCACTGATGTTGCGGCCTTTCTCCCGCACGCCGAGTTGGCTGGCCGCGACCCGAAGAACGTCGTTGGTCGCATCCTCGTCGGCGAACGGCCCGGCGAGCTGACCCGACCACGGAGAGACCGCCGCGATCGACGGGGAAATCCCGATAGCGGGCAGGTGGAGCGCCCTGCCTCCTGGAGCATCGGCCGCTCCCAGGCGCCGCGCCACGACGGTAACGGACGCTTCGACCGATCGGCAGGTCCTCGCAAGCGACGCGACAGAGCCGACGTAGTTGACCGCGCGACCCACACCGAGGCGCCGAGACGCACCGTCGATGGTCAGGGCGCAGCCTTCGAGTGCATTCGCCAGCGACAACAGATCAATCGGAAGCGCGGCCACCCGAGGGGTCATGGCGTCACGGTAGAGGGCCGCCCCGCCGATGTTTGACGGCGGCGCACCGGAGCGCCGCCGATTGCGCGGCTAGCGAGTTTCCGACATGTAGATCGGCTCGGCGCGCTCTGCCTCTGGTCGCGGCTAGCGGGTTTCCGACATGTAGATCGGCTCGGCGCGCTCTGCCTCTGGTCGCGGCTGCCGAGTTTCCGACATGTAGATCGGTTCGGCGCGCCACTTCTCGGCCATGTCCTCGTTCTGGATCCGCTCTTGCAGGAGCACGATCCCTTCGAGAAGCGCTTCGGGCCGCGGCGGACAGCCGGGCACGTAGACGTCGACGGGAATGATCTGGTCGACACCTTTGGTGACGGAGTAGCTGTCCCAATAGGGTCCGCCGCAGTTGGCACACGAGCCCATCGAGATCACATATTTCGGTTCCGGCATCTGGTCGTAGAGCCGCTTGATGGCCGGGGCCATCTTGTCGGTGACGGTGCCGGAGATGCACACGAGATCGGCCTGACGGGGCGAGGCCGGGAACGGAATCACACCGAGGCGCATCACGTCGTAGCGGGGTGACCCGAACGCAGCGCCCATCTCGATGGCGCAGCAGGCGAGACCCCATTGGTAGCACCACAGTGAGTACTTGCGGCTGTAGTTCAGCAGCGCAGTGAGCGGCTTGACCGGACCCTTCGACTTGAAGAAGCCGTTTTCGACTAGACCCACCGAAGAACTCCCTTGCGCCACGCTCTGCTGACGGTTGCCGGACTCAGACCCACCGAAGAACTCCCTTACGCCACGCTCTGCTGACGGATGCCGGACTCAGACCCACCGAAGAACTCCCTTACGCCACGCATAGATAAGACCAAGCAACAAGATGAACACGAAGATGCCCTGACCGAGATACTTAACCAAATCGTGAAAGTGTCATCCACCGAGGAGTTTCGCCAAGCTCTCAAGTCATAGACGTTACTAAGTAATTATGCACTCCTTCTTTTTGAGCGATTTAGGGAAGGTCTGATTAATTCAAAATTTCAGACAGTGATCAGTCAGATTCCCTGTATTTTGTGCGCTGGTTAATCGAGTTCGTGAATTATTCAGACCTTCCTTAGGTCAATAAAAGTTGATTCTGGCCCCTACGATTTCCGGTCGTGATCCTGAGGGAATTCGCAAGGATACCTG
>JANOHI010000288.1:0-15636 GCA_031406385.1 Acidimicrobiia bacterium
GTGACGCCATCGGTCGTGGTAAAAGTAACGGCGCGGTTGGCATCCGGTGACAGTGTGGGCGTTGCTGTCGGAGGCATAGGAGTGGTCGTAGGCGGCGGTGAGGTAACAGAGGAGGTAGGTTGAGGTTGGTCTGTGATCTGCCCGTCCGGCGCGGCGGACACACAAGCGGTCAAAGATAAAGCCACGACCAGCGATATGACATGATCGACAAGGTCCTCGAGGTCAGAGAACGCCTCCCGATGCTCCGGCGCATCGTGGTGCTCGAGACGCGTGGAATTCGCGCTCTCCTCGACGACCCGATGATCATGACCTTCGCCGCTCTGGAGGAGCTCGGTGCAGCTCAGCCGATCGAGCGATGGGCCGAGTCGGTCGCCGCCATCGACCCTGCGGCCATGGCGATGATCGTCTACACCTCGGGAACAACCGGCCCCCCGAAGGGCGCAGTTCTCTCGCATGCAAATCTCCTAGCGGCAACGGAGTCGTTCAGCCAGGCATTCTCCGCGACTCCGATGGACGAGGTCCTCTCGTACCTTCCCCTGTGCCACATCGCCGAACGGCTGAACTCCGTCATCAATGCCCTCAACGTGGGCTATGTCGTGAACTTCGGGAAAGGTGGCGAGTCTCTGGCGGCCGATCTCCGCGAGGTCCAGCCGACGCTGTTCCTCGGCGTTCCCCGGGTATGGGAAAAGATGCTGGCCTCGATGGAGACGCGGGTCGCCGACGCCACATGGTTGAAGAACCGCACGTATTGGTTCTGGTTGCGACGCGGTGAACGCCTCGCGAAGCGTCGTATGCGCGGTCAGGCAGGCGTGGTTGACAAGATCATGGGAGGGCTCGGCTATCTGTTCCTGTACCGGAGCGTCCGCGACAAGCTCGGTCTGCGCCGAGTGCGCGTTGCCATGTCGGGCTCCGCGCCCATTGCGCCGAAGGTACTGGACTACTTCTGGGCTCTCGGTGTGCCGGTGCGAGAGGGCTACGGACAAACCGAGAACACGGCGCTTGCAACCTTCACGCCGGCCGACGACGTCCGGATCGGCAAGGTCGGCGTGGCCCTGCCGGGCGTGGAACTCGCATTCGCCGACGACGGGGAGATCCTGACCCGGTCGGCGGCGAACTTCGTCGGCTACCTCAACAATCCGGAGGCGACCGCCGCCACCATCGACGCCGACGGATGGCTCCACACCGGCGACATCGGTTCGCTCGACGACAACGGTTATCTCTCGATCACTGATCGGAAGAAGGACTTGATCATCACGGCTGGAGGAAAGAAGATCTCGCCGTCCGAGATCGAGAACGCCCTCAAGGTGTCGCCGTATGTGCGCGAAGCAGTCCTCGTCGGCGACCGTCGCAAATACCTGACGGCCTTGATCGGTGTGGAGCTCGAGACGGTGGGGGACTGGGCGAGTCGCCGCTTCCTCCCCTACACGACCTATGAAGACCTGGCGTCGAAGCCGGAGGTACGCCAACTGATCGACGAGTGGGTGCAGCACGTGAACCGGGATCTGGCCCAAGCCGAGACGATCAAGCACTTCGCGCTTCTCCCGAGCGAACTCGGGCACGAGAACGGGCAGTTGACCGCGACGCAAAAGGTGAAGCGCGCTGCAGTTGTCGCAGAGTTCCGTGACCTGATCGAGGAGATGTACCGATGACGACGTACCGCAGCCCGGGACTGACATGAACGACTTCCTGCAGCTCTGCTTCGCCGGGCTTGCGCTCGGATCGCGCTACGCCCTCGTCGCCCTGGGCTTCGTCATCATCTATAAAGCCACCGGGGTCATCAACTTCGCGCAGGGGTCCATGGTGACGCTCGGCGCCTACTTCGCGTACAACTTCCACCGCACGTGGGGGCTCCCCTTTGCGTTGGCGGTCGTCATGGCCGTGGCGGCCGGAGGTCTGGTGGGTGCGCTCATCCAGCGGGTGCTGCTACGGCGCATGGTCGGGCGCCCGGTGTTCGGGGTGATCATGATCACCATCGGACTGCTGTTCCTTCTCACCGAGGTGATGGCCTCGATCTGGGGATACGACGCCCGAGACCTCGGCGATCCGTGGGGCATCGACACGGTGAAGGTCGGCGGCGTCGTGCTCTCGGTGAAAGATCTCTGGGGGATCGCGCTCGCCGGCGCTGTGCTCCTCGCCTTCTTCGTGTTCTTCAAGTTCTCCGGCATCGGGCTCGCCATGCGGGCGGCCGCATTCGATCAGGAGGCCGCTCTCGCCCGTGGCATAAGTGTTCGGCGGGTTTTCGGGTGGTCGTGGGCCATCGCCGGCGCAGTTGCTGCGTTGGCCGGAATCTCCCTCGGTTCGGGGCCGGCCGCCGTGACACCGAGCCTCGGGCTGATTGCTCTCGCGGCCTTTCCCGCCATGATCCTGGGTGGGCTCGACTCACCCCTCGGAGCCGTGATCGGCGGTGTCGTCATCGGCATCACGCAGACGCTGACCGCGGGTTACCAACCGGAGTACGCCGCGTTCCTCGGAACCAACTTCCACGTCGTGATGCCCTACGTCGTGATGATCGCCATCCTGCTCGTCCGACCCTATGGCCTTCTCGGCACGAAAGAGGTTCATCGGCTATGACGCCGTTTCGCAAGGACTCCGCCAATCCATCGATGGTCCGCGACTACGGCGAGGATCTACACATCTTCGCGTCTCGCCAGACCCGGGTCGTTCTCGGGCTCTTCATGGTGCTCGCGGTGCTGGCGCCGCTGAAGCTGTCCAACTTCCAGAGCACCGTGCTCGACTACGCCGGCATCGCGGCCATTGGTGCCATCGGCCTCAACCTGCTGACGGGATTCACCGGCCAGGTCTCGCTCGGCCATGCGTTCTTCCTCGGCACCGGGTCCTACACCGCCGCCTACCTCGGCGGCCAACGCCACTGGCCGTTCCTCATCTTCCTCCTCGCGGCTGCGGCCGTGGGAGCGCTCGTCGGCGCGGTCGTGGGTCCCTTCGCCCTACGTCTGCGGGGGAACTACCTCGCCATCATCACCGTCGGCCTGGTGTTCACCGGCCAGCACGTCTTCGAGAGCTGGACCTCGGTGACCGGGGGGCTCAACGGGACGTCGGTGGCGGCCCCGCCCAGGATCGGTCCGCTCGACTTCTCCCGTCTGGTCGTCTTCGGGCACCGGTTCGGGCGCGACCAGGGTTTCCTCTACGTCATCTGGGTCCTTGTCGCTCTGGTGGCGCTGACGTCGAAGAACCTGGTGCGTTCGCGTACCGGTCGGGCGCTGCAGGCTGTGCGCGACCGCGACGTCGCCGCTGAGGTGATCGGAATACGACTGGCGCGCTACAAGGTGCTCGCCTTCGTGGTTTCGAGTTCCCTCGCGGCGTTGGCCGGAGCGCTCTTCGGGTCGTATCAACAGTTCGTTGCCCCAGGAGACTTCGGCCTGTTCGTCTCGCTGCAGTACATCGCCATGATCGTTGTGGGCGGTGTCGGGACCACGTTCGGCCCGATCCTCGGTGCGCTCTTCATCACGGCGATGCCGAGGCTGATCGAGCAGTTCAGCGACCGCATCCCCGGCGTGGCGTCATCACCTGGAGCGAGTGGCATCACCATCTTCTCGCTCAACCAGGCGATCTTCGGTGCGCTCATCATCGCCTTCCTCGTTCTCGAACCCCGGGGCATCGCCGCGTTGTGGCTGCGCGTCAAGGCGTATTTCCGGGCCTGGCCCCTCAGCTACTGAATTTCCGCTGTTCGTTGCATCTCGACCACTTCACCGCCATACGTACCGAACCAACAAAGGAGTCTCACCATGTCCCGATCAATCCATCTCAGAACGGCCGGCTCGGGGCGGCGCCGGACCTCGACGCTCGCCGTTGCTGTCACGACGCTCCTCACCGTAGGCCTACCCGCTTCCACCCTGTTCGCGGCGACGGCGCCGAAGGTCGGGGCCGCATGCACGAAGGTCAACGCCACCAGCAAGGACAAGAGCGGCAAGGCTGTCGTGTGCAAGACCAAGAGTGGCAAGAAGGTCTGGCAGGCCGCAACCACGACTGCGTCGACGGTCGCGGCGACAACCGCTACCGCGGCTCCCACTCCGTCGAAAGGACTCTCCAAGACTTCCGGCTTCGATGGCAAGAGCATCAAGGTGGGTGTGATCACTGCGCTCAGCGGCCCGGCGGCCGTGCTCGGCAAGCCACTGGCTGCGGGACAGGAAGTGTTCTGGAAGTACTACAACGAGGAGAAGGGCGGCATCGCCGGCAAGTATCCGGTCGAGGTGGTGCTGGAGGACAACCTCTACGAGTCGAACACCACGGTGCAGAAGTACAACAAGATCAAGGACAACGTGGTGATGCTGTCGCAGGTGATGGGCACGGCACCGACGCTCGCGCTTCTACCTCTGCTCAAGGCGGACAACGTCGTTGCCTCGCCGGCATCGCAGGACGCGCTGTGGGTTCGTGAGCAGAACCTGTTCCCGATCATCGAGCCGTATCAGGTCGATGCCATCAATGCCATGGACTACGCAATGAAGTCATTGGGCGCGAAGAGCAAGACCATCTGCGCCGTCATCCAGAACGATGTCTACGGCGAAGCAGGACTGGAGGGTCTGAACTTCGCCGCCGACAAGATGAACTTCGAGGTGAAGGCCGTCGCCAAGTACAAGCAAGGCGATCAGGACTTCACCGGCCAGGTCAACGATCTCCGAAAGGCCGGATGCCAGATCGTCTTCGCCGGCGCGCTCCCGACGGAGTTCGGCAAGATCCTCGGCACCGCCGCGCAGCTGGGTTTTGCCCCCCAATGGATCGGCCAATCACCGTCGTGGGTCGACTCGCTGCTGCTCACCCCGCTGAAGGACTACCTGACGTCACGGGTGCTGATCGTGGCGGTTGGTCCGGAATGGGGTGATCCGACGGTGCGCTCAGCCGCTGAGTACGCCGCTCGCGTGAAGCAGTACAAGCCCGACCAGAAGCCGGACTTTTACTTCACCTTCGGGTACTTCCAGGCCCAGGCCACGGCGCAATTGCTGGAGAAGGCTGTCGCCATGGGCAGCCTCAATCGGGACGGCATCGTGAAGGCGATGAACTCGCTCGACAAGCTGACCTTCGGCGGTCTTGCCAGCGACTACCCCTACGGTCCTCCGGAGGACCGTGACCCGTCGCGCTTCAGCACCATGTTCAAGGTCGACCCGGCCGCGCCGTTCGGACTGCGGTCCCTGCAGTTCAACTTCACGTCGGACGCAGCACGCGCCTACACCTTCGCCAAAGCCAAGTAGCGGGCGAAGCTCTGTCGGTACCGGAGGCGCCCCACGGCGCCTCCGGTAACGTCGATGTCGTATGCATCTCGTTCTCGTCCGCCACGCTCAACCTCAGTGGTACGTCGACGACGTCCACCAGGGAATCGATCCGAAACTCAGTGACCTCGGCTTCGAGCAGGCGGAGCGGCTGGCCGACGAACTCGCCGACGAACACTTCGACGAGATCCTGGTGTCTCCGCTGCTGCGGGCACGCCAGACCGTCGCCCCTCTATTGAAGCGACTCGGACGTGAGGAGAAGATCGCTCCGTGGTTGCGTGAGATCACCGATCCACCGGTCGAGGGGCAGTCGAAGAAAGACGTGTTGGCACTGTTCGAGGCCGAGCACCTCGCACCCCTATCGGATCGTTGGACCGGACTCCCGGGTGGTGAGCGGATCGATGACTTCCACGATCGGATCAATTCCAGTCTCGCCGAGTTCCTCGCCCCGTTCGGCATCGGCCGCAACACCCACGACATTCCCTCGTGGACGACCACCGACTATGTCCCCAGTGACTCGGAAACCGGGCCGCGCATCCTCTGCGTTGCCCACGGCGGCACCAACGCCGTCGTAACGGCGGCCCTGCTCGGCGCGAATCGCGTGCCGTTCGAATGGTTCCGTTTCTGGTACGGCCACACCACGATCGGGCGACTCACCGCGCGGGCCACGAGCGGCATCATCTATTTCGCGTTGCAAAGCCTCGAGGCTCCGCACCTGCCGAAAGATATGCGCACTGCCTAACTGCTGACGCTTGCGGACGCGCTCGGGCGAGCGTGCAGCGTCAGTCGCTCCAGGAGCGACCCCGCCCACGCTGTCTTGTTCGTTGTGCGGTCAGCGCGGTGCGGCTGTGGCTTCGATCACCGCAGCGAATCGGTCGGGGATCTCCGCCCAATCATCGGGCGAGTTGACTCCGTCGAAGAAGTTGTGCTCGATGATGAACTCGTTGAAGTTGGCGTTGCGTGCCGCGACTGCTTCCTCGGCGAGACGTTGAACCACGTCGCCCGATGGCGTCGGCTGCAGAGGGTATTGAGCGAAGGCGCGGTGGTACACGTCGAGCGGCGCGAGATGGTCGGGTCGGCGAGCATTGAGATCGGCGACGGTAGCGGCCACCCGTTCGACCGGCTGGCCGGCCGGGTTCCACGCGTCGAACAAGGTTCGCGTGCGCTCCAACCCGGCCGGTGACCACATGCCGCTGAGGAGAGGCGGCCTCGGTCGTTGCACCGGCTTGGGGCGGACGAAGGATGAGGGAATCGTGAACTCCGGCCCGGCATAGGACACCGGATCGTCGGCCCAGCAGGCAAGGAGTGCCGGGACGAAGTCGTCCATGCGACGTCCGCGGGTCTCGATGTCGGTGCCGGACGCGTCGTGCTCCTCGGCGTTCCAACCCACGCCGAGTCCAACGAGCAGCCTCCCGCCCGAGAGGACATCGATGGTCGAGAGGCGCTGGGCCAGCGACACCGGCCAGTGGTTGCCGGCGACGAGCACCGAGGTGCCCAGTCTCGCTTTTGTCGTCCAGGTGGCAACCGCGGCGAGCAACTCCGTCGGGCCGAGGACCGAGCGGTACTGCGTAGGGATGGGTGCACCGGTGCGGCCACCGTAGCCACGCCGCGGATCTTTCGGGTACAGAAAGTGGTCCTGTACCCACAGACTCGTGTAGCCAAGGTCCTCCGCGCGCATACAAAATCGCCGCAGGGCATCCACGGTGACGTGCTCGCCGAGCTGAGGCAGGCACAGGCCCACCCCCAATGCCGTGCCCGGTGCCCTCATTGCGCTGTTTCCTTGGGCGTCTTCGAGTTACCTGCTGCCCAAGCCCGGGCATCGTCGGACGAGACCCATCGCACTGCGTTGTCCAGCACACGCCGGAATGATGCATCGGCATAGGTCTCCGGTCCGTCGCCGAACTGCAAGTAGACGAGGGGCGAGCGACCGGCGTTCTTCACCCAGCCGACAAGGTCGCTACCCGTCGGATGCGTCCACCCCTCGTTGGTGTTGCGTTGCCCGCGGATGGCGGCGTCGGCCGAGAAGAACTTCGACGGATCGTCCATCGGGAACGTCGTTCGCATGAGTGGCAGCACGACATCGGTCAGCACGGGGTAGAGGTAGAGCTCATCGGTGAGCGTGAACGAACGGCCCAAACCCCCGCAGACCGGGTGGGTCGGGTCGAGAATCTGGACCTCATGGGTGACGTTGAATCGGTAGCCGGAATCCGGATAGGCGACGCCCCGCAGCGATCCTGGCCGGTAGTGGAAACGGGCTCCGATGATCTCGGCGAACTCCTCGGTCGCCGGCCATGAGGCAACAGCGTGGTGGAGGAACACGAGACCCTTCCCGGAATCCATCAATGCGCGGAGTCCGGCCATCATCGCCTCGGGCGGTGGTGGCATCAGTGTCGGCGGGTCGGCGCGGGTAAACGTGATGCCGGGCATGTCGTAGAAGACGATGGCGTCGAAGTCCGCGCAGCCTTCGGTGTTGAGAAGGAGCTGCGCGTCCGGCTGGGGGGCGTGGGTCCAACGGCCCGGCGCGATGGCGTCGAACACCGCGAAGAACGGCTCGCGTTCGTATGGGTGTCCGCCCGTCAGCACCAGCAGACGCGGGTCCCCGGACACGGCGCTCTATTCGTCGGCGGGGAAGTGGAAGCCGGGCACGCCCTCACGGAGAATGCCCGGCGGGAGGTCGGCGAGTCCCTGGTAGGTCGCTTCGGGACGGATCGGACCCGGTCGGTTCCACAACTGCCACGGCACCTGCAGCTGCGCTGAGCCGATCACCGTGGAGTGGCCCCCGTCGACCGCAAGGTTGATACCCGTCACGTAGCTCGCCGCGTCGGACGCCAGGAACACGATGGGGCCGACCAGTTCGGTGTGCTCACCCATGCGGCGCATCGGGTTGCGGCTGTCGATCCAGGGTCGCGTGCCCGTGAGCTCCAGCCCCTCTCGGACCATCTCGCTCATGAAGAAGCCGGGGCTGATGGCGTTCACGCGCACCCCACGGTCAGCCCATTCCGCGGCCAGCTGGCGGGTGAGTCCGATGACGGCGGCCTTCGACGCGTGATACGCCGGGTTGGCGAACTCGGTTGCACCCATGCCGCAGATCGACGCGATGTTGATGATCGAACCGCTCCCACGACCCAGCATGTGGCGGCCGACCTCTCGGGCGTAGTTCCACACACCGACGAGGTCGACATCGACGGCATGGCGGAAGTGCTCTGACGATGTCTGCTCGCTCGACTTCCCGGTGTTCTCACTCACCCCCGCGTTGTTCACAAGGATGTCAAGGTGGCCGTGTGCCTTGGCAGCATCGTCGACGACACGTTCAACGTCGGCATCGTTCGTGACATCACCAGTATGCGTGCTTATGGTCCGGCCGGTCGAGGACCTGAGTTCGGCGGCGACCTGTTCGAGCAGTTCGCCGGAACGGGCGGTGAGCGCGATATCGGCTCCTGCTTGCGCGAGCGCCGTGGCCCAAACGACGCCGAGTCCGTAGGAGCCGCCGGTGACGAGGGCGACCTTTCCGGAAAGATCGAAACCGCTCACGTGGCGTCGGCTTTGGTGGAACTGGTGACTCGGTGGTTGGCGATCATCGGGCCGCCGACCCACCCGCAGAGCTGGGGATCGGCTTCTTCGATCTCGCCGGAGATGTAGGACCCGTTGATCTTGAACAGACCGGTCTTGCCCTTGTGGGTGACGAGGATGTTGCCGTTGCCGTCCTGCTCGTAGATGGCCCCGGAGAAGGGGTGCTTAATCCCGTGCACTGGTTGCTCCTTCGATGACGGGCGCGTCGGCGACCCATTCGGTGATCTTGTCGTGGAGCCAGCGGACCTTCGACTCCTGGTAGTTCGCCAGGGTGACGCCCGGCTTGAACGTGGACTCGAGACCCATCTGCACGTTGGGCATGTTGAAGAGGTCCTGATCGAACACCTTGCCGAGCATGCCGAGCTACGCGGCGGCGGAGAACTTCTCGTCGACGGTGAGCCAATGGACTTCCGCAGGCTTCGGGCGCTCGCCTTTGAACGGCGACAGGAACAGGCACTCCATGATCGCCGTGCGGTGATCGTTGCCGTTCGGTCGGAATCGGTAGACGATGCGGTTGAACGCTCCCCACGGGTGGAAGTTCGGGAACACCGTGTAGTCGAGGCTGTCCATCATCTCTGCGTCGGACATCGAGTCGACCTTGTCGCCGACGATCGGCCGCCATCGGGCCCGGCTGAGTTCGGCACCGAGGGCTCGCATGGTCTGTCCGTCGGCGAGGGTGAGCGGTGTCGGCGCATCGACACGGGTGTCGAGCATGGCTCGCAGCATCTCTTCCTGCGTCGGCTGGTTCGGCATCAGCGGGCTGGGCGTGCCGCCCGGCGTGATCACGCGGGAGAAGGTGTCCCACACGTCGATCTGGCTGTTGGTGTCGCCAAGGTAGGTGAGGATCTGGGGGTGGGTGCCGCTCACGTGGTACGCCTCGGAGAAGGCTTCCTGGGCGACCTTCCAGTTCGCCGGCACGATCTTGGCCACGTGGGCCTCGGTGTAGGCGTTCTCCAGGTCCCACACGGAGAAGTGGTCGATGAACTCGCCGAGGAAATCCTCGAGCGACTCGCAGTTCGGATCCATGTTGATGAACACGAACCCGGCCCAGGTGCCGACGCGCAACTCGGGGAGCTTCCACTCGGACTCGTCTTCGATGTGGGGGAAGTCCCATCGGGCCGGGACGCTTTTCAGATCGCCGTCGATCGTCCACGTGAAGGCGTGGAAGGCGCAACGAAGTTCGGCACAGTGGCCGTCGTAGTCCTTCAGACGGCGACCGCGGTGCAGGCAAGCGTTGGGATACGCCTTGATCGCCATGTCGGTGCCCCGGATGATCAGGAACGACATCCCGGCGATGTCGTAGATCGTGTGATCGCCGGGGCGTGGGATGTCTTCCTCACGGCACGCGAACTGCCACACCCGCTTCCAGATCCGTTCCACTTCGAGGTCGTGGAATTCCTTGGTGGTGTAGCGGTCCTTGGAGATGTCGGCACTGCCGAGGTAGCGCGGCGACTCCATGCGCAACACGTCGGGCACAGGATGGGTGTCGGTATCGAGCAGCTGCTGATACGTGATGCCCGGGGAACGGGCGGTGAGCTTTTCGTTGCTTATGTTCATGTGTGGCTACCTGTCGTCGTGAGGGGACGGGTGTTGCGAGCAGTGAAGCGAAGCGGAGCGGCGCAGCGCAGCGCTACGGGAGCGGTTCGAAGAAGTCGGCCCGTGGGGTGTGGGTGCTGTCGTACACAGGCTCGTCGCGGACGGTCAGGTACTTGCGGCTGACCGCTTTGCGGAGACCGAACTTCGCGAGCGTTGTGCGCATCTCGAGGTAGTTCGGATGAGCGAAGTGCAGAGCCAACGAGGCCTCGTCAGCCCAGAGCTCATAGACCTGGATCCGTCCATCGATCACGGGGTCGGGGCCGAAGCAATACGCCAGGCATCCCGGCTCGTCGTCGCGGGTGGCCTTCTGGATGGGTACGGCGGCGGCGACGCACGCTTCGCGCTGGGCCGGGTCGAGGTCGATTTCTGCCGAGATGACGATCACGACGTCGAGGTTAATTGATCAGCCGGTGAATTCCACTTTCGGCGTCCGGGGGTCCTACGCTCCGCCCATGCGCGCAGCCGTCATCACTGGTCTTCAGCAGGTCGAGATCCGGGAGGTCGTGGTTCCGACCCCGGCCCCCGACGGGGTGGTGGTCGACATCTCCCGCTGCGGCATCTGCGGTACCGACATCCACGCCTTCCAGAACGGGCATCCCTACAACCCGGCGATCTGCGGCCACGAGTGGGTCGGAACGGTCTCGGCCCGCGGTGCCGACGTGAAGCTGCACAGCGAGGGTGACCGGGTCGTGGTCGCTGTCCCTCCCGCGTGTGGTCGGTGCACGGCGTGCATCGCCGGGCAGCCGCGTTATTGCTCCGCGGTGTTTCTGGCAGCCACGGGTCGCGATGTGCGTGATCCCCAGCACGGTGGGTTCGCCCCGCAACTGGCGGTGAAGGCGAACCGGGTCGTGGCCGCCCATCCCGGGCTCGACGACGATGAGGCCGCGCAGGTCGAGCCGGCGACGGTCACGTTCCATGCGGTCCGGGCCAGCCTGCTTCGCCTCGGTGACGTCGCCGTGGTGCAGGGCGCCGGACCGATAGGTCTGCTGACGATGCAGTGGGTGAAGGCCTTCGGCGCCGGGCAGGTGATCGTGATCGAGCCGAACGATGAGCGTCGAGCTCTCGCTCTAACGCTCGGTGCGAGTGTTGCTGTCTCTCCGGGTGACGAGGCGTCGACCGTCATACGTGAACATACGAAAGGGCTCGGCGCCGACATTGTGTTCGAATGCGTTGGACGCGCCTTCGCGGTGCAGGGCGCTATCGACAACGCTCGGCGTGGCGGCGCGGTGTGTCTCATCGGCTTCCCCGACACCGATGCAACGATTTCGCCGGCCACCTGGCTGGTCAAGGAGATCTCGCTCACTGCGTCGCTTGCCTACACCCACGAAGAGTTCGCGCTGGCGCAGCAGTTCATCGCCGACGGCCGTGTCAAGGTTGCTCCTATGCACTCCTCGACGGTGTCACTCGATGGGCTCGCCGACGCCCTGGCCGACCTCGCCAGCGGCACCTCGACCCAGACCAAGGTGTTGGTCGATCCGCGGTACTGATCTGGATCTGGACGCCCGTCGGGTCAGACCGCAACGATTTCGACGAGGTGCTCGATCCCGACGAGGTCGGCGGCGTTGCGGGTGTAGAGCCGGGCGTCGTGGGCGAGCGCTGTCGCGGCGATGAGCAGGTCCATCACCCGAGACCGCGGCCGTCGCCCAGCGTCTGCAACCGCTGCCGCGAGCTGTCCATATCTGGCAGCTACCTCGTCGTCGACCGGAAGTGCATCGAACGACCGCTGCAGGAATGTCAGCCGCCGCAGCCGCTCGGCACGGGTCGACGCATCGACAGTGACGAGCACACCGAAATGGAGCTCGGCGAGCGACGCAACGCTGATGGCGAGCTCTCCATGGAGCTCCGCAACATCCGTAGCGATCAGCACGCTGGTGTCAAGAATTGCCTTCATCGGCGCGCTCCCACGGGTTCGTGACGCTCTGATCGATCAGGTCGCGATCGGTGACCCAACCAACGTCAGGCCGTCCGGCGAACAGGCCGGCGATTTCACTCCATCGTTGCCACCGCCGTGGCTGTGCCGGCACGAGCCGAGCTGCGAGCCGTCCGGCGACAGTGATGTCGAACTCTTCGCCGCTTTCGACGCGGCGCACGAGATCTGAAGCGTCCTGGCGGAGTTCTCGCAGTCCGACGGTGGTCATGGGCGGGATGATAGCACAAGTGCTACTCTTCGACGATTCGTGGCGCTCGATCGGGCGAATGCGACCGACGCCTCGAGCGACTCTCCTCCCTGAGCCGGCGAGACCGATCGTCCCGCCTTCCTGCTGGCGCGCTGAATCCGTCAGTGACCCGCCCCGGTGACCGGAGCGATCCCGATCCGCCGAAATTTCGGTGACGCAGCTGCGAGCGGAGCTGCCCGGCGACTTCTTCAGAATGTAGCGAAGTTAGGAAAGTTATGACTCTCTAGTAACTCTCCGAAACTCTGCATACACTGATCGGGTGGACCCCGTCGCCAACCCGTTCAATCCCGGTGCCGGGACGCCACCGCCGGAACTCGCCGGCCGCGACGAACTGTTGGAGACGGCTCGGGTTTCCCTCGAGCGCCTCCGCCGGGGTCGACCGAGCAAGAGCATGCTGCTGGTTGGTCTGCGCGGGGTCGGCAAAACGGTACTGCTCGACCGGATCCGCGAGCTGGCCGAAGGCCTGGCCATAGAGACGATCCGTATCGAAGCACCCGAGAACCGTTCGCTGCCGGCGATGTTGGCGCCGCAACTTCGGATTGCGCTTCTCCGTCTGAGCCGGCAGGCGAAGGCCGCAGACCTGGCGATACGCGCACTGCGAGCGTTGGCCGGTTTCGCGAGGTCGTTGAAGGTCAAATTCGGCGACATCGAAGTGGGCATCGACTACGAGCCTGAACCAGGTCTCGCTGACAATGGCGATCTTGATCAGGATCTCATGGCGCTCCTCGAAGCCGCCGGCGAAGCGGCCAAGGCGGCCGACTCCGGGCTGGTCCTCTTTATCGATGAGCTGCAATACGTCGAAGAGGATGAACTTGCTTCGCTCACCATGGCCCTGCACCGCTGCGCCCAGCGGTCGCTCCCCGTCGCGCTCTTCGGGGCCGGCCTGCCTCAGCTTCCCGGACAGATGGGCCGGGCAAAGTCTTACGCCGAGCGGCTCTTTGACTTTCCGACGATCGACGCGTTGGGTCACGACGCCGCCGTTGCTGCAGTGCGAAAGCCCGTGCAGGCAGAGTCCACGGGAATCTCCGATGATGCCGTGGAGGAGATCGTTCGCGTGACCCATGGGTACCCGTACTTCTTGCAGCAGTGGGGAAAGCACACGTGGGACGTCGCCACGAAGTCACCGATCCAACGTGCTGACGTCGACGCCGCTTCGCCCCTCGCTGTTGCCTCGCTCGACGAGAGTTTCTTCCGTGTTCGTTTCGATCGCCTCACGCCGTCGGAGAGGCGCTACCTTCGAGCTATGGCCGAGCTCGGCCCGGGTCCTCATCGCTCAGGCGATATCGCCGACGTCTTGGTCAGAAAGGTGAGCACGCTGGCGCCGTTGCGCGCCACGCTGATCGGAAAGGGAATGGTGTGGAGTCCCAATCATGGCGACACTGCGTTCACCGTTCCGCTCTTTGACGAGTTCATGCGGCGGATGATGCCAGGCGACGACTGGCGCTCGGTCGCATAGATCGCTCGGCCCCACGCGTGTCACGCGGCGGTCGTCAGGGATCGGCGCACGAATCTCGCTGCACTTCTCTGCCTGGCCTCAGGTCAGCCATGTCGGTACGGTGAACGGGATGCGATCTGACCCGACGAACTCCGACCGAGACGTCGACGTCGAGGCGTTGCGGGCCCACCTCACCGCGTACAACGGGATCAAGGGTCTCGAAGTGCTTGACCCGTCGGAGGTCGATCGTGCCGTGCGCATCTTCCACCGTGACGGGTTCGTCGTCGTGCGCGATGCGCTCGATGCGGAACAACTGGCGTTGCTCCGCGCCGCCTCCGACGATGCGGTGCGAAACATCATCGACCTCGACCCCGATCGTTCGGGGAACCGAGGCTCGCACCGATACTCGTTCGGGGGTTCGAGCATTACTCGGAGCATGTTGCACCGGCCGGAGTGGCAGATGCTCGTCGACCTGCCGACGGTGACCCCGATCGTCACGGCGATCTTTCAATCGTCGGACTACATGCTGCGCGCCGCGAGCGGCGACTTCTGCCTGCCCGGCGCAACGCACTACCAGCCACTGCACTCCGACATCCGGGACTTCGCCGATCGGGCAACGTCGCCGTTCAGTTCGTTCCATGATCCGCGTGGGCACCTGTCGATCCGCGATCTTCCGTGTCCCTACGTAGCCGTCAACTTCTTGACGGTTGACTCCACGCCGCTCAACGGTCCGACGCGTCAGATCCCCGGTTCACAGCACGCACGCGGACCAATCCCGACACTCGCCGAAGAGCCCGAGTGGATGCGCCTCAGCACGGTGTGCCCGGCGCCGGCCGGGTCGGTGCAGATCCGCGACGTGCGGGCGTGGCACGGGGGAACACCGAACGTGTCGGACCATCTGCGGGCCATTCCAAACCTGGAGTTCTATGCGCCATGGTTCCGGGAGCCCGTCATCCCCGGCATCACCAAGGCCGACCACCGCAAGCTCACACCCCACGCGCAACACCTCACGCGCTTTCTCGTCGCCGACTCCTCGGACGAACTGCGTACCGGCTACACCCTCACCCCGCCACGCTGAGCCCGGGCGGAAACGGTCGCATCTCGTTTGGTCGGCGCTACGTCTTCGGCTGACGACCTCGTCTCACCGGCAACGTGGCGCCAACCACGCCACCGAATAGCGCTGCTTCGCAGAAGTTTCTGTGACGTCGAATGTTCTGATTCGTTGTAGGTCCTGCGTTGCCCGAAGGACGATGTCACAGAACTTCCGACTCAGTGCACTGGGCGATGCTCAGGTCGTGGCGGTGCGCTTCCCGGCATGCTCGACAAGCGCAGGCTTGGACTGGTGAAAGCGGGCTGAGCCGCCGTTCGTGGTTTGTCCGCCGTCAACGACGATCGTCTGGCCGGTCACGACCCGCGCTTCGTCGCTGGCGAGATAGAGGGCGGCATTGGCAATGTCGATCGGCATGCCGGCGATGCCGAGTGGCGAGGTCTTTGCCATGTTCTTCTCGGCGACCTCAAGGCTCTTGTGATCACCTGTCATTACCGCGGCGGTCATGGCGGTCACGGTGTTTCCCGGGGCGATGGCGTTCACCCGGATGCCGCTCGATGCCAGCTCCGACGCCACGGACTTGGTGAG
>JANOHI010000330.1:0-5234 GCA_031406385.1 Acidimicrobiia bacterium
GCTGAACGCGCCGCAAACAGCGCCCGCTTCGTAAGAACACACAATGGCACGGGCGGTCGCTGGGATTAGAACCAACGTGAGCGCATCCGATTCCAAATCCCAGGGAGCCTCCCCGGCTGCGCCCAGCCGCCAATTCAGCCAGCTCGTCGGGCTCGGTGTCGAGCTCTACCAGGGGTACCTCTTCCATCGCCCCCAACCCGCCGACGCACTCGACGCGATCCTGGTGCCGAGTTCGGAAATCATGGTGTCCTAGGAACCGACGTTGGCGTCGAGCGATGCTCTCTCGACGCCCTCCGGTCGCCGTGTTCTCACATCGCCCCGGCAAGACTCAACGCGCCCGTCGCCGCCGCCACGAGCGCGGCCAGAATCACGCTGGCCACGACAATCCGCTGACTCACCCGTCCGTGGACTCGCCACGCCGTCACCGTAGCGATCGCGCCAGCCGCGGCCGCGAGCAGCATCGGTACGAGAACCGGACGGGCCATCAGGCCGATGAGGCCGAACACCGCACCGACGCCGAGTTCGAGAGCGGGATAGCGAATCGGAATGGTCATGCTGCAGTGGCGGCATCGCCCTCGGAGTCCGATCCAGGACAGCACCGGAATGTTGTCGTACCACCGGATGCGAGCTCCGCACCCCGGACACGCCGACGGTGGCGAGACCATCGAACCGCCGACGGGGATGCGTGAGGTGACGACACTCAGGAATGACCCGACGCAGAGGCCGAGGGCGGAGATCCATCCGATGAAAAGGGTCCGCATAGCTCGTTGGCGACGCTAGCGGTCGTCCACTCCGGAGAACCGCTCTGGCCCGCACCGCTCAGGTACGACCTGGAGATGCCGATCGGGGTGGCGATGACCACTGTCCAAGGCGCACTGACACGATGGATTGGGATCCTGTGGGAGAACCACGGGACCGACCTGCACCTGGTGGCCGGCTCTCCTCCGCTGATACGGAGCAGTGGCCGTCTGCAACGGTTGGCCGATGAGGCCTTCATCAGCGGTCCGGAGATCGTTGCGGCGCTGCACGGATACCTTGACGCCGAGCAGTGGAGGACGCTCGAACACGACCGCGAGATCGACTTCGCTCTCGCATGGGAGGACAAGGCGCGGCTTCGCGGCAATGCGTTCTATCAACGCGGCGAGCTTTCGCTCGCCCTACGCATCATTCCGGAGGTGATCCCCGACTTCGACACGCTTGGCATGCCCGACGCTGTCCGGGCACTGGCATCACTCCCCCAGGGGCTCGTCCTGTTCACCGGTCCGACCGGCTCGGGAAAATCGACGTCGATGGCCGCCCTGATCGATTGGATCAACGTCAACCGGGCGTGTCACATCCTCACCATCGAAGACCCGATCGAATACGTCCACCACCACAAGAAGTCGATCGTCAGCCAGCGCGAGGTCGGCTCCGACACGCTCTCCTGGGAGCGCTCACTCCGCTCGGCCCTCCGCGAAGATCCCGATGTGATCCTGCTCGGAGAGATGCGCGACACCGAGTCCATCGCTACGGCGTTGACACTCGCGGAGACCGGCCACCTGGTGCTCTCCACGCTGCACACGAACGACACGGCGCAAGCGCTCGATCGCATTGTCGACGTCTTCCCATCCGAACGGCAGTCCCAGATCCGCATGCAGTTGGCGGGCGCGCTGACGGGTGTGGTTGCGCAGCGACTCCTGCCCACCACCGACGGGGGTCTGGTGGCGGCCTACGAAGTGCTGTTGGCCACTCACGCCGTTCGCAACCTCGTCCGTGAAGGCAAGACGCGACAGATTCGCAACGTCATCACCACCAGCCAAGGCGAGGGCATGATGACGCTCGAGATGAGCATGAACCGCCTCGTCGCTCAAGGGCTGGTGAGCCATGAAGACGCCGCGGCGCGCGCCCTGCACCCGCTGGAGATCGAGCGTCCGCTGGCCGGTTCCGGCAAGCGCTGACCGGCGCCACCGTCGCCCAGTCGTCCGACCGAGGTCTGCCGGCCGGAGGCTGCCCTCCGCCACGCTCCCGCCCTCGCTTCGGTCACGCGTCGAGGACCTCGATCCGTAGTCGCTTGTTGCCCTTGCCCTTGGACTCCGTCTTCAGCACGCGAAAACCGCCGATCTCGCAGGTCGACGCCACGTGGGTGCCGCCGTCGGCCTGCTTGTCGAGACCCACGATGTCGACGAGGCGGATCTCGGTCACGTGCCCGGGAATCATGTTCACCTTCGTCCGGATGAGGTCCGGGTCCGCGCTCGCCGCAGCGATCGGAAGCACGCTGACCTCGATGGGACGGTCGGCGATGATCTCCTCGGCGACGAGTCGTTCGATCTCCTCGGCAAAGCCCTCGGGGAGGGGGTCGAACTCGAAGTCCATACGTGCACTTAGCGGTTCCATGTTTCCGCCGGTCACCGCAACGCCCCAGCGCTTCCAGATCACCCCGCAGAGAACGTGCATCACCGTGTGGGTGCGCATCAGCCGATGTCGGCGATCCCAGTCGAGCTCGGCGTGCACGACGTCGCCGACGGAAGGGAGTGCCCCTTCCCCCACAGCATGCCACACGATCGAACCCTCCTTACGCACGTCGGTGACCGCGAGACCAGCCAGTGTTCCCGTGTCGTTCGGCTGCCCACCACCGGTCGGATAGAAGTACGTGCGGTCGAGTGCGATCCGGCGAGTCGACGGCGATTCCGTGGTCGGAGCTTCGATCGCCAGCACGGTGGCGTCGAACGAACGGACGTAGGCATCTCGGAGGTAGTCGAGGCTGGTCTCGGGGAGCGCCGAGCTGTCGGGAAGAGGCAAGTTCATTGCCTGGATCATGCCCGGTGGAGCGAGGCTTCGCGTTGCATCAGAGCGACAGGAGCCAGCCACCTCGCCGAGCTGTACGGTTGGCGCATGGGAGCCCCCGCCGACGAGTTCGTGAAGTCCTACCTGGCCGAGATGAGCGGACAGGCCATGGACCTGAGTCGTGTCGTCACGGAACCGAGTGGTCTTGACGCTGCTGAGATGATGGCGGCGTTTTCCCACCCCGACCTCGGTCGGCTCGGGATCACCCTCATGGCCGACTTCATGGCGCCCGAGGAATCGATCTACTACGACGCGATCTTCGGCGCATACCTGGGACAGCACGCCATCCGGGGGTGGCTGGTGCCGGCCATGGCCGACATCGAGTTCATCGACTTCGCCCCCATGGCCGAATCCGTCACCTTCGATGATGGCGAGGGCGGCACGTCGCTCGACGAGTGGCAGATGATCATGAACCTCGGCGACACCAAGATCCCGCTCTCGCGCGGCGTCAGCGTCCGCCGTTACCGTGACGGCTGGATCACCTGGGCATGCGACGTGTACGACACCGGCGCATTCCGCCAACCGCCTCCGCCCGAGATGGCCAGCATTCCTGGTATGCCGACCGAACCGCCACCGCCGCTCCCGCCGTGGCCCTGCGTCGAATGGACCACGGACACATCGGTGATCCCCGCTCCCCTTTCAGCGGCAGCGTCGGAGTGGGTTGCGCAACGACGCGCCGCGCGTGCGGGGGGACAGTTGTCTGCCGAGGCCCCGAGCGGCCTGAGCCACGCCGATCTCCACGACCTCACCCACGACCCGGACGCCGGCTACGACTTCGAGCTGATGAGCGACCTGTTCCATCCCACCGAGTCCGTCTACATCGACCCGCTCTTCGGCGAGTTCCGGGGCCAGGCGGCCATCCGGTCCTGGCTCACTGACATCATGCCCCGGGCCGGCTCGCTCGCCTTCGAGCCGCTCGGCAAGCCTCTGTTCGACGGGACGACGTCCGTCCTCGAGTGGAAGCAGATGGCTGTCGCCCCTGACGGCACGCGCACGATGATGCTTCGCGGAACGAGCGTGCGCCGCTACGGCGACGGATGGGTCATGTACGCGGCGGACTACTTCGACACGGCGCCGCTCTCCGACCCCGACATCCAGGCAGCCGCGCTGGCCGCCGGGGCAACCATCACTGCCGTCGACATCCTCCGGTACCGACAACCCTGACCGCCGCACGCCGAACGTTCACGCGCACCTCGCCGCATCTCACGCGCACCTCGCTTGATTTCACGCGCACCTCGCATGTTCTGGCCCTCGATCCGGCCTAGGTGCGCGTGGAAGTGGACGACCTGCGCGTGACGAGACCAAGCCTCGCTCGCCACTTGAGGTCGAGGCTGACGTTGACAGACGGATCAGTCGTCGTCGTGGCTCCGGTCCTTGCGTTTTCCGTTGCCCCTTTCTTTGTCCTTTTCGTTGCCCTTCGCCTTGCTCTCGCGGTGAGCTCTTTCCTTCTTGTCGTTCTTCGACCTGCGTGACTCATCATCGCTGTGCTTGACGACGGAGGCTACCGCCACGTTCACGACGAACACTGGCGGAGGTGGTGGTGGTAGCGGTGGTGGCGGCGCGATGACGAACGTGGGCGGAGGGGGTGCGACCACAAACGTCGGAGGCGGGGGAACAACGAAGGTCACCTGCGAATCGGACACCGCCTGCACGGTTCGGCGCGTCGACACGGCGGCGCCACGGCGCTTGCGGCAGACGCGTTTCGTCACGTGTCGGCGTTTCCCGTGACCGCGGTAGTACGTGCGGCAGGAGACGGTCCGGCGCCCGGTGACCTGCGGAGTCGGGGTCGGGGGCACCGCAACGGCCGGCGGACTCGTCACGGTGACGACACCGACGAAGACGGTGGAGGGCGTCTGAGCGCCCGACTCGCCCGCTGACACACCGAGCAAGACCACGGTCAGTGCAGTGACGGTTGCTGCGAAAAGGCGACTGCGCATGGGGTTCCCGTCGGTGAGGTCTCTGTCAGTGATGAGTTGAGCACCAGAGTTCGACGCAACGTGTTCGGGAGTTGTGATGCTCCGATGATGGGGAGGACGCTCGGACGACGCTGACGGTTCGCGCCGAAACCGCGACGCGTTCTCTTCCGGTCGGTACTTCGGAGGGGAGCTCGACCACTCGGGCAAGCGGCAGGGCTCCCCCGGAAGCTTCCAGGCGGGACGTACGCTGGTGGCATGGCCACTCGCTTCGAATCCACCGAAGTCGCCATCATCGGAGCGGGAATTTCCGGTCTCGCTGCGGCCCGGCGCCTTCGGGCCGCCGGACGGAAGGTGCTGGTGCTCGAGGCGTCGACCCGGGTCGGAGGGCGGCTCCTCAGCCACGAACTCGACGATGGAACCGTCTTCGATCTCGGTGGCCAGTGGATCGCATCGCGCGAGCACATGCCCCTCGTCAACGAGCTGATCGATGACCTT
>JANOHI010000364.1:0-1009 GCA_031406385.1 Acidimicrobiia bacterium
CCATCAGCAGCGTGCAGGTCGAGCACCCAGACCGTTGGCCTCACGCATCGGCCGCCGGACCACGGCTTCACACACAACCCGAGTCGTGGCGCCGCACGTCCGATCTCGTAAACCCAACGATCCTGCGGGGTGGGGATCCACTGGCGCGTTGATGCGCCGGCGGCGGTCGGAGGCGTTGACAGCAGCGCGCTCAGCGCGGGAACCAACAGTGCGATCAAGGACGCCGCGGCCACGAGCGGGACCCGGAGCTGGGCGGGCCGGGGCCCAGCTCCGCAACGCATCAGTAGGAGACGGCGTAGACGTCGTAGGACACGGTGCCCGTTCCGCTCGTTCCGAGTCCAACCGCCTGCACGCTGTTCAACCAGGTGTAACGCTCGTCACCCGCTTCGAACCGGATCGCCACCCGAATGACTCCCTTGATGTTCATGCCGGTGTACTGCAGGAGGATCGTCGCACCGTCTTCGGTCGTGAGGCAAAGACGCACGTTGAGATCGGCCACGCGGTCAGCGCGAATCATGACCCAATCCCCGCCGGCTACGTCGGCGATGACTCCCCGGAGCTTCGGTCCCTCGAAGGTGCCGCTCATCGCGGTGAAGACCATCCGGGTTCCGCCGTTCACGGCGCCGACCATCGCCGGCGCTTTGTCGGCAATGTTCGCCGTCATCGTGAAAAGGAACTCAGCGGGAAGTGATTCGAGGGGCATGGTGGTCTCCTGGATAGTGGTTCGAGTTGGTGTTTGGTGCGGGTGGTTACTTCGGCGTAAGTGCTTCGGCGTGGATACTTCGGAGTGGTCTTCTGGGTGGGTGCTTCGGGTCAGCGGGCCCTGGCGACCGACGAGTCAGCATCCGGCTGGCACGAGATGGTCATCGCGTCGCCCCCGCCAGTTCGTAGCGGATCGGCAATCGTTTCGGACCGCCAACGAACAGCGTCGACATGTACTTCGGCTCGCCCGCCAGTTCGATACTGCCCAGACGAGGGATCAGCTCATTGAACAACGCCTTGATCTCCA
>JANOHI010000373.1:0-6687 GCA_031406385.1 Acidimicrobiia bacterium
GCCCGCGGCCTGTGCGGGGCAAGCCTTACGCTGCGACGTGATTGGTATCTCAGTCGCTCCGGGAGCGACTGAGATACCAACTTCGATGACGCCACACCGCATATCGGCCATACGAGCGGTCCCGACGCCCGTCGCGACGAACGCCCGACGGCCCGATCGTCGGCAAAGTTGTCGCGGGAGTTCCGATCCGTCGCGGTCGGCTGGGGCGACGTCGCTGAGGGAGGAGCCGGAAGTCTGCGGCCGGAGAGATCGGGCCCTGTCCCGAGGCCTGGGCCGCCTACTTCTTCGGGGCCTTGGCCGGTTCGGTGGCCTTGGCGAGCCGGGCGAGGGCACGGCGGCCGCCTGTCAACCATGCCAGCAGCTTCACGAACGGGTTGGTCACGGCGTTGTAGGCCAGCTTTGACGCGGCGTCGGCCGTGCCGGTGAGCGAGGCCGCAGTCTCGAGCAGTACATCGGCCTTGCGATTCGCACCCTCCGCCTTGCGAAGGGCAGACCGGGTGTCGGCGAGCAGCGGGAGCGTCTGGAGGCGAAGGTCGGCGAGGCCAGACGCAAGGTCGCGCACGGTTGTGAGCAGCGTCCGCACGGCCAGCGCCAGCCCGATCACGATCAGCACGAGCCCGGCGCCGACGAGCACAAACAGCCATTGCCACCAGCTCATTCGCCGATCCGATCGGCGGACGGGCCGAGCTGACCCCGCTCCGCCATGCGGGCGGCAACTCGGCTCTCGTGGCCGTGCGACGACGGCGTGTAGTACGTCCGGTCGACAAGATCATCGGGAAGGTACTGCTGGGCGACGAACCCCGTCGGATCATCGTGGGGGTAGCGGTACCCCTTCCCGTGGCCGAGTCGAGCGGCTCCTGCATAGTGAGCATCTCGTAGGTGGATCGGCACGGAGCCGGCCGCCCGCTCAGCAACATCGGCCATCGCCGACCAGATACCGAGCGCGACACGATTCGACTTCGGCGCCGTCGCCAGGTGCACCACCGCCTGCGCCAGAACCAGCTGCGCCTCGGGCATGCCGACGGTCTCGACGGCTCGGCCGGCAGCCTCTGCCACGACGAGACTCATCGGATCAGCCATGCCGACGTCTTCCGACGCAAAGATCATGAGACGTCGCGCCACGAACCGGGCGTCGTCGCCAGCGGTAAGCATGCGGGCGAGCCAGTAGAGCGCCGCCTGCGCATCGCTGCCTCGAAGAGACTTGATAAGTGCACTGACCACATCGTAGTGATCGTCTGGACCATAGCGAAGGACCCGCGCGTCGACAGCCGCTTCTGCATCGGCCAACGTGATCCGCGCCGAGCCACCATCGACGTGGCGACGCGGGTCGTCGGCGAGGGCGATCGCCACTTCGAGCGACGTGAGCAACGAACGACCGTCGCCATCAGCCATCGCCACCAGATGAGCGACGGCATCGTCATCGGCCGCAACGTTGTCGACCGCGAGGCCACGGCGGGCGAGTTCGCGCAATGACGCAATGTCGTGAGGTCGAAGTCGGAACAACGTCGACCGGGAGAGCAGCGGTCCGTTCACGGCAAAGCTCGGATTCTCGGTGGTCGCGCCAACCAGGACAAGCGTGCCGTCTTCCACGCTCGGGAGGAGAGCGTCCTGCTGCGCCCGGTTGAACCGGTGGATCTCGTCGAGGAACAAGATCGTGCCTCGCTGATGAAGGCGGAGTTCTTCGCGAGCCAGCTCAATGGTCTCGCGAACGTCCTTCACCCCGGCGGACACTGCTGACATCGGCACGAAACGCTTCGCCGTGGCCGACGCAATGAGCGACGCAAGCGTCGTCTTGCCGGTTCCCGGAGGGCCCCAGAGGATCAGCGAAGAGATCCGGTCGGCCTCGATGAGACGGCGGAGCGGCCGACCCACGGCAAGCAGATGATCCTGCCCGACCACGTCATCGAGCGTCTTCGGGCGCAAGCGTGCGGCCAGGGGTGCCTGGCGTTCGAGACGCTCGCGCATACCGGCCGAGAACAGGTCATCGGTCTCCGTGGTCGATCGGGCGGGCACCCCTCCATCCTGCCCGAGCCACCCACCGATGGTGAGAAGCAGGCCGTAGCCTGGCGGCGTGCGTTGGACGATTCATGGCGAGCGGAACCTCTACGAATCGGAATGGGTGACGCTGGCCATGACCGACGTCGAGGTGCCGGCCATTGGCAACCGCGCAGCGGTGCGCTTCGAGCATCACGTGGTCCGTATGCCGGCACCGGCCGCGGGCGTCGTCGTCCACAGCGCAGGTCGCGGCGTGCTGCTGCTGTGGCGCCACCGGTTCATCACCGACACGTGGGGGTGGGAGGTCCCGGCCGGAAAGGTCGACCCGGGCGAGGATGCCGCCACCGCGGCCGCCCGCGAGGTTCTCGAGGAAACCGGCTGGTCACCGGGGCCTCTCACCCACCTGTGCACGTATGCCCCAGTCAGCGGCGTGGGCGACCACCGGTTCGAACTCTACGCCGCGGCGGGCGCGACCTACGTCGGCGAACCTTCCGATCCTGCGGAGGCCGAGCGGATCGAGTGGGTCCCGGTGGCGCAGCTGCGCTCCGAGATCCGGGCCGGGCGAGTCGACAACGGGCTCAGCCTGACTGCGCTCCTTTGGTGCCTCGTCGAGGGCATCATCGCCTGAGCGGCCAGCCGGCCGAACGTCCGGCCGACCGGTTCAGGCCTTGGGCGGGAGGGTGCGTAGGCCGAGCTCGGTGAGGTGCTTGTCGAGGATATGCGTCGGCGAGCCGGTCATCGGGTCAAGACCCGACTGGGTCTTGGGGAACGCGATGACTTCGCGGATGTTCTCCTCGCCGGCGAGGATCGCGACGAGCCGGTCGATGCCATAGGCGAAGCCGCCGTGGGGCGGAGCGCCGTACTTAAAGGGGTTGAGGAAGAACCCGAACTTGCGCTGGGCTTCGTCCGGTGAGATTCCGAGGAGGCCGAAGATCCGCTGCTGGAGATCGGGCTTGTGGATTCGGATCGACCCGGAACCGAGCTCCCATCCGTTGAGCGTGAGGTCATAGGCCTGGGCGCGCACGGCAAATGGATCGGTCTCGAGCTTGTCGAGGTCCTCCACGTGGGGGTGGGTGAAGGCGTGGTGGGCAGGGACCGGGTTCCCGGCATCGTTGGTGCCGTGGAACATCGGGAAGTCAACGATCCACAAGAAGCTGAGACCCTCGTTGATGGGCGGCTTACCGAGCTCGAGTCGAAGCGCTCCGAGAACGGTCCGCACCGGGTCCAGGTCGCCGGCTTGAAAGAAGAGCAGGTCGCCTGGCTGCGCTCCGGTGGCGCCAAGCACCGCTCGCATCTCGTCGGCCGACATGAACTTGGCGACCGGCCCTTCGACCTCTGGCGCGTCGCCGACCGACTTGACCTTGAACCAGGCCAGGCCCTTGGCTCCGAGTCGCTTGACGAACTCCGTGAGCTGATCAATCCGGTTGCGGGTGAGCTCAGCGCCGCCGGGGAGGCGAAGGCCCTTCACCGATGGGGTCTGGAACACCTTCGCCTCGGTGTTGGCGAAGATCGCCGTGAGCTCGACAAGCTTCATGTCGAAGCGCACATCGGGTTTGTCGGAGCCGTAGTCCTCCATCGCCCGGGTCCACGTCATGCGCGGGATCACGTCTATCGGACGCGATCCGGTGACGGCTTCCGCAGCAGCCAACACCGACTCGGAGATGCACTCGAGCACGTCGTCCTGGGTGACAAAGCTCATCTCGGCATCGAGTTGGGTGAACTCGAACTGTCGATCGGCGCGCAGATCTTCATCGCGCATACAACGTGCGATCTGGAAGTATCGGTCGGCGCCAGCCACCATCAGGAGCTGCTTGAACAGCTGCGGGCTCTGCGGCAGCGCGTAGAAGCTGCCCGGGGAAAGGCGCGAGGGAACGACGAATTCGCGCGCTCCTTCTGGTGTCGACGGCATGAGCATCGGGGTCTCGACCTCGGTGAAGCCCTGGGCATCCATCGACTTCCGGATTGCTGCATTGACCGTCGAGCGCAGACGAAGGTTGCGCTGCATCCGTTCACGGCGGAGGTCGAGGTAGCGGTGTTTGAGACGCATGCTCTCGTCGACCGTGGGCGAACCATCGCGCTCGACGATCGGGAACACCGGCGGCTCCGCGGCGTTGAGGATCTCGACGGTGCAGTTCTTCAGCTCAATGGTGCCGGTCGGGAGCTTGGCGTTAATGGTCTCGTCCGAGCGAGCGGTGACCGTACCGGAGATCCGCACGACGTATTCACTGCGGAGATCGGCGGCGCCATCAACGACGCATTGGATCACCCCCGTGCGATCGCGCACATCGACGAAGGCGAGGTGCTGGCTGTGTTCCCGCCGAGTCGATACCCATCCGCACACGACGACCGACCGCCCGACGTCGCCGACGCCGAGCTCGCCGCAGTAGTCAGAACGCATGCCACGAGCACGATCGGGGCGGGGGGAGGTGGAAGTCGGCGAAGTCACGGGGATCAATTCTGGTCGACGGCGGGCATTCCGATGAGCGAAGCGACCTGCGTCACCACGTTGCCCCTCGCAACTCGGCGTTGACCGGACTCGCCGCGCATGATCCGCAGCGTCACTTCACCGGCGGCGAGCTCGTCGGTCCCGATGATGACGGCGACCGCCGCACCTGACCGATCGGCAACTTTCATCTGGGCCTTCATCGACTTCGCATCGAATGACCGGTCGGCCGACAGACCCGCACGGCGAAGCTCGGTCACGACCGTCACCGCCTCGGATCCCCCGGTGGTGTCGATCACGAAGACGTCAACCCCGCCGTTCGGGGTGGGGAACACGCCCTCGGCATCGCACGCCATGAGGATGCGCTCGATGCCAAGCGCGAAGCCGATGCCGGGCGTCGACGGTCCGTCGAGTTGCTGCACCAGGTTGTTGTAGTGCCCGCCACCGCCGATGGCGTTCTGGGCGGAGTCGAGTGAGTCGGCGGCGAACTCGAACAATGTGTGGGTGTAGTAGTCGAGGCCCCGCACAAGGCGCGGATCGACCACGAAGGGGATGTCGATCGAGGAAAGACCCGCCTGCACCGACGAGAAGTGCTCGGCCACCTCACCAGCGAGGAAGTCCGAGATCCGGGGTGCGTCGCCGATGATGGCCTGATCGGGCTCACGCTTCGAGTCGAGGACCCGCAGGGGGTTCTTCTCCAGGGTCAGACGGGACTGTTCCGTCAACTCGCCCGCCCGGGCGGTGAAGTACGAATGGAGCGCATCGAGGTACGGAACCCTGGTTGATGCATCACCCAACGAGTTGAGCCGCACGGTGAACTTCCGGAGCCCGAGCGCACGGAAGAAGTCGTGAGCGAGAGCGATCATCTCGACGTCGACATGGGGATCGTTCGACCCGACACACTCGGCGTCGAGTTGCATGAACTGGCGGAATCGGCCGGCCTGCGGCTTCTCGTGGCGGAACGCCGCCCCCCAACACCAGACCTTCCACGGCAGCACCTGGGGACGGCGCTGCACGAACACCCGGGCCAGCGACGCCGTGAATTCGGGGCGGAGCGCGATCCGAGTGCCGTCCTTGTCGACGAAGTCGTACATCTCCTTGGTCACCACGTCGGTCGAGTCGCCGATGCGGAGGAACACGCCGAGGTCCTCGAGCATGGGGGGCACGACCTCGCCATAGCCGGCGCAGGCACAGTGCTCGGCAAACATCCGGACGAGCTCACGCCACCGGTCGGTGTCGGGCGGGAGGAGGTCTCGGAATCCGGTGAGGCTCTGGAACATGTCAGACGCCCCTCGGACGCGACGCCGGTGTCGATCGCCGCGAGGCGGAGCGGAGCAGCGCAGCAGGGGGGAAACGAGTTGGCAGCACGGGCCGTCGAGGCTACCCGGACGAATGAGCGAGCAGGCCGCGCAATTCGTCGTCCGGCCGTCGAGCCCTCCACCTGCGCCGCCCGCCGCGGCCACAGACCCGAGGTGATCGGTCAGTTTCCACCGGACCTGCGCTCAAGGGAGCACCCGGGAGTGCCGACATTCGGGCCGTGGAACTGTTCGCGTCGAGCTCAGCTGAGGAGTCGGCGCGCCCCCGTTTCCGGCGGCCAAGGGGCGAACGGGGCGCCGCCGCCGTCGAGTTCGCCATCGTCGCCACGCTGCTCGTGCCACTCGTGGCCGGGATCATCGACTTCGGGACCCTGTTCCAGAAGCGTCAGGCGGTCCAAGATTCGACGCGCGCCGGCGCTCGAGTCGGTTCGTCGACCTGCGCGATCCTGAGCGGCAGCCCGATCAGCCCGAACTGCGCGGCGGGAAACCTGGTCGACCATGACGCCCGGATCATGCAGGCATTGCGAGCGCGACTGGGGTCGTCGATCGGCCAGGTCACCAAGATCGTCGTCTATCGGTCAGTTGCCCTTGACGACGACGCCACACCGCTCCGGGGGCAGATGATCAGCGCATGCCGCGAAACGACCATTCCCGGCGGCGTGGCCGGGTTCTGCAACGTCTACGGCCCCGACGAACTGGCCCTGGTCGATTCGCTGGACGACACCGCCCTCGCGGCCCGGTTTTCGTGCGCCGATCTTGCGCAGTTCTGGTGTCCGACCACGAGGGAAAGGGCCAAACGGGCTGACGACGCCTACATCGGCGTGCAGGTCGAATTACGCCACCCGCATATCGTGCGGCTGTTCGGCTCCGACGTGGATGTCACGTACCGGTCGGTGTTCCGCCTCGATCCAAACGCTGCCGTTCCCGACCGCC
>JANOHI010000394.1:0-7346 GCA_031406385.1 Acidimicrobiia bacterium
CGGAGAAGTCAGGTCCAATCAGCGTGGTTCGCACCTGGGTAGTCATCGGCTCATCCAAGCCCACCGTGGCTCCGGCTGCAACTCTCTTCATATGCGCGGTTACCTTGCTGCGTTCTTGGACCTGACTTCTCCGACGATTGCCGAACCACCGAAGACCGGTTCCTTGTGCAGTCCAGCGGCGACCGCAGCGGACATGTCGACCCCGGCCGCCTCGAACCCGGCGATGAGTGCAGGCACCCGGCCGCGTCCGGCTCCGTCGGCGAGCTTCACGGCGCATGCCCACCCGGTCGTCGTGGCACCGACGATGACGCCCTCCGCTCCGCCCTTTGCGAGCATGCCCGGAATGGCTCGCATGAACTGCGACTCGTCGCGTCTGCTGCCGCCGACCATTTCGGGGTGGGCCAGCATCGCCGACGCCACACGACCCGCCGCGGTCCCGTCCACGGCAAGCGTGATCGTTCGGTAGGCCCGGGCGAGCCCGACGAGCGAAAGCCGATGCGTGGGCGCGCCGCACCCGTCGATGCCAGAGCCGTCACACCGCTCCTCGGCCAGCTGCTCGATGGCCTCGGTGATGACGACCTGGAGCGGATGGTGCAGGTCGAGGTATCCGTCTGTCGACCATCCGGCGGCGACGCAGGTGGCGAGCATCGCCGAGTGCTTCCCGGAGCAGTTGTGAGCGATCGGCGAAGACTCTCGGCCTTCGCGGTACCAAGCGCGCAGAGCGTCTTGGCTGAGCGGCAATCCCTTGGCGTTGCCCAGCGCGTCCTCGTGAAGCCCACACGACGACAGGATCGCGCGGACTCCGTCGACGTGCATCACTTCACCCGAATGGCTCGCGGCAGCCAGCGCCAGAAGCGTTGGCGAAAGGTCGAGCCCGGCGCTCACCATGGCAACGGCTTGCATGGCCTTGTTGGCCGAGCGCGGGTACATCGCACCCGTCGGGTCGCCGAGCACCGCGTGCACCGCGCCGTCGGGGGCGATGACCACGCTGGATCCGCAATGGACGCTCTCCACGAATCCGCTGCGCATCACCTCGACGAGGATCGGTTCGGGCAATCGCAAATCGGACGTTGACACTTTGGCGACGCTACCCGGACGCGGCCGCGTCGCCCGGAGTCAACGCCGTGGAGGCTGTGGCGATCGCGCCAAAGCGGTCCCCCCAGAGGCGACGCGGTTCCAGACGCTGCGGTGCCTGCCTATGATGGGCGACGCCGGGGACGTAGCTCAGTTGGCAGAGCGCTTCGTTCGCAATGAAGAGGTCGTGGGTTCGACTCCCATCGTCTCCACCCCGTAGATGCAGGTCTCAGAGCCCCGAGTCGGCGTGTTGGTTCGCCTGGCGGCGCTGGTTGACACCAGAACTGACACCTAACACTGACACCTAACACTGACACCTAACGGTTGACACGGCGTTGAATCGGCGGGTCGCCAGCCCTGAGGCTCGTGCAGTCACGCATCGTCTTCGTGAACGGCGCCTGTCATTCGGGCGGGCGTCGTTCGCACGGCAGCTCGTGTTTGCCTGCGAGGCTGTTTCACTGGAATCGTCGAGATCGAGCAGACTGATTAATTGATGGTCTCCACCGTTCCCTATTTAACGACGTCGATATCATCGGCAGCAACCTGAACCGTTGCGGCTGCGTCGGGTAACAGCTTGTGCGCTGAACGGTCATCGAAATCCCTGAGACGGAAGGGCGCGAGCAGCACGGAGCGAGCCTGCGCAACCGTCGGCAGACCTGGGCCCGGCCCGCCGAGCAGCACTGATGGCATCCGAAGCATTCCGAGCGGTCATGGACGGGGGTCGTCATTCCCGTCCGTTTGGAGAACGTAGGCTGGTTGGAACGTACTCATCAGGTTCGTAGGGCCTCGCTGGCTCTACGTACCGGGACCCACTAAGAGGAGAAACCATGGTTCGGACCCGGTCTCTCGCAGTTCTGCTTATGACCGCCGTCACGGTTGTTACTATGGCGACAGCACCTTCCACGGGCGCAGCGGGCAAGTCCGAAAACTGGCCGCCAAGCATCGCCCTACCCAACGGCTGGCGGCCCGAGGGCATCACTGCCGGCCGCGGCACCAGCCTCTACGTCGGATCCCTGGCCAATGGCGCCATCTGGAAGACCGACGCCCGTACCGGCGAGGGCGGAGTCCTGTCACCGGGCGCTACCGGGATGGTCTCCGTCGGCATCGACTACGAGCAGAATACGAACCGCCTCTGGGTAGCCGGCGGTCCCACCGGCCAGATCCGTGTCGTCAACGCAGACACCGGCGCAATCCTCCAGACCTACCCGGTCGCCGGCACCGGCTTCCTGAACGACGTCGCCGTCACGAAAGAAGCCGTCTACGTCACCGACTCCAGCCTGACCCGATCCCTCCTCGTCGTAATCCCACTGCAACCCAACGGCGATCTCCCCCCGTCCACCGCAGCCACCATCCTGCCGCTCACCAATGGCGCCCGGGGGAACGGGATCGTCGAGTTCAAGCAATGGCTGGTCATCGTGCAATCCGCAACCGGCCTGTTGTTCAAGGTCGACCCGACCACCGGCGCCGCAACCCCGATTGATCTGGGTGGATACCTCGTGACTAATGGCGACGGCCTGGAGTTGCAGGGCAACACGCTCTACGTGGTCCGCAACCGCAGCAACGTCATCGCCAAGATCAAACTCGACAGCCACCTTGAAAGCGGTCAAGTTCTGGGCGAGATCACCGACCCGGGCCTTGACGTGCCTAGCACCGTCGCCCTCCAGGCCGGCCGTCTGTGGGCCGTCAACGCCCGCTTCGGCACCCCAAGCCCTAGCACCGCCACCTTTACCGTCACCCAACTCAACACCTGACCACCTCCGCAGACAGGGTCCTGGCCGGTCCCTTGGATAGCACCTTCCCTAGCGAACATGCGATCGCTAGGGAAGGTCGATGCGTCCCCCGGATGTCGAACGACTGGGACGGAACACGGTCGCCGGCCCGTTACGCCGCCGACACTCGCTCTCACGACGAGGTCATCCAACTCCAAGCCAACCGTGAACGGCTCCAGGCCGAGACTCACCGAGCTGCCCGTCCGGTCGTGGACCATCTCCGCCAGCCCTACAGCGCGCGGAATCGGCTACTCGACGGTTACTGCCCCGACGAGGAGGCGTGCGTACTGCGCGCCGATGCCAGCGAAGCCCGCTATTCACACCAAACTCGAGGATGCGATCGTTTGATTCACCCTGAAGCGTGTACCTCAGGATGCAAGCTGCCCGCGCACAGCACCAGCCTTTGCAGTCGTGTTGTGAACGTTCACGTAAAAGCCCGCCGGATTCTTCCGGATTTCCTTGACAAGCGCCTTATCCACAGGCACACAACCCTCAGTCAAAGCCGGTTGGCCGGTCTCGTAGAATTCGACGACGATTCCACCATTGACGCCGACAACACCGCGATGGATGTGCGCACGCGTCGGCGCCGACCTAAGACCACTGAACTCGAAATCGAAACAGATTTCGCCCTGACCATGGTTGAGGGTGAGAGCGGCGGTTCCGGTCGCACCGACGTCACCGCTTGGACCGACCTCGTTGGAAGCCGCCAACGTGGCGTTCAGCGGCCGACCACCGGCGCTGGCGGATCCCGCTCCGAAGATGCCCGCACCGGCCAGGACCAGCGCCGGAACGACTGACGAGAATACTTTGCGTGATTTGTTCATGATGACTCCTTGATGTTGCCGGCGAAGAGATTGCCAGCAGATGGAATAGACGATGTGTAGTTCGGGAGCACTCCCGAGAGAAGATTCTGTTCGAACTCGGGGACTATCACGACGATTGACCCGCATTCGGGAGCACTCTGCGCTGTGCTGGTTCGTTGTTCGTGGCCGCCAGGGTCGGTGCCCTCAAGCGTGGCGGGCGCCTTACGGTCATGGCTGCAGAGGTGTGGCGGACAGGGGGACAGGGGTTCGACTCCCATCGTCTCCACCCCGTAGTTGCCCCGTTCCGGGTGGTGATCGGCGCACGATCGCTCCGAGATGTAGGGCTGACACGAGTTCGCGTCACGGCGCATGCAGCGTCTGACCTGCATTCAGGGGCGCAGCGGTGATACGTACTTTGCGACCATGGCGAGCGCCAGCACGGCCCGGACACTCCACCCGATCGTTCGAACCCAGTTGGTGGACACGAGGCGACGGTGCGCCGTCTCGTCCCAGCCGCGACCGAGGGTGTTGTGGGACGGTATCGCGAGCGTGATCGTGGCGGCGTGCACGAGGACGAGAACACCCAGGGCGACGACGACCAACGGTCGGCCGACGCGCTCGGGGGTCGACACAACGAGCGCAATCGCGCTGAGCAGTTCAAACCCCATGCCCACGCCGACGATCCACGTGATGCGCCGCGAGTGTTCATCGTGGAAGGGGGTGAACCGCCCCCGATCGGCGTAGGCAAAGAGCGGGTAGTGGACGAGTTGGATGGTCCAGATCACGCCGGCCATGAAGACCGTTGCGGTGACGTGCGTCAGAAGAACACTCAAGTTGGAGAAGGGCACCGTGACCGACGTTACGTTCGGCCTTGGCTCAACCGTCAATGTCACGGCGCGGCCGTGATCGGACGAGTTCCGGCTCGATGACTCGAGCGGTGAGCCGAATGCGGATGGGCCCGCGGGCGGTCGACGGATCGACAACTCTTCCGGCCTTGGTGATTTCCACGGCTCCCTCGGCGACGAGCCGCCGGGCCGCAGCGCGGGTGGGCTCCATCAGATCACGCCAATTGTCACCGCCAACGGATCTGGCCGCCGCTGATGGACAAATGGTTGTGCCGGCGGGCTGGGCCTCCAGCAGTTCCACGATGGCCTCGCCGAGCTTGTCGCCGATCGGCGTGATGCGACGGCGACGACACGCGTCGGAGCAGTAGCGAACGTCATCCCACGTGCGGGCCCAGGCCTTTCGCCACGTGATCGTGCGGCCGCACGACCGGCAGACCTTTGACGGGATTGCGCTCGTCGGAATCCGGCTCGCCACGTGCCCAACTTACCCAGCGCGCGTGAGCCTTACGGTCGCGTTCGAATCGTTTGCTGGCGTCCTCACGGCTCGTGGCGCGGCTTCGTGCCCAGCGTCGCCTGCGCACGTCACAGCGTCAAGCCCACCTCGAGTATTGATCCCATCGATACTCACCGGTACTGTTGGGGCATGGTCATTGAGCAGCTCACGTTCGACGTCGATCCGGCAATCCGCGAACAGTGGATGGCGGTGGAAGAGAAGACCTGGAGTCGGTACCTCGAGCAGCGCCCCGGGTTCATCAAGAAGGAACTGTGGCTTGAGCGCGGCAACCCCGGCCAGGTCCACGCGATCATTCACTGGGAGAGCGAAGAGCTCTGGTACACGATCCCTCCGGAGGACATCACACGCGTCGACGCGGAGATGGGGGAGTGGTTCCGCGACGGCAAGATGAAGGTCTGGGAAGTCCTCCGCGAAAGCTGAGGCACGACTCACCGGGCCGAGGTCGCGGCGACCGTCTATCGGGCGCTGATGGCTGCTCGGTAGAGCCGGATCGCTTCGAGCGCCGACTCGACCATCTGGGGGATCGGATCGCCGTCGACGAGGGCGAGACCGATGCTCTCGGGACGGTGACGCTCGACCAGATCCACCATCCCCGCGGCCACCGCCGCCGGAACGCCGCACAACGACGTCGGGTCCTTCGGCGCGTCGGCCCGGAAACGGATCGAGGGATACATCGCCACATGGATCGGTCGCACCGATCGCGCCCATTCGACCGCAGTGCCCAGCGAGTCGAGGACCCACGACGAGAGGAACACGCCGTCGGCTTCTCGTGAGGCCAACGTGTTGATCTGCTCACCGCGTGAGCCGACGAAGATCGGAACGGAGCGACCGGGTGCGGCGTGGGCCGGCGGTTCGTAGAGGTCCGACGGTCGTCGCTCGATAACGGATCGAGCGGTGCGAATCGCGTCCCGGACGAGTGCCACGGGCTTCTCGGCCTTGAGCCCGAAGGGATCGAGCGACAACGCGCCGCCGACCCCGAACCCGAGCATGGCCCGTCCGCCGCTGAGCTCATCGAGGGTGGCGATGCTCGACGCCATAGCTCCGGGGTGGCGGATCACCGGCGAAGTGATGCCGACGCCCATCTTCACGTGGGTGGTCTGAGGTGCGGCAGCGCCGAAGACCACCATCGGCTCACGGGACACCGCTTCGTCGGCGATCCAGCATTCGTCGATCCCGGCACGATCGGCCCTGATCACGGCGTCGAGGAGATGCTGGGCCGGCGCATCGGGGAACATCCAGATGCCGACGCGTGGAAGGGTGTGGTGCTCGCTCATGAGGACTCCTCGTCCGTTCTTGGGGTGGTCCCCGGTCGCCGGTATTGATGACTGTTCTATCCGCTGTTCGGAGCATGCGTATGACGAACGGCCAACGCCATGCACCGCCAGGCCGTACCGCTGGGCGGGACGGCGTTCCGTCCAGTGGACCGGTCTGCCTCCCGGCCGTACACTGAGTCGACGTCGGCCCGACCCCGGCCTGACCTAGGAGTCCCGGTGATCTACCTCCACTACCGCATGAAGCTGGCGCCCCGCGCCCGCCAGGACATGAAGGCGTTCTGGAAGTGGCTGGAGCACCGAGAGTCGTTCTTCTACCAGGACCTCCCGATGGTCAAAGAGGTGCGTTGGTTCTACAGCGTCGTCGGTGACGTGTACGTGATCGAGAACTACGCAGCGTTCGACGACGAGGCCGGATTCGGGGAGTACCGCAAGGCGCTCGCCAATCTGAAGACGGACAGCGACTGGGAGGCCGAGCGAGTTTCGCAGGACGACTGGTGGGAGTTTCTCTCCACGCGCCTACTCACGGATCCCCCCGTGAACGTCGGCTTCCGTCGCGAGGGTTGAGGCGCCGCTCGTGTCGTTCGACGACGCGGATCAGGCCCGACCCATCTCGAGCCCGCGAGGATCGCAGACGATCGCCACTGTTGAACGGGCGATCGACGTCCTGATGCTGTTCACGCGCCGACGTGCGCCAACGTTGGGCGTGACCGAGATCGCGAACGAACTCAAGCTGTCGAAGGCGGCGGTTCACCGGATCGTCTCGTCGCTGCGGGGCAAAGGCCTTCTGGAGGTCCACGAGGACACGCGCCGCTACAGCCTCGGACCGGCGGCACTCGCCATCGGGCTCTCCTACCTCGACAAGCTCGACGTCCGAGACCTTGCCCAACCCGAACTCAACGCACTGAGCGACGCCACCAACGAAACGTCGACGCTGTCCATACGATCAGGCAACACCCGCGCCTACGTTGCCCAGGTGCTACCCGGCCGCGAGGTCAAGATGACCGTTCCGCTCGGCCGTGCCTTTCCGCTCCACACCGGATCGTCGTCAAAGGCATTTCTCGCTTTTC
>JANOHI010000412.1:0-12760 GCA_031406385.1 Acidimicrobiia bacterium
CCAAGGGGCGAACTGCCACCACTTCGCCTTTGAGTGAAGCGGCGCTCGCCCGGAAACGATGGTGAAGGGGTTGAGTGCGGGGACTGTCACCCAATTCATCCCGCGGACGCCGGTTTGTGCGGTGCCCACTGCTTTGCCGGCGTGATCGAGGATCTGGGCGTAGCCGGAGACCTGAACGCTGGCCTGGCCGACGCCGTCGATGCCGCGTACGGTGTCGAGGAGGGCCGCGTCGAGTGGTCGGCTGCTCTCCCCGTAGCCACGCTCGAGCGGGCTTGCCGCCCGGATGTAAGCGTCCGTACCTTTGTCCGCTTTCGCGAGCAGGGAGTCGAAGGTGCCACGGATGGTGTCAGTGAGGATGAGGGTCCCCGAGAGGAACGCCACCCCGAGGATGATCGCGAACGACGTGGCGAGGAGCCGCATCTTGTTGGCGGCGAGCTGCTTGATGGTGAGCTTGGCAATCATGGTGGTGTCGTCTTTCGTTCAGGTGGAGTGGATGAGCACGGGAGCCGAGTCGGGCCGTACGTCGGTTGTCGGGGGACAAGCTGTGGTCGAACCAGGTCGGTTGGCCTGTCGAACTCGACGATGCGGGCCGTAGACCGCGACCGCGCAGGCCAGGGCGGTGACGCCACCGAGGGCGAACGGCACCCGAGCCGAGGTGGCCTGGATGACCCATCCGACGAACAGTGCGCCGAACGGTGTCGTCCCGAACAAAGCCATCTGGTGAAGGGCCATGACCCGTCCTTGCATCGACGCTTCGGTGGCCTGTTGGAGCACGACCGTCGTGACGGATTGGAACGACGCCGAGGCGAAACCGAGGACGACGCTCATGGCGACGAAGGACCAGAACCCGGGCGCGACGGACAGGGCGAGGCAGGACATGGCGAATCCAGCCAGGGCAATCGCCAGGGTTCGACGAGGGTGCGGCTTGACCCCGGCGATGTAGATGCCACCCACGATCGAGCCGATCGCGCTGACACTCATGGCGATGCCCACCGATCCCGCACCCCGGTGGAACCCGAAGCGCACCATCGACGGAAACGTGGTCGGAAAGTTGTAGGCGACGGTGCCGACGATGCTCATGACCAGCAACGGCCGAGCAACATCGCGGTTGGTGCGCACGTAAGCGAAGCCTTCGCGAAGCTTTCCCTTCGCCCGACCGATGGCTGGCCGATGAACGAGTTCAGCTGAGCGCAGCGCGAGCAACGCACCGATGACGACGACGTACGACGCCGCGTTCACGACGAAACAGGCTTCGACACCGACCGTCGCGATCAGAGCACCGGCGAGCGCCGGGCCGATGAGTCGTGAAACCGAGGCGATCGTGCTGTTGGTCGCGACCGCGCTGGGGAGCAGTTGCGGTCCCACGAGTTCGTACAGGATCGCTTGCATCGCAGGGCGCTCGACCGCCAAGGCGATGCCGAACACGAGGGTCAGTGCATAGATCCACCAGATCGTGATGTGGCTCGACAGGGCTACGACGGCGAACGTCGCAGCCAGTAGACCGGACACCGCTGACGTCACGACGAGGATGCGGCGGTTGTCGAACCTGTCGGCCAGTACGCCGGCAGATGCACCGAACAAGAGCAACGGTAGGAACTGCAAGGCCATCGTGACGCCGAGCCGGTCGCTGCGGTTCGTCAACTCCAAGACAAGCCAGGTGACCGCAAGGGCATGCGTCCACGACCCGATGCTCGAAATCGTCTGGCCGACGAAGTACAACCGGAAGTTCCGGTTGCCGAAGGCCGCGAAACGACGGCCCGTGTCCGTCGTCTTCATCTCGTGGGGCGTCGCCATGGTGGCTCAGCTCCCGGCCTGCTTGAAGAAGTCGAGGACGATTGCGGCGGTCGGATCGACGAGATCGCCAACGATCCGGCCGTCGGCGAGGAACACGGCCCGATCGGCGTACGCTGCGGCGGTCGGATCGTGGGTGACCATCACGACGGTTTGGTCGAGTTCGCGCACGGCGTTGCGCAAGAACGTCAAGATCTCGGCACCCGCGTGAGAGTCGAGATTGCCGGTTGGCTCATCGGCGAAGATGATCTCGGGCCGAGAGGCCAGCGCACGGGCCACGGCGACGCGCTGCTGCTGACCTCCGGACAACTCCGACGGACGGTGCGTCAACCGGGTGCGCAACCCGACCGTGTCGATGATGTGGTCGAGCCAGGCCGGGTCGGGTTTGCGCCCGGCCAGTGACATCGGAAGGGTCATGTTCTCCAAGGCGTTCAATGTGGGGATCAGGTTGAACGACTGGAAGACGAAGCCGATCCGGTCACGACGAAGCCGGGTGAGCTCGGCGTCGTGCAGCGTTGCCAGGTCGATGTCCCCGATGCGGATCGAACCCGAGGTCACGGTGTCGAGCCCGGCGAGGCAATGCAGGAGGGTGGACTTCCCTGATCCGGATGGGCCCATAAGGGCCGTGAACCGGCCGGCATCGAAGCCGACGCTGACACCGTCGAGGGCATGGACGATGGCGTCGTGTGCGCCGTAGATCTTCGTCACATCGACAGCGCGGGCGACGATGCGACGTTGTGCCGAGGCGAAGACGGGTGGGGCGAGAGTTGTCGTGGTGGTCATGTCAACCACGATGCGCTCCGGAGTCGGGCTGGCACATCGGGCTTTGGGGCGTTCGCTCGAGCCGGCAGATTGAACCCTGTGCGCCCACTCTCGCCCGGCAGGCGCATGGCGATCTCATCCTGTAGACCGATGTGCCTCTTGCCGTCAGGGTCTACGGTCAACCGATGAGGTTCGATCGCATCCTTCGTCGCGATCTGCGCGCCCATGCCTGGGACTATGCGCTTGCCGGTTCGATGGTCGTTGTCGCTCTGGTGGCGCTCGTCACCCGGATTGATGTCCAAGACGCCGATGCCCATCTCTTCGGGCCCGACAACTGGGTCGGTTGGGTCGTGACAATCGCCGTGTGTGTGGCGCTCGTCGGGCGGCGCCGCTGGCCGCTGCGGGTGCTCGCATCAGCTCTCCTGCTGATACTCCCGATCGAGTTCTCCCACCAGCGCGACACCGTGGCGTTCTTCGCCGTGCTGATCACGCTCTATAGCGTCGCCGCCTACCTCCCGTGGCGACTGGCCGTGCGAGGCATTGCGCTGATGGGGGCCTTCTACGTTGTCCTCCTTGCTACCGGGACCGTCCTGCTGACGGCTGTTCCCCTGCTCGGATTGTTGTTCCTGATCGTGGCGTTCGCCTCCGGTCTTGCGGTCCGCCGCAAACGAGCGAGCGACCACCGCGACGCAGAGATCGCCATCGAACGAGCAGCAGCAGCGATCGAGACCGCCGAAGTGGAGGCCGCCGACGAACGCCTTCGCATGGCCCAGGAGCTCCACGACGTGGTCGCGCACTCGCTGAGTGTCATCGCCGTGCAAGCGGGGATCGGTGCGCACCTCATCGACCGTCGACCGGCCGAGGCGGCCCGGTCGCTCGATGCAATCCGGAGCACCTGTGACAGCACCGGGATCGAACTCGACCGATTGGTCGGAATCCTGCGAACCGGCACGATCTCCGACTCGACTACCGCACCGTCCATTGCGACGATCGCAACACTCGTCGATCAGATCCGCAGCTCCGATCTCGCCGTCACCCTGAGCATCGAAGGTGAACTGGAAACCGTCCCCGCCGGGGTATCGCTTGCCGCATACCGAATCGTGCAAGAGGCACTCACCAACATCGTTCGCCATGCGGGAAGTCCGGTCGCCGCGACGGTGACCATCCAGGCGACGGACGACCTCATCGGTCTGACGGTAGATGACAACGGTCGTGGTGTCACGGTCCACGAGGCCGCCACCCACGGCGGGGGGAACGGGCTCGTAGGAATGCGAGAACGAGCTCAAATGTACGGCGGCGACATCCACGCGGGTCCGAGGCCCGGTGGTGGGTTTCGGGTGAGAGCCACACTCGACACCCGAACCGGAACCAGACCGATACAACCCACCCATCAAGCGACGGATCTCCCGGTCGACCTCGAGCCAAACCCCGATCGTCGACGACTCTCCCCGCCGACCTGGGACGCAGCACTAGCGATGCTGATGGCGGCGATAGCCATCCTCGAGGTGATCGCGTCCCACCCAACACCCGGCGGACCGGACTTCACGCCGAACGATGTCTGGGCGTTGTCGCTCCGTCTCGGATGTGCTGCGACGCTCGCGTTCCGGCGAAGGTACCCGACAGTTTCGTACGCGCTTGCCTGGCTTCTCGGTCTTGTGTTGATCATCGGCGACTACCAGTTCGGGGTCCTCACGTTGGTCCTGCTGATCGGGCTCTATTCGGTTACTACCCATGCCACGCGTCCGCGAGTCGTCAGTGCGGCCGCTGGGACACTAGCGGGATCACGATCGTTGCCCTGTCGAAGCCGCCGGACCTGAGCTCCGCCGGAGCGGTCTGGGCGAGCCTGTTCTTCGTCGGGTCGGGCATCACCGGACACGTCATGCGACGCGACAGGAGTCGACGAGCCACCGAGCTGAACGAACGGCAGATCGATGCCGCTGCACGCACACGACATTCCCATCTCATCCTGACGAACGAGCGGCTCCGCATCGCTGACGAACTTCGCAGCGTCCTCACCCGGTCCATCGACACGATCGCTCGCCACGCCGAAACCGGTGCGCGTCTTGTCGACAGCGATGCCGACGCCACCGGCGATGCCCTTCGCGCCATATCGACGATCAGTCGCGATGCACTCAACGACCTCCGACGGTTGCTCAAGCATCTCCGCAACCCGACGGAAGCGTCGAACTACTCACCGATTTCGTCCACGCTCGAGGCGGTCGGCGGCACCACGCCTGGAGCGCGGCGATGACTCCATCGATCCGAGTGGCCGTCGCCGACGATCAAGCGCTCGTACGAAGCGGGTTCCTCGCGCTGCTCCGGGCCGAGGACGGTATCGACGTCGTCGGAGAAGCGGCCAACGGCTACGAAGCCGTCAAGCTGGCCAAACGCGAGCGGCCGGACGTGATCCTGATGGACATCCGGATGCCCGAGATGGACGGACTCGAAGCCACGCGAGTGATCACCGCCGACCCAACGCTGAGTGCGGTGCGCATCCTCATGCTCACCACCTTCGACCTCGACGCCTACGTCCATGAAGCACTTCGGGCCGGCGCATCCGGCTTTCTCCTCAAGGACACACTCCCGCCCGAACTGCTTGCAGCAGTTCGGGTGGTCGCCGCCGGAGAAGCACTCCTGGCCCCCAGCATCACCCGTCGGCTGATCGAGGATTTCGTTCGGAGACCGATAGCGATGGCCGACGATCCCCGACTCCGACAACTCACCGCTCGCGAACGCGAAGTTCTCGCCGCCGTCGCCAGGGGACTCTCCAACGCCGAACTTGCCGACGAACTCTTCATGAGCCACGCCACCGCCAAGACTCATGTCAGCCATCTGCTCACAAAGTTCACTGCACGCGACCGGGCTCAACTGGTCGTCGCCGCCTACGAAACCGGTCTGGTCTCGCCCGGGCAACCCTGACCCCAGGCAGTAAACAACTCGTACGCGCGAGGGGAGAGTGTGCGCTGGGTCGCTCCTGGAGCGACCCAGGCACCAATCTCGGCGCGGGTTTCGGGGCTAGCCGCGCGCCGCCGCTTCCCACTCGGTGAGGAATTGCATGAGGCGGAGAGAGTCGTCGAGCCGCGGGCTCGGTCGCTGAGCCTCCAGGCGACCGGCGGCGACGTTGGCCTCGACCATGCGCACCTGATGGTCGAACGCGTCGAGCGGATCGGTCACGACGATCGTCTGCGGGTCGCCGTCGTAGGGACGCCACACGAACGAGTTGTCGCCGCGCCCCGGAAGCCACGGATTGGTGAGAAACGTCAGCGCACCGTTCGTGCCGTGTACTTCGAAGCGCGAGACGTTGCCGTACGTCTCGGCGGTGTGAATCGTCGCCAGGACGCCGGTGGAGAACCGAACAGCGACGGAAGACTCGGGGACGTTGCCGTCGGTGTCCGAGCTGATCCCGCACGATGTCAACTCACGCTTGGAAAACGTTCCATCACCGCCCATGGCGTCGACCACGATCTGGACCAGTGAAGCGGGGTAGCACCCGAGGTTGAAGATCGCGCCCCGGCCATCGGGGTTGACCAGATGAGCGATGTTCGCGGCGTAGCCCGCGTGCACAGCCTTCAGCGTGCCGAGCCGTCCGTCGCGAAGCGCGTCGACGAAGCGGGCGATCACCGGGTGGGCGAGGTACATGAGTCCTTCGACGAAGAAGACGGTGTCCCGGACGGATGCAACGAGCGCGTGTGCCTGCTCCATCGATACCGTGAGCGACTTCTCGGAGAGGACGGCCTTGCCGGCGGCAGCGGCGAGGATCGTCGCCTCGTGATGGACATGATTGGGCGTCCCGACGTAGACGACGTCGACATCAGGCGACGCGAGCGCGGCTTCGAGACTCGTCACGGCTCGGTCAATGCCATGTCGATCACGGAACGCCTCGAGACGTCCCGCGTCCCGCCCAACCACCACGGTGGCGACGGAGCCGGGGCTCGCTTCTATGGCCGTGGCCATGGTGTCCGAGATGAAGCTGGTCCCCACGATCGCCCATCGCAACATGGCGTCATCCTTGCACCCAAGCGTCGTCGGCCCATCGGCTCGACCGTCAACGAGCGCGTTTGCCGCGCAGCGCGTCTCGCGTCATCTCGATGATCACCTGGCGAACACCGTCGAGCGTGACGTCTGCTCCGACACCGTTTCCCGTCAGCAGGACTTCGCTGTACGCCGCGAGGCTGAGGGTCTTCTCCAGGTCGTGCACCTGGTCGTAGTCGCCGAGACCGCCACGTTGGCAGGCCCGGGTGAACTCGTCCGCGGCGTCGACGCCTGCTGTCAACGCAAGGTTCACGCGACAGGCGGCGATGTCGAGCTCGATCGGTCCGCGACAGGCATGCAGCCAATCGACCACGCCCGAGACCGAACCGTGGTCCCACAGCACGTTGAGTGGATGGAAGTCGCGATGGATGAATCCGTCGGTCGACCCGGTGAGCCCGGCGTCCGCCCGGGTCGTGGCGTCGACCCACAGCGCGTCGTCGGTGAACCAATCCGGACGGGAGAGGTTCGGTTCTCGCCACGACGTCGCGACCGGCAGGTCGCGCACGTCGACGTCGGCATTCGCGATGCGCGCCAGTGTCGAGGCGAAGCCCTCGACCCAGCCAGGGACCGTTGGTCGGGGGAGGGGCGCTCCGGCGAGTCGACTCATCACGATCACCGGGACACCGACGGACGTTCCCGATGCGTCCCACGTCAGCGCCTCCGGCGCGGGGAGCGCTGCGGTCGTCGCCCGGCCGAGGCGATCCGCCTCGTCGGCCACGTGATGCATGGCGTCGGACGTCGAGAGCACGTCGCGGTTGAACACCTTCGCAACGGCGAGTTGCCCGACGCCTCTCGGAAACCCGATCCGCACTTCGTAGACCGTTGCCGAGCTGGAACCTTCGAGTCGGCCGACGACCGCAGCCTCGCTCGCGCCGAGCTCCCGTCGAATCCATGAAACAAGGTCGTCGGTCCCCAGCCACACCGCTTCAGTTTGCTGCACGTCGACGATCAACCGCTCGTCGCACGCGCTCGGTGAAGATGGGTGGGTGTCCACAGTTGTTCGCAGTCGGTTCCGACCCACCGTCGGACGGTCGCTTCTCCTCGTCGTGATCCTCCACGCGGTGCTGGCCGCCGGTGCTGTTGGAGCCGCCGTTCCTGGATCGGCTCTGGCGTTGGCCAAGCGGACCTGTGCGGCTCCCGTGACGGACTCGGCCGGGCCGTGGAAAGCCGGGAGTCGACGTCTCGTCGCGGCGATCGCGTGGAGTGACGGATCGTCGCGGGCGTGTCTCGTCGTCATGCGGGTCAGCACCGCCACTTCGACCGTGGTCGCATCGACCCTGATCGATGCGGGGTTCTCGGAGCGATATGACGAGCGCTACTCGCCCGGACTACGCCGCGAGGTGCTCCGCTTCCCGGACGGCACGATCGGTGTGGTGGTCGACCACACGGCGATGAACGAATCGGGTGGTGGGGGAACGGAGACGACGCTGTGGCGGCTCAAGGGCACCGCGTTGACCAACGCCTTCTCCGCCGTGCTCAACGGTGCCCGAACGATCAACGAAGCGGTGGAGTCGCCGTGTCCGCCCGACCCGCCGCTTCGACTCAGCTCGACGAACGGTGTCGTGCGGCTGCACGTGACCGATTGCGCCAATGGCGTCTCGACGCCGCAGACGTTCCGCTTCGACGGCACCCGTTTCCGCTGAGCATCGCGGCCGCTGGGTCTCACGACCACATGGCGGTCAGTGGCGGGCCAGCGCCTCCAAGATGTTGAGCTTGGCAGCACGTCCGGCCGGCCGGATGGCCGCGACGATTCCGGCGATCACGGCGAGCACGACGACCACGATCAGCGTGGTGACCGGAATAGTGAAGGACCGAAGGCCCTCGTCGCGCAGAGAGATGATCACGGCATAGCCGAGCAGGATCCCGATCACGATGCCCTGCGCCGTGCCGAGCAGCGCCGTGATGACCGACTCCCAACGCACCGATGACCGCACCTGCGATCGGAAGGCCCCAACGGCTCGAAGAAGACCGAGCTCGCGCGTCCGTTCGTAGACCGAGAGGCTCAAGGTATTGGTGATGCCGAAGATGGCGATGATCACGGCCAGCGCGAGAAGCCCGTAGATCAGGTTGACGAACTGGTTGATCTGCTTCGACTGCTCATCGATGTACGACGAGCGGCTGAGCAGCTTGCCGGTCGGGTAGTCCCTGGTGACGCTCTCGACGGCACTCATCGCCTTGGCCTCACTGATGCCAGGTGCTTTCGTGCCGAACACGGCGAACGAGAAGAGATCAGCGCCGCTGCTGCGGAAGAGCTCTTCGCTGATCGTGTACGGACCGGCGAGCTCATCCTTCTGATAAACGCCCTGGACTCGCAACGGGCGTTTGACGCCATCGAGCAGTCGGAGATTGACGGTTGCCCCAACGGTGAGGCCGTCCTTCTTCGCCCGCTTCTCGCTGACGAGGATGCCCGTCGCCGTGAGGTCGCTCGCTTTTCCGCTGATGAACTTCATGTCGAAGGCATCACCGATCGTCTTGGGGTCAACGACGGACAAGGCGCTGGCTTTGGTCCTGTCCTCCACGTTCCCGTACCCGAGCTGGAGGCTGCTGGCGCTCCCGACCTCGGGAAGCGCGTTCAGCTTCTGGGTGAGCTCGGGCGGAAGACCCCCGAAACCCTGGGTGCGGGTGTTGACGACGAAGTCACCGACAAACTGGTCGCCGATGATCGAACGCACCGAACTTGTCACCGACGCCGCCAGCACCGAGATCCCGGTGACGAGTGAGACGCCGACCATGAGCGCTGCCGCAGTGCGGGCAGTGCGCTTCGGATTGCGCATCGAATTCTGTCGGGCCAGGGTGCCGGTCATGCCCACGACCCGGGGGAGCGGAGCGCCGATGAAACCGGCGACGGGTCGGGCGATCAGCGGGCCGAGGACAAAGATGCCCATGAACAGCAACGGGACCCCCAAGCCGAGCTGGCGCACGTTGCCGGTCAGGCCGACGACCACGAGCAACGCGCCGACGAACGACACGAGTAGGCCGGCGATGAGCCGCCCTCTCGACGTGGCCGATTTGTCAAGGGCAACGTCGCGCATCGCCGCCACCGGCGCCACCCTTGATGCTCGTACCGATGGCGACACGGCGGCGAACACGGTCATGACAACACCGACTGCGAACGAGACGATTGCCGTCCTCGGCAAGAGCACGACACCACCGGCCGGGATGTCGATGCCGAACGTGGCCATGAGGTTCTTCAGCACCGTCGACATGCCGATGCCGGCGACGAACCCGACGGCCGACGCGATCAATCCGACGATGACGGACTCGACGAGTATCGAAGAGATGATCTGTCCTCGGCTCGCCCCCACCGCACGCAGGAGGGCGTTCTCCCGTTGCTTCTGGGCGACGATGATCGAGAACGTGTTGTAGATGATGAACGACCCGACGAACAGGGCGACGGCGGCAAACACGAGCAACAAGATGTTGATGAAGCTCAGCGCATCGCCGACCGCGTTCTGACTCTCCTTGGTGATCTCGGCGCCGGTCAGGACCGTTGTGTCGGGACCGAGCGCCTTCTGCACTCGGTCAGCCAACGTGCGTTCGGTCACCCCCGGCTCGGCGGCAACCTGCACGGCGTCGATCTCGCCGGTCTTGCCGACGAACGACTGGGCCGTGGGCACGTCGAACAGGGCAAAGGTCGATCCGCCCGGGGAATCGGCATTGCCGAAGCGAACGGTGCCGACGAGGGTGAAGACGCGATTGCCGCCCTGGCTGATGACGTTCACCTTGTCCCCGAGCGTGAACTTGCCCTTCTTCGCGGTGCCGGCGTCCATCATCATCTGTTCGCCGCCACGCGGGTAGACGCTGTCGCCCACCTTCTGCCACGCCTCCAAAGGATTGTCGGTGATCGACATGCCGAAGTTCGGCGAGCCGTTGTCGACCCCGATCGGCTTGCCGTCCTTGCCGATGACGCGCGCGAATCCGCCCACATTCGCAACCGCATCGTCAACGCCGTCCACGGCCTTGATCTCGGCGAGGATCGACTCCGGCAGGCGGTCGTAGAGCTTCTGGCCGAAGCCGACGTCGATCTCACTGCTGGAGCGGACGTAGGTGTCGGTGGTCTTGTAGACGTCGGCGAAGAGCGTGTCGAACGTGCGGCCGATGGTGTCGGTGAACACCAACGTTCCCGCCAGGAACGCGATGCCGATGACAATGGACAGGCCGGTGCCGACCAGGCGTCGCTTGTTGAACAACGCGGACTTGAGAGCAATGCGGAGCATGGGAGATCACGACCCGAATTGGCGCATGCGGTCAAGCACACGTTCCGCGGTTGGTTGGTCCATCTCGTCGACCACGCGCCCGTCGGCGAGGAAGACGATGTGATCGGAGAACGATGCGGCGACCGGATCGTGGGTCACCATCACGATGGTCTGCCCGAGGTCGATCACAGCGCGACGCATGAATTCGAGGATCTCGGTGCTGGCATGGCTATCGAGGTTGCCGGTCGGTTCGTCGGCAAAAATGATCTCGGGTCGGGCGACGAGGGCTCGGGCGACCGCCACGCGCTGCTGCTGACCGCCGGACAGTTCAGAGGGGCGGTGAGTCAGCCGGTCAGCCAATCCGACGGTTTGCACGACCCGGTCGAGCCACGCCTGGTCGGGCTTGCGGCCGGCAAGAAGATCGGGAAGGGTGATGTTCTCCAATGCCGACAGGCTCGGGACCAGGTTGTACGACTGGAAGACGAAGCCCACCTTGTCCCGACGCAGCTTCGTCAGTTGCTTGTCGTGGAGCGTGGTGAGGTCGACGTCGCCGATGAACGCCTGTCCGGACGTGAGCGGATCGAGACCGGCCATGCAGTGCATGAGCGTCGACTTGCCCGAACCGGAGGGTCCCATGATGGCGCTGAAGCGACCCGTCTCGAAGGCAACGGTGACGTGGTCCACCGCGGTCACCTCGCTGTCGTCGGATCCGTAGACTTTGCTGGCGTCGATGGTGCTCGCCGCGCTCGTCCGTGTTGGTGCCGTGGATTGGGTGACGAGGGTGTCCGTCGGTGCCATGTTTGGTCTCCTGGTTGTCCGAATCGTGCCGACCTCGGAGTGCGCACAAGGCCAGCCGACTGTCCTTCACGGTGAACCAAATGGCCGTCGAGCGGTAGGGGCGAAGGTCACGATGCGGTGCCCCGTTGGCCCGCCATTCGTGGGGCCCGAGTGTTCGGATCGCTGCGCTCCCATCTACTCTCATCCGCCATGGCTGCCGTGCTGCTCGAGACCCTGGAACCCGAAGTTGCCCTCGTCACGCTGAACCGACCCGATCTGCTCAACGCCATCGACGGCACCCTGCTCGACGACCTTGATGCTGCCCTCGACGAGATCGAGGCGTCGGGGGAGTTCCGTGCCGTGATCGTCACCGGAGCCGGTCGGGCGTTCTGTGCGGGCGCGGATCTGAGCGGTACCGGGGCTGCGTGGACGAAACCGTCGCGCACAGCGCTGAAGACGTCCTACGACGGTCAGGTTCGGCTCGCGGATCAGATGACACGTCTCTACGAACTGTCGGTGCCGGTCATCGCCGCCGTCAACGGAGCAGCCGTGGGTGGCGGGTTGGCCTACGCCCTGCATTGTGATGTGCGCATAGCTTCGGAGTCGGCACGGTTCGGATCGGCGTTCATCACCGCAGGCTTCTCGTCTCTCGACATGGGGACGAGCTATCTGCTGCCGAAGATCGTCGGTGCCGGACGGGCTCGAGAGATGATGCTCAGCGGTCGGATCATCGATGCGACCGAGGCCTACCGGATCGGCCTGGTGCACGAGGTCGTGCCACAACCGGACCTACTCGACGCCGCTCTCACCGTCGCCAGGCGGATCGCCGCGAACAATGAGTTCGGCGTGTGGCAGACCAAGCTCGGACTGAACGTCGCGCTCGATGCGCCGAGCCTCCGTCACGCCAAGGAGATCGAGAACCGAACGCAGATCCTGGCCGTCCAGACCGGTAACCCGAAAGAGGCCGGGATCGCGCGTCGGGAGCATCGCGCCCCGGACTTCGACCGGATGTAGGGGTGGTTGGCGACACGGGAGCGAAACGCCCACCCGAGCGCTCTTCGGATCATCGAAGAAGGTCTACACGTGTCCGGATCCCGGTAGATCCGCCCTTGCCGGTTTCGGGTCATGACACCTGGGGACGGCGACCCACTGTTTCGTTGACTCGCGTGAAGTCGTGGTGCACCCGAGACGCCACGGGAACC
>JANOHI010000405.1:0-12557 GCA_031406385.1 Acidimicrobiia bacterium
GACGGCGCACTCGTCGGCGGCGAGCACCGCAAGTAGGGCGTCGACGGAGGACGTCGCCACGCAAACCGAGGTGTCGGCGGCGCCATAGTAGATCCGAAGTTCGCCGTCGGCACCCACGGTCGCGCCGCAGGGGAAAACGACGTTGCCGACGTCACCCACTCGCTCGTACGGCGCCTCCGGTCCGAGCAGCCAGTTCGTGCAGCGCCGCCGGACGATGCTTGGATCCTCGAGATCGAGGAGCGCGACCCCTACTCGATAAATCGCCCCGGAAACGCTCTGCTTCACCCCGTGGTAGATCATCAGCCATCCCTGCGGGGTCTCAATCGGCGGCGGACCCAAGCCGATCCGTTGAGCGTCCCACCATGCCCCAACACGGCACGACATTACGGGTTCGGCGGCACGCCACCCGACGAGATCTGCCGAGCGCGACAGCCAAATGTCGGCTCGCCGCTCTGCGCCCATTACCGGACGATGGAGCATGACCCACATCCCGTTCAAGCGCCGCGGGAACAGCGAGGCATTCTTGTCCTCGGGAGGCAAAACGGTTCCCACATGCTCGAACTGGACGAAGTCGTTGGTGAAAGCGAGGTGCACGCTCGGGCCCGCTGGTCCGTAGGCCGTGCAGGTAATGGCGAACCGATCGAGTTCCGGTACCCAGACGGCTCGCGCATCCTCGAAGCCCCAGGCACTGTGGTGGTCGCCCGGCACCGGGCTCAGTACCGGTATCGGATCAATGGTCCAATCGGTAAAACCGTTCTCCGAGCGGGCAACATGAAGGTGGGAGAGACCGGCGCGATCTTCGACCCGAACGAGGAGGACCGTTGCCGACCCCAGCAGGACCGCTGCCGGGTTGAAGACGACGTTGACCAATGATGGGAAGTCCGTTGCGACAAGGATGGGATTGCCGATGAAACGCACGATTGTTTCGTCGGCGACAGAAGTGCGGTTCGGCCGCGGCGATGCGTCGACCTTGTTCACCGTGTCCTCGCGTTCGCTTCGCCCCTTGCTCACGTTGCGTGCCGAGTGTTCCGTTGCACCAGCGCGTCGAGATCAGAACGTTGGAGCGTCGAGGCGTCACGAAGGCTCCGACACAGGTCGGGCTGATGCATTGAGACCTTCACGAACGAGGTGACGACGATGTGCCCGTTGTCGAGCACCACGACATCAACGCCCCCATGTTCATGTTGCAGGCTTCGAAGGGCAAACGAATCGGGTGAGGAATCGAGAATGATGTGGGTGCGGACTCCAGTAAGCATGGGACTCTCCTTGTCGGTAGGTTCAGTTCGGTGTCTGGCACAGCGCAGTGGATGACGTGCACCTGCTGGTCGAGAGCCAGCAGCAGGGAGCGGGGACCGTTCCCGCCGCGTCGGCCGCGGCCGGACACCGCGCCCGAGAGGGACGACGTACCCGACGCGAGGAACGTTCAAACACGGTGTTCGCAGGCGGCCGCCGCACTCCGACGACTGACGCAACAACTCCGGCGCAGCACTCCCGAGTACCAAAGAGCGACGGGCTGGGTGTCGATCGATCAGACCCCGCAACACCGCGAACAGCTCCGGCCGCCTCTGAATCTCGGCCAGCACGATCAATCCGTCGAGCGACTCAAGGGCGGAGAACGAAAAAGCCGGTCCGAAGACCGGCCTTGACTCGCTGCGCCGACTTGCTGCTTTGTGGCAGCCCCAACGGGATTCGAACCCGTGCCTCCACCTTGAGAGGGTGATGTCCTAGGCCACTAGACGATGGGGCCGTGCTGCATCCGGCGAACCGGACCTTTTGTCAGCCGACCGGGGTCGGATGGCTGGGGAACAGGGACTCGAACCCCAAATTGCAGAACCAGAAACTGCCGTGTTGCCAATTACACCATTCCCCAATGGCCCCGAGATCATAGCGCTCTGCTTGATCGGCTCTGCGCCGCGCCGCCGCTCGCACCACGAGTGTCGTGACCGCCGCCGCACCAGAGGCGAACAATCCGACCGATCATCGGTTCCTGGGTTCCTCCGGCCGGCCCGGACGCCGACGCGGAGGCTCAGCCCCGCTTCTGCACCCGCGCCCACTCGTCCTTGAGACCTACGGTGCGATGAAAGACCCGTGGACGGACATCATCGGCACAGAAGTAGCCGAGCCGTTCGAACTGGACCCGCTCCCCCGGACCTGCGGAGACGAGCGCCGGCTCGCACAGCGCGGTGCTCACAGCGACCGAGTTCGGGTCGACGAAGTCGAGCGGATCGCGTCCCTCGTGGGCGTCGGGATAGGCCTCGGTGAACAGGCGCTCGTAGAGCCGCACCTCACATTCCTCGGCATGATCGGCCGACACCCAGTGCAGCGTGGTCTTCACCTTGCGGCCGTCGGGGGCCTGGCCGCCGGCCGTCGCGGGGTCGTAGGTGGCACGGAGTTCGACGATCTCGCCGTCGGCGTCTTTGATCACGTCGGTGCAGCGAAGGAAGTAGGCATAGCGAAGACGCACCTCTCGACCGGGCGCGAGCCGGTAGAACTTGGGCGCCGGCTCCTCCATGAAGTCGTCGCGCTCGAGGTAGATCACCTTCGAGAACGGAACCTTGCGGCTTCCGTCGGCTTCGTTCTCCGGATTGTTGACGGCGTCGAGCCACTCGACCTCTCCGTCGGGGAAGTTCTCGATCACCACGCGAAGAGGACGGAGCACCGCCATGCGCCGGAGTGAGGTCCGGTTGAGCTCGTCGCGCACGAACGATTCAAGCAGTTCGATCTCATTCGTCGAGTTGACCTTCGACACGCCGACCTCGGCACAGAACGCCCGGATCGCGCTGGGAGGGTAGCCCCGGCGGCGCATGCCGCGGAGGGTGGACATGCGCGGATCGTCCCACCCCTCAACCGTATGCTCGCGTACGAGTTGAGCAAGCTTGCGCTTCGACATCACGATGTGGGTCAGGTTGAGTCGCGAGAACTCATACTGCGCCGGACGATGGCCGGGCAGGTCGAGTTGATCCAGGAACCAGTCATAGAGCTGACGGTGCGCGTCGAACTCGAGCGTGCAAATGGAATGCGTGATCCCTTCGGCTGCGTCACACTGCCCGTGCGCCCAGTCGTAGGTGGGGTAGATCGGCCATGCGTCACCGGAGCGGTGGTGGTGAGCGTGACGGATCCTGTACATGATCGGGTCGCGCATCTGACCGTTCACATGAGCCATGTCGATCTTTGCCCGCAGTACCCGCGAACCGTCAGCGAACTCACCAGCGCGCATACGGCTAAAAAGATCGAGATTCTCGTCGACCGAGCGGTCCCGGAACGGCGAGTTGACGCCATGCTCAGTGATCGACCCGCGGGTCGCGGCGATGGTCTCGGCGTCCTGATCGTCGACATAGGCCACGCCTTTGGAGATCAACAGCCGCGCCCACTCGTAGAGCTGCTCGAACTGATCGGAGGCATACCTCACGTCGCCGTTCCACTCGAAACCGAGCCAGCGGAGGTCCTCCGTGATCCCGGAGACGAAATCGGTGCTCTCGGTGAGCGGGTTGGTGTCGTCCATCCGCAGGTTGCACGTGCCGCCAAACTCCTCAGCGAGACCGAAGTTCAGACAGATGGCCTTGGCATGACCGATATGGAGGTAGCCGTTGGGTTCGGGCGGGAAACGGGTGGCCACGAGTCCGCCGTTGCGGCCGTCTGCAATGTCGCGACGAACCTGCTCACGGATGAAATCGGAGTGAGCGGGGGCAGGGACGTCGGTGGCAGCTTCGGAGGTCATTCGGGTACGCGTTCTGTTTTTGAAAGGGTGCTGAAACGCTAGTGGCGGTGGGTCAGCAGGCAGCGCCGGTATCCGGACGCGGGTCACCGTTGCGTCTGCGGCGTCACATCTTGATGGGGCGTTCGGCTCAATCTGACCGCTGTCTACAGACGTGACAGCCGGCACGTGGCATCGTTGTCGGGTGACGCCAACAGCCGGGCGAACAGCGCGAATGGCGGTTCTGGCCGTCCTGTCTCTCGTTTTGGCCGGTTCCCCCGCTGGAGCTGCCGAGGTTTCACCGGTCCCCTCGGTCACGACAGTCCCGGTCCGGGCGGGCTCAGTGCATCGGACCGCTACGAGCCCGGTAACCGTTGTCTCGACCACGGCGGCCCAGCGGCGAGCTGCGGCGCAGGTCGCCCGTCGACGACGTCAGGCCGAAAAGGCCCAGCTCCGGACGGAGCGCATTGCACAACGCCGCGAGGAACAGGCGGCCCGGCTGACGGCGCAACGTTTGGCGCGTTCGGCCGTTTCTGCTCCGCCGTCGACGTCGTCGGTTCGGACCGAAGTGGCCGGCATCACGATCTCCGCACCGCAGCCGATCGCCGACCCAATCCTCGCCACGCCCGCAGCAAGCGGTCCCCTGAGCGCCACGGAGTTGCAGGAGCTCCTTGAGCGGTGGACGGCGTCGCGCACCGATCTGGGGGCGATGTCCGTCACCATTCGCCAGTATGGCCAATCCTGGACGGGTTCGGCCCGCAACGGCGGCGCCGCCCCCGACCCGACGCAGCGATACCGCAGCCTCAGCGTCACGAAGACGATCACGGCGGCACTCATCCTCCGCCAGGTCGAGCTGGGCACCATCTCCCTCGATGCGCCACTCGCGCCGCTCAGTGCGATCAATGCGCCACTTCCCCCCGGCCTCACCGTCCGCCATCTCCTCCGGCATCGCACGGGTCTCGTCGACTACAACGCTGCGCCGGGATACGTCGCCACGGCGCCACTGTCGCCCCGCGCCGCCGTTGAGCTGTCGCTGCGCGCCCCACTGCGCGCTCCGGTCGACTCCGCTACGTCCTACACGAACAGCAACTACCTCTACCTCGGACTCCTCCTCGAACAGACCACGGGACGTCCGTACGGCGACCTCGTCGGCGAGCTGGTCGCGTCGATCGGCATGGCGAGCACCCGCCTCGAACCGCCGGATCGAGCAGGATGGCCGGGATTCTCGTCCGGTGGCGTGATGTCGACAACCGCCGACCTCGCGATGTGGGGCGAAGCACTCACCACTCCGGGACGGGTCCTTCGAGAGTCCTCGCTGCGGGAGATGGAGCGTTTCGACGAGAACAACGCCGGACTCGGTTTGTGGACGTATTGCCCGTGCCCGCGGTCCGGAGAAGCGACGACGTTCGGGCACCACACGGCGACCGGCGGACTGTTCATCGCGCCCAGCCGTGGTCTCGTGATCGCCATGCGCGCAGACGTGGAAGTCGGCGATACCGCCGGACGAGCGCGGGCACTGATCGAGGCGATCGAAGCGCAGCGATCGACCAGGTAGCGGCACCCCGACCGACGTTCCCCACCGTCTCGGCCGACAGGATCGACGGTCGTTTCGGCCGGGTAGGGCAAAGTCCGGCGAGTGACGACATATCGGGGCGCGCTGCATTTGGCCGCCTCCGCAGCGAGGTCGCCGGCAGTTGCTCCACCGCTGCCGTCGGGATAGTCACCGATTTCTTACCATTCATTCATAAGTTCCTTACCGTAACCACCGATAAGTGTTCGGCATGGATTCGTTACACACATCGAGGATCCACCACGATGCAGAAGCGCCGTCTCCACCAGTAGGTCAAAGGTCCTATTGCGCTGATTCGAGCGAATTACCGACATCGTTGCGGGATCGGGACGCACTCCTGGACCTCCTCCGCTCGGTCGCCCTCATCCGCATCATCCTCTGGCACCTCTACGCCCAGACCTGGCTCACGTGGATCGCGGCGCTCCCCGTCATGTTCTTCGTCCTCGGAACGGTGACGCGTCCCAGCCCGTCCGGACATCTCTCATTCGTCCAGCGTCGGGGCCGCCGCCTCCTGGTCCCGTACTGGGTCTACGGCGTGACAATCGCCGCCCTTGCGAGTGCGTTTGCCGTCGCCAACACGACGAAGGTCGATGTGAGCCTCTCGCAGCTCATCGCCTGGGTGCTCCCCGTCGTCGACCCCACCGCAACATCGTGGAGCGGCGGATGGTTGTCCTCACACCTCTGGTATCTGCGCGCCGTACTGTGGATCACCCTCCTCACTCCGTTGCTTCGTCTGGCGGCACGACATCTCCGGCTCACCGTATCGACGGTGGTCATCGGCATCGCGCTCTTGGCGGTGGCATCGGCGTCGAATGTTCCCTATCTTGGGAGCGGCCAATTCCACCTACTTCTGGGTGATTTCGTCGTCTATGGATTCTTCGCAGTGCTCGGTATTGCCTTCGGCACCAGGAGCAGGATCGGATCATTTGGTTGGCGTGCTCTGTTTGCGCTCTTCGCCTGGACGGGAGCGATCGTCTTCGCCAGCACGATCGGTGTGCCCGCCGGCGGGGTCAATAGTTCCTACCCTCTGATCACCCTCCTCGGCGTCGCCACACTCGCGACACTCAGTTTGGTGGAGAAGCCGCTCCGCGCCCTGGCCAGTCAACCCCGCCTGGCGGCGGCCACCCGCCGGGTTTCGTCGCGTGCCCTCACGATCTACCTCTGGCATCCGGTGTGCATCGTCGGCGCAGCACACCTGTTCACGACCACCACCGGAGCGCTTCGATCCTTCGGGCTCGCGTTCGTGACGTTCGCCCTCGTCGGCGCAGCCGTCCTCGCATTCGGTTGGATCGAGGATCTCGCAGGATCGTCTCGACGCAAACGCGCTGATCGGTCGAAGCGATCACGACGCATTGGGATGGCGGCGATCCTGACGGTGTTCGCGGCCGGCTCTTTCACGCCGGGATCATGGGTCTCCGCCGCGGCCGTCCGGACGCTGGACTCAGGGACACTCGTGCCCGACATCCCCGCACCGTCGTCACGGTCGGCGTTGCGCGACTCCGCGTTCGCTCCGACGACCGCTCTCCCACTCCAGCCGTCGCTCCTGGCACTGCGCACGTCCGCCGCCACCCCGCTCTCGTTCGAGCCGCCGTGGACGGCGCCGACAACTACCGCTCCGCCCCCTCCACCCGTCGTGCAGCTCGTCTCCACCACCACACCCGGCACACCCGCTCCAGCCGTGGTGCCTGTCGTACAGCTCGCCTCAACCGCCACACCCGGCACACCCGCTCCAGCCGCCACACCCGCCAAACCCTCCACGGTGGTCGTCAAGGTGAGGACGGGCACGCCGTCACCGGCGGCAAAACCTCGTGTGACGATGACCGTTCCAGGTCGACGCGCTGCTCCCACGACAACGCTCAGCCCGGCGCCGGCACAACCGAAAGCCGCGCCGGCGATCACAACGTCGACCGCCGCCGCGACCAAGCCTTCAAGCCCGGCCGTGGCCACACCGACGCCCACGACATTGGCCCCCCTTCCTGCGGAGAAGCTGCAGCGCGCCTTCGACGCCTGGCGCGGCCAGACGCAACCGGCGGTCAGTTCGTCCGTCGTCGCTCTCCGCATCGGCGCCAACACGTGGACCTCCCGTTCCGCCGACGCTGGCGTCAACTCGAAGTACCTGACCACGAGCGAGTTCCGCGCCTCGAGCATCACCAAGACCTTCACGGCCGCGCTTGTCCTGCGCTCCGTCGACCGTGGCGATCTCCGTCTCGATGACCAGGTCCCGTCCCTCACCGGAGTCTCGGTGCCCGCTCCTGCCGGGCTCACGGTCCGACAGCTCCTCACCCACACCTCGGGACTGGTCGACTACCGCGCCGCCCCCGGGTACGACCAGTCGGCTCCGCTCACGGTTGCAGATGCTGTGGCGCTGTCGTTGCGGGCACCGCTGGTCGGGGCCGGCAGCCGGGTCAGCTATGCGAACTCGAACTACCTCCACCTCGGGCTTCTGCTTGAGCAGACCACGGGGAAGTCGTACGGGCAACTCGTGCGGGAACTCACGACCGAGGTCGGCCTCACCGAGACCAGGCTCGACGAAGCTCCGCAACTCGGATGGGTGGGGTACTCGTCCGGCGGAATCATGTCGACCACGAGCGATCTGGCGAAGTGGGGGCAGGCACTGTTCACGCCCGGCAAGGTGCTGACCGAGCGAGCGCTTACCACCATGACGACCATCGGCGACGCCAACGTCGGCCTGGGCGCGTGGCCCGCTTGCCCATGCTCGACGGATGCACAGGGAGTCAAGCGCTACACCGCGATCGGCCACCACACGGCCGACGGCGGCATGTTCTTCTTCCCGGCCACGGGAATGACCATCGTGGCCATGTTCGAGCCGACCGGCCACGACACCCACGCACGAATCGTGTCGCTCGCCACGGCACTCAACGCCGTCCTCGCCTGACCCGAGGCGCTGAGCGCAAACTGCGGCAAAACACCTCCCAACAGCGCTGGGAGGCGTTTTGCCCCCATATGTTGGGGCAACCTCTCTCCCACGCGACCCACGGGATCCAACGGTTCCACCGAGGGGTTAGTGGAGCCAGGCGCTGAGGCGACGGTGGGAGGTGATGGCGCCGATGCTGACGGCGGCGCTTTCCTTCAGGAGGCGCTGCATCGATCCCGTGGTGCCGGGGACCGGCGAGAGGCGGGCGTCGAGACCGACCTCTTCGGCGATCGCCTTCACCCGCCGGGCGTGATACCCGTCGGTCACGAGGACCACATCGGACACATCACGCTGTCGCAGGAACCGTGCCGTCGCGGCGAGCGACTCGTAGGTGTCGCGGCCCTGCACCTCACGGGCGATGCGCGAGTCGGGCACCTTGTTCTTGAGGAAAAACGCCGCGCTCACCGAGGCCTCGGTGGTGCGGTCACCCTCCTGACGCCCACCGGTCACCACGATCAGCGGGGCAACCCCCTGTCGGTACAGGGCAAGTGTGTGCTCGAGACGGGCCTGGAGAACCGGCGATGGACGACCGTTGTACTGCGCCGCTCCGAGCACGATGATCGCCTCTGCCGACCGCTCCCCCACCTCGTCGCGAGTCGCTGCGGTCCACACCATCGCCACCGTGCCGAGCCCATAGAGGAGGCCGACGAACGCGGCCACCTTGGCCACCCACCGAATCGGGTGGACACGCAGCCCGGCGAGGCCGAGCAGTCGACGAATCGACGCTGCGGCAAAGATCGAGCCGATCAGTCGAGCCTCGCCTGTGCGACCCGGAGCCGATGGATGGTCTCCTTCACCCCCAGGAGCTCGAGCGACTCGAACAGTGGCGGTCCAACGGTCCGACCGGTAACGGCGACGCGAAGCGGAGCCTGGGCCTTGCCGAGCTTGAGCTGAACACCCGCACCGACCCTCTCGACCAACAGCTTCAGGTCGTCGGCCAGCCACGGGGTCAGCGCGGCCCCGGCGATGAAGCCCTCGATCATGTGGTGGGCTGCCGGCGCTGCGCTTCCCGTCATCGTCTTGATCCACGCATCGGGCTCCATCACCGGAGCATCGAAGAAGAAGTCGATCATCGTGGCCACGTCGGGAAGCAGCCGAACGCGTTCCTGGAGCAGCGGAGCAAGGTGGCGGAGCACGACGCTGTCGGCCCACGCAGCGGGGAGAAACGGCCGGGATCGCTCGATGAACTCATCGACCGAGAGCATCCGAATGTATTCGGCGTTCATGGCGGTGAGCTTGGCCAGATCGAAGAAGGCCGGGGACGAATTCACATCCTCGAGCCGGAACTCGTCGATCATCGTCTGTACACTTACGAGCTCCCGATCTTCCGAGAGCGACCATCCCAGCAGCACGAGATAGTTGCGCATCGCTTCCGGCAGAATGCCGAGATCTCGGAAGTCCTCGAGCGCGACCTTGTCGCGGCGCTTCGACAGTTTCTGGCGCTTCTCGTTCACCAGCACCGGAACGTGGGCGAACACCGGGAGGGCGACGTCGGGCGCGAGCGCCTGCCAGAGCAACAGCGCCTTGGGCGTGTTCGGCAGGTGCTCCTCGCCACGGACGACATGGGTGATCCGCATGTCGATGTCGTCGACCACGTTGGCGAGAAGGAACATCACGCCACCGTTTGATCGACGGATGATGAAGTCCTCGATCTTGGTGTTGTCGAACGTGGGGGTGCCCCGGATCAGATCGACAACCACGGTCGTACCGGTGTCAGGCGTTCGGAAGCGGACCGCTCCCTCGCCCAAGCCGGCGGTGCGGCAGTAGCCGTCGTAGCCTCGCTCGGCTTCGGCGGCACCGAAGTTGGCGGCATTGCGCAGCCGGACCTCGTCGGACGTGCACGTGCAGCGGTACGCCATGCCCTGAGCGAAGAGACGGTTGATGGCCGCGGTGTAGAGATCCCCACGCTCGCTCTGGAAGTACGGGCCCTCGTCCCAGTCGATGCCGATCCAGCGCATCGCCGACAGGATGCCGTCGACCCACTCGTCACTGTTGCGCTCGGCGTCGGTGTCTTCGATCCGTAGGACGAACCTGCCGCCGGTCTTCCGGGCGACCAGCCAGTTGAACAACGCGGTACGCGCGCTCCCCACGTGGAAGAAGCCCGTCGGTGACGGCGCGAATCGAAGACGGGGAAGCGGGTCGGCCATGTCGGAACGAGGCTAGCGCCGTCCCTTTGCGAAGCCGCCCATCTCCGCCGGGGTCGATGTGGTGCCAGCAGGCTTGGCTCAGTGGCCGTCGCCGCCGCCCAGGATCGGCGGCTTGTCGCTCCACGGGAAGTCGATCCAGCGATCCGTTCGCCGCCAGACGTAGTCGCACTTCACCACGGAATGCGGCTTCTCGTAGATGACGGCGGTGCGCACCTCCGAGACGTTCGTGCCGACGAACTCCAGGACGGCTTTGAGGGTGTGGCCGGTATCGGCGACGTCGTCGACGATGAGAACCCTCTGATCGGTGAGGTCGACCAAGTTCAGCTGCGGTGGCAGCATCACCGGGAACTCGAGCGTCTCGCCGATCCCGGTGTAGTACTCGACGCTGATGACGAACACATTCTTGATCGACAGGGCGTAGCCCAGCGCACCGGCCGGCACGAGTCCTCCCCGGGCGATCGCCAGGATGATGTCGGGCGCCCAGTCGGCATCGGCGACCAGTTGCGCCAGTTCACGGCTGCCGGATCCGAACAGGTCCCAGGTGAGGATTTCGCGTTCGGAGGCCGGGGGCGGTGACATATCCCCCAAAGATAGCCAGGCGACCCGGTGGGCTGGACAGCGCCGACCGCGATGGCCCGACGACGACCACACGCCGACCAGACGCCGGTTTTGATCGCTCCGGCCCCGGCTTCGCATTCGAAGAAGTTCCGCCCGAGCGGACCTAATGGGGGGCGACCGGCCGAAGTGAAAGGCTGGTTCGGAGCCGCTGGACGGTGAGCACTGCTGGACCTCGGAACTTGATTCCTAGCGTTAGATCGTGCCCCGGCCAGTCGGTGGGAATGCCTGTAGCGCTCATGGGGTGTCGTGCCGCGAGCACTGATCCATTAGGTCGCCGCCGGGGATTCTCTGGCTTTCGCAGCGAACCAACCTGAAAGGAGCGATTCGACAATGACAGTGTTCATGGGCGATGACTGGGCCGAGGACCATCACGACGTCTATCTGATGAACGAGGACGGCAAAAGGCTGGCGAGCCGACGACTACCCGAAGGCCTTGACGGAATCGCCATGTTCCACGAGCTCGTCGCGAACCACATCGCCGATCCGCCGGAGGTAATAGTCGGGATTGAAACCGACCGCGGGTTGTGGGTCACGGCGTTGGTCGCGGCGGGCTATCAGGTCTACGCGATCAACCCTCTGGCCGCGTCGCGCTATCGGGACCGCCACAACGTCGGTGGCGCCAAATCGGATGCGGGCGACGCGAAGATGCTCGCTGACCTGGTCCGCACCGACCGCCATAACCACCGCCAGATCGCGGGCGACACACCCGAGGCCGAAGCGATCCGGGTCGTGGCCCGGGGACACCAGAACCTGATCTGGACCCGGAACCGGCAAACCAACGCACTGCGCAACGCGCTCCGCGAGTACTACCCAGCCGCGTTGGAAGCGTTCCCTGACCTGGCTGATCGCGACTGTCTCGCTGTTCTCTCGAAAGCGCCGACACCGACCGCCGGGGCCGGGTTGACACTCGGCCAGATCCAGGCCGCGTTGAAGCGTGGCGGACGACAACGCAACATCGAGCGGCGCGCCACTGAAATCCAGATCGCGTTGCACACCGTCCAGCTCGCCGCCCCCGCCGCGATCGTTGACGCCTTCGCCGCCACCACCCGCGCCGCGATCGCGATCACCGCAGAACTGAACCGACAGATCGCCCAACTCGAAACGACACTGACAACAAGTTTTGAGCAGCACCCGGACTCCGACATCTACCACTCCCTGCCAGGATTCGGTGTCGTTCTCGGAGCCCGGGCGCTCGGCGAGTTCGGAGACGAACCGAACCGCTATGCCAACACCAAGTCTCGCCGAAACTACGCCGGCACATCACCACTGACGATCGCGTCCGGGAAGAAAAAGGCCGTCCTCGCCCGCCACGTCCGCAACCGACGCCTTTACGACGCCCTCGACCAGGCCGCGTTCTGCGCGCTCACCCAAAGCCCAGGATGCCGAGCGTTCTACGACCAACACCGAACAGCCGGCGACCTCCACCACCAAGCCCTACGTGCCCTCGCCAACCGACTCGTCAGCATCCTCCACGGCTGCCTCGAGCACCGCAGCCTCTACGACGAAAACACCGCCTGGGCCCACCGCCAACCCACACCCCACAAAGAAAAACAACAAGCCGCTTGACACCATACGGCCCTGGGGTATCTAACG
>JANOHI010000417.1:0-3341 GCA_031406385.1 Acidimicrobiia bacterium
CTCGATCAGTACGACATCCTGCTCACCGGTCAGCCGATCTTTCTCGACCGCACCCAGGGTGTCGGTGTGATCACCGCCGACGAAGCGGTAGCTCTCTCGGCGACCGGTCCGATCCTGCGTTCGACGGGGATCGAATGGGACCTACGGCGCGACATGCCCTACCTCGCCTACGACCAGGTCGACTTCGACGTGATCGTCGGCACGCACGGCGACGCGTTCGACCGCTATGCGATTCGTCTCAACGAGATCCGCGAATCGATCCGTATTGTCCGCCAGATCGTCGACATGATGCCCTCGGGTGACTATCGCACCCAGAACAAGAAGGTCACTCCGCCGCCGCGTAATCGCATCAATGAGTCGATGGAAGCGCTCATCCATCACTTCAAACTCTTCACTGACGGCTTCAAAGTCCCGGAGGGCGAGGTCTACGTGCCGGTCGAGTCTCCTCGCGGTGAGGTCGGCTGCTACCTGGTCAGCGATGGCGGCACCAAGCCGTATCGCATGCACTGGCGGGGACCGTCCTTCGTCAACCTCCAGTCGATGCCGACGATGATGCAGGGAGCGCAGGTCGCGGATGCGATTGCCATTATCTCGTCCATCGATCCGGTTCTGGGCGAGGTCGACCGATGATCATGATATGTGCGCATAGTGCCTCGAAGGGTTGTTGACGATGGCTCGCTTTTCCCCGGCCAACTTGGAGCGCGCCAAGGAATTGCTCTCCCACTACCCGCGACCGAAGAGCGCGGCCATTCCGATGTGCCATCTCGCACAGGAACAGGACGGCTACCTCACCGAAGACGCAATGGCCCACATTGCCGAGCTCGTGGGCTGTTCCAACGCCGAGGTATACGGAACGGCGACGTTCTACGAGATGTTCAAGTTCCACCCAATCGGTACCTACGTGGTCGGCGTGTGCACCAACATCGCCTGTCTGCTCGTCGGCGGCGAAGAACTGCTCGACCACGCTAGCGACTCCCTCGGGATCCGCCCCGGCGCCACGACTGCCGATGGTCTCTTCACCCTCGAAGAGATGGAATGCCTTGCCGCTTGCACCGAGGCACCGTGCCTGCAGGTGAACTACCGCTACCAGAACAAGGTCACCAACGAGGGCTTCGATCGCCTCGTGGCCGACCTTCGAGCCGGCAAGCGCACCGACATTCCGCGCCACGGAACCCTCGGCGCCGTTCGCCAGTCCATTCCCGCTGATCGTCGGGCCGGGGTCAAGGCCATCTGACGGTCTCGCCCCATCACTTCGCACGTTTCGTCACGAGGACTTCCATGCCCGCTCCAACCAAGATGATCTCCACCCGCTGGGATCAGGCCGATGGCCACACGCTCGACGGCTATCTCCGAACCGGCGGTTACGAGGCGCTGCGCAAGGCGCTCGCCATGGCTCCCGATTCCGTCGTCGACGAAGTGAAGGCCGCCAACCTTGCCGGCCGAGGCGGCGCTGGGTTCCCATGCGGAACCAAGTGGGGGTTCCTTCCCAAGGACGTGTTCCCTCGCTACCTCGTGGTCAATGGCGACGAGTCAGAGCCGGGCACGTACAAAGACCGGCTCCTGCTCGAGCGCGACCCTCATCAACTCATCGAGGGCGTCCTGATCGCATCGTGGGCGATCAAGGCCGAGCAGGCGTTCATCTACATCCGGGGCGAGATGCCCCACGCCCAGGAGCGTATGGCCGCGGCGCTCAACGAGGCGTATGCCGCCGGGTACATCGGCAAGAACATCTGCGGCACCGGCTGGTCGATGGACGTCGTGCTGCACTGGGGGGCTGGCGCCTACATCGTCGGTGAGGAAACCGCACTGATCGAGTCACTCGAAGGCAACCGGGGTATGCCGCGGTTGAAGCCGCCGTTCTTCCCGGCCTCGAAGGGCCTCTACATGCAGCCGACGGTCGTGAACAACGTCGAGACCTTGGCGAACCTGCCGTGGATCATCACCAACGGCGCCGCGGCATTCACCAGCTTCGGCAACGAGAAGAACACCGGCACCCGTCTCTTCGCAGTTTCCGGACACGTCAAGAACCCCGGTGTGTTCGAAGTCGAGTTCGGCACCACCACCTTCCGAGAGCTCTTCTACGACTTCTGTGGCGGCATCCGTGAGGACCGTCTGGTCAAGGCGTTCATCCCCGGTGGCGGTTCCGCGCCGTGGTTCTTCGAAGAGGATCTCGACACCCCGCTCGATGCCGGTGTCGTCGGAGCCAAAGGTTCCATGCTTGGCTCGGGAGCGATTGTCGTCATGGACGAGACGACCGACATGGTCAAGGCGGCGTGGCGCATCGTGAAGTTCTTCGCCAAGGAGAGTTGCGGCAAGTGCTCGCCGTGTCGGGAGGGCACCAACTGGATGGAGAAGATCTACCGCCGGATCCTCGACGGCGAGGGTCGGCCCGAAGATGTCAGTCTTCTGCTCGACGTCGCCGACAACATCAGTCCCGGCCTCACCTGGCCGCCGAAGCAGACCACCATTTGTCCCCTCGGGCCCTCGGCCGCGGCCGGCGCACTGGTGAGTTCCATCCGTCGTTTTCCGGCGGAGTACGAGCACTACATCGTTCACGGTCGGCCCGTCGACGGTCTGTCCACGGGCGTCTATCGCACCTCGCTCGTTCCCGTCTCCTAACCCGCCAGGTTCACCCATGACAACTGCCACGATTGGCGCTGCGCTGCTCCGCTTCGCTTCACTGCTCGCAACACCTGCCTCCTAACCCGCCAGGTTCACCCATGACAGATAATGCCGCCGCCCCCGAAGCACCTAGGAAGACGACCCTCACGGTCACCATCGACGGCACACCGATCGAGGCCAACCCTGGTGAGCTGCTGATCGCCGCTGCTGAGCGGACCGGCACATACATCCCGCGCTTCTGCTGGCATCCGCGTATGCCCGAAGTCGGCATGTGCCGCATGTGTCTCGTGGAGGTCTCCGGCCCCCGCGGCATGTCGCTCCAGCCGGCCTGCATGCTTGCGGTGGCCGAGGGAATGGCCGTCGACACCAAGAGCCCCACCGTGAAGAAGGCCCAGGACGGCGTGCTCGAGTTCCTACTCGTGAACCATCCGCTCGACTGTCCGGTCTGTGACAAGGGCGGCGAGTGCCCATTGCAGGATCAGACCCTCACGTTCGGTCCCGAGGACCTGCTTCGCCAGTCGAACATATGCGTACTGATCTTCGTTGGTCAGACGGGCTCCGCCGATGAAGCCGATCTCCGACGGTTCGTACGAGCGAAGAGCTGCAGCGATCCGATTGTTCGCAACCGACCACGACGCCTTTTCCGCCGCAGCGCCGCGGGCGGACCGCACGGCCGGCGCAGAGAGCCGGGTGGGCGAGGACACCGATTCGAAGTCGAA
>JANOHI010000446.1:0-1844 GCA_031406385.1 Acidimicrobiia bacterium
CAGGGAGGCGGCTCGCTATGGTCGCCCCCGCACCCCAGGACTACTCGAACCGCCAGACCTGGAAACCCAGGCCGAAGCTGGCATTGGCGATCCGGCTCGGCGTGTTCGCCGTGCCGATCGCGGTCGCTATCGCGGTGACCACGGGCGTCGGCCGGCTGGTGGACCGACACGCCTGGCCGCACTCCGGACGCATCGGTTGGATCGGCGCGATGTTCGTGCTGGCCACGCTCGTATCCACCGCGGTGGCCCGAAAGACGGACCGACTTCTGCCGCTCTCGGCGCTGTGTCACCTGAACCTGGCCTTCCCGGAGGAGGCCCCGAACCGGGTGAAGCTGGCATTGCGGATGGGCAACACGGGACGCGTGGAGAAGGTCCTCGAAGAGTTCCGGACGAACGGACTCGCCGCCGATCCCCAATCCGCCGCGCTCCAGACCCTCGAACTCGTCAATCTCCTCAACGATCATGACCGCAAGACCCGTGGTCACTCGGAGAAGGTCCGAGCGCTCGCCGACGTGATCGCCGAAGAACTCGATCTGCCGGAGACCGATCGCAATCTGCTCCGTTGGGCCTCGCTGCTCCACGACATCGGCAAGCTCTCCGTCCCGGCCGCGATCCTCAACAAGGACAGCCAGCCATCCGAGGAGGAGTGGGCCACGCTGAAGACCCATCCCGGGGAGGGACGGTGGCGAATCGAGCCGCTGCGAACCTGGCTCGGGGATTGGGCGAACTGCGTCTACGAACACCACGAGCGCTTCGACGGAAACGGATACCCCGCCGGGCTGCGCGGCGAGCAGACGGCCCTCGGATCGCGCATCGTGGCGGTGGCGGACAGCTTCGAGGTCATGACCGCAGCCCGTTCGTACAAGAAGCCCATGAGCTACGACGACGCCCGAGCAGAGCTCGTCCGGTGCTCGGGAACCCACTTCGATCCGACGATCGTGCGAGCCTTCGTCCGCGTCGGCCGAAAGAGGACACAGGTTGCCACCGGCCTCGTTTCCTCCTGGATCGGCCAGATGGCCTCCAGCAACGGGCCGGTCGGCGCGCTCGTCCAGGCTGTGACCGGCGGCGTCGCCGCCACGGGAGCGTCGACGTTTCTCGCGCCAGTGGCCGCAGCGGTGCCGGCCGCAGCCGCCAGGGTGATTCCCATGGAGACGGCCCGGGCTGCTTCGACGACGATCGCATCGGTGCTCAGCACCAAGCTCACCGCGGCGACGAGCAGCACGGTCGTCGCATTGGCGCTCATCGCCGCTCCGGCCCCACCGCTACCGCCATCAGCGGCGATCGAATGGGCCGCGCCCTTCGACGCAACACCCGGCGAGCTGGCATTCGCCACCACCCAGGACGATGTCTTCGAGACGACGACCACGCAGCCGCTTCCGACCCCGACCATTGCGGACCTGGATCCGGTGACCGGGGAATTCGTTCCGGTGCCGACCCCACCGACCGCGCCGCCCGTGACGACGAGCCCGACGACCGCGGCGACGACCTCGACCTCGACAACCTCGACGAAGCCCTCGACCAGCACGGCCTCGACGACGATGATCCCCACGACCACGATCCCCGGCACGCTCGCGGACCCGCCCCCCACGCCGCCGACACTGCCGACACCGGTGACGACGTCTGGGCCGGTGACGACGTCGACAACCTCAGCCCCGCCGACGACGAGCGTGCCGGTGGGAACCACCACCACGACAACGACAACCACAACGATTCCGACAACCACCACAACGACCTGAGCACCCACCACCAAAACGGCTGCTGCAACCACCACCACAACGACCGGCTCACCCACCACCACAACCACGGGCGCTCCCACCACCACAACCACCGCGCCGACAACCACA
>JANOHI010000449.1:0-38684 GCA_031406385.1 Acidimicrobiia bacterium
GCGGGTGCCACACGGATGGGGTGCCGGGCGTGTTGGCACCGCCCCTCTCGAATTTCGTCAACTGTGTCGCTGGGGGAGCTACTCTGGGCACGAAAGTCATTGACCCGTTTCATCGTCGGTACGTGGCAGCGGCGGGCGAGCCGTACTCCCGAGCCAGCACCTTGATGGCGTTGCGATATGAGTTGTCGACGTTGAAGATCGTCGTCCGGGCATTCGCCAGGCGCACCGCCTGCGAGTAGTCGATGGGCGAACCGATGCCGCCCAGATCGACCGTGCCCATGGACCCTGCGGCGGCCAGGATTCCGGTGCGGGTGAGATCTCCGCGGGCCGCGGCGGTCTCGAGGAGTTTCTCGATCGTCCGTGCCTGCGCCCACCCGAAAGAGAGGCCCACGTCGGGGTTCTCCGTCCAGAAGCGGTTGTCGGAGGCGAGGAGCTCTGCGCGCATCTGCGTCATGCCAGGAACGCTTTCGTCCCCCCACTGCGTGCCGTCACCGACGACCCACGCGCCCTGTTCGAAGAGCGGTCCCGTCTGCGGTGTCACGATGCGGTCCGAGAACGATGCCCCCATGATGATCCACCTCGTCGACAGTGCAAGCTGTCGGCCGGTGACCACGATGCCAAGCGTCTGCAGCGGCGTGACCGTGAGGAACGTTGCCTGACAGCCGGCCGCCTTCAACGCGCCGACCGACGGGGCGAACGATGTCTCGTTGTTCGCGAGCGTGACGATCGGGCCGAGCGTGACCGGCAACGTGGCTGCGGCGGCGCGGATGCCTTCGCTTCCGGCTTCTCCGAAACTGGTTCCCACGGAGACCCCGCAGACGATCGGACGAACCCCGGGGTTGGTGAGCGCATGTTGCTCGGCGAAGTAGGCAATGCCGTTGATGGCCTGCACCTGGTAGCTGTTGAAGACCGGGAGAAGCGTCGGAGCATTTGCCCATCGGGCCTCCTGCGACGCCGGACTGGCCACGAGTCCCTCGCTGCGGAGGAGGGGTTCGGCGGCCTCGGTTGACGGTGTGCCGAGGATGCTCACGTAGAGCGCCACGTTCGCTTTCGTCGCCTGGATCTGGGTCAGCGTTTCCGCCGCGTCGTAGTTGGTCTCGGCCTTGACGACGACGATTCGGTACCGACCCGAAATCCCGCCGCCCCGATTGATCGCGGCGATGCGAGCCTCGATACCGGCGCTGATCGCCCGGCCGATGGTGCCCCATACCGGATGGGTGGTCGTCGTGAGCAGCCCGATGCGGATGGTGCCTCCGTCGAAGCCGGGTCCGAGGGCCGGCAGGGTCGGCGCGCTCGGCGGCGGAGCAACGGTGGTCACCGGGGTCCATCGGCGTTGTTTGGCGACGGACTGGCACTCCACCGTCGAGCCGTCGCTTGTCCGACGCTGCTGGCGCAGCTGACCGGCGCCACACCGGGCGCCGACCACGGCGAGCGGCCCGATAGGTCTCGTTGTCGTCACCGTCACCATGGTGGTCTGCGGGGGCTTCGGTGCTGGTGTCGTCGTTGGTTGGGTGGCTGGTGGTTGGGTGGCTGGGGTGGCCGGGATCGGCGGCGGTGTCGGTGCCGGGGTCGCTGGTGGTTGGGTGGCCGGGATCGGCGGCGGTGTCGGTGCCGGGGTCGCTGGTGGTCGGGTGGCCGGCGTCGGAGTGGTGCGAGGGCTCCGCCGGGTAGGGGACGGGGAAGGGGAAGGGGCGGACGGCGGGGCCACAGGCACTGGCGAAGCGCTCGTTGTCGGAACGGTGCTCGATGTGCTCGCCGGGGCGCTCGTCGGCTGTGGCAGAACCGCAGTGGGCGTCGGCTCGGTCGTGACCACGTCGCTCGCCGCCGATGCAACGGTCGGTCCGCCGCGCTCGCCAACGAGTTCAAGGTTGACCCTCGCAACGGCCCCTCCGCCGCCAACAGTCGACTTCGGAGCGTTCGCCTCCGTGATTGTCGGCGAGGAACTGCACGCCGGCGAGACCACCGCAAGCGCGAACGCGATCAGAACGGCAGCACTGCGTCGCACGGTCTGCGCCGGATGGCGGCGCGACGAGCGATTCACGATTGCGCCGATCGACGTCTCGGTGCATCGAGATCAGGTAGGCCGATCAGTCGACCGGTTTGCGATGACGGGAGGAACCAGGTGCGCGCCGATGCCGTTTGCAACGCGAGGTCGGCGCAACCGTCGCCGTCACGATCGGAGGGGAGCAGAACGGTGGCGTTCATGATGCCGGTCCGGTCGGCTGCCACCTTTGTCGGCTCGTCCGATCGGGAGTCCGGCCACGATGAGAAGTAGTAGATGGTTCCGGTCTTCGGGCGATAGAGAGCCAGCGTGGCGCGTTCGCCGCAGAGCCAGTTCGAAACACGGAGAGCGTCATCTCGTTCGCCGACGCGGTAGGTCGCGACGTGGGCGTCGGCGAATGTCACTTCGATCCCCGTCGACGTCCGCAGAAACGAGCGCACGCACTGTGGCTGGGTCTCGGCGCTGCACGGGGGGAGTGCCATAGCGACGGGATCGCTGAGCTCGCCCGCTGATCGGCTGCGCAGAACGGCCCCACCGAGTGCCGACGCCACAAGCACCGCCGCGGCAGCTGCTCCGGCGACGATCCGACGCTTCGGAGAGCGCACCGAGGGAGCCTCGGAAAGCGTGTCGACCGATGCCGCCCGGCGAAAGGCGATGGTCGATGACGCGGAGGTGGCGTCCGCTCGCTTGGCCCCTTCCGGCTCGCGTAAGGCGGCGGCGAGCTCACCGACTGTCGCAAACCGATCGTCGGGAAGCCGTGCGAATGACTGCTCAACGATGGCGGCGAGGCACTCGCCGACCCGTTCGCGATCCAACGGCTCGAAGGTTCCGTGCTCAGCGGCACGGAGTACGGCCATCGGAACAGCCCCGCTGAACGGCGGTCGTCCCGTGAGCGCTTCGTACATCGTCACCCCGAGCGCGTACTGGTCGCTCGCCGCCCCGGGCTCCGCACCATTCAACACTTCCGGGTCGAGGTACGCCGCCGTCCCGATCGCCATGTCGGTCCGGGTCATCTGCGTTCGGCCGGCGTCGTGGGCGATGCCGAAGTCGCCGAGAAGTGCTCGGCCGTCGGCTGCGATGAAGACGTTCGACGGCTTGACATCGCGATGGACGAGACCGGCCTGATGGGCAACATGAAGGGCTTCGGCGACTGGTGTCAGAAGTTCGCGGACCGCATCAGGACGGAGTGGCCCCGTGTCCCGGAGCCGATCAGCGAGCGTTCCGCCGTCGGCGAGGTCGAGGATCAGGGCCAACCCTGGACCATCAGCCACCACCTCCCTGACCCGGATCACGTTCGGGTGGGTGAGCTTGGCCAGCGCGTCGCCTTCCCGGGCGAGGCGCTCCCGATCAGCGGCTGACTCCGGTACCGACAGCCGTTTCACCGCAACATCGCGGCTGCGGTCGTCCGGGGCCTCGGTGTCGATGGCGCGCCAAACAACGCTCGTGGCCCCTCGACCCAAAAGGTCCGTGAGCACGAACCGCCCGACACGATCCCCAGCCATGGGAGACGTTTGTAGCCGGAATCAGTTCTTCATGCATGGGGCTATCGGACCCATCCGGGGTTCCGGCGCTTCGGCGCGCCGAGCGAATAGCGATCGCAATCGCGTCGAGGAGTTCGTAACCACTGACGAGCGGTAGGGTCGCAACCGTCTCTCGTGTCCGCTCGTGGCGCACATCCACCACCGCCGGGCCCGTTCACTCTCGCCGACAGGTAGCAGGCCAACCATGCACCCCATCGAACGACTTCGCTACGTCGCCCGGGCCAGTGACGACCGGTTCTCCCTGGTCGTGCGGGAGTCCGCAGCGGCCCTGGCGTCGTTCAGTGATGACCCGGCGGCCCTGGTCACGGCCTGTCGCCGGCTGGTCGACCGCCAAACCCATTCGGCGGCCATCTGGTGGCTCGCCGCTCGGGTCCTCGCCTCCGCCGATCCCGAGTCCGAGGCGTGGGACGCGTCGAGCGAGATCGATTCGGACCCGACGATTGCCGCGTTGATCGAACTGCTCCCGGTCGATGCGTCGGTGGTCGTGCTCGGGTGGCCCGAGACGATCGTTCCTGCGCTCGCCAAGCGGGGTGACCTGCGGGTGTTCGCCGTGGACACCTTTGACGACGGTGCGCGTCTGGTGTCAAGGCTGGAGCGTTTGGGGGGCGAAGCCGTGCTGGTCGACGAACGGGGGATCGGGGCCGCGGCGGCCGAGGCGTCTCTCGTCCTCCTCGAGGCCCACGGACTGGGTCCCGGTGGCTTTTCGGCCTCACCCGGCAGCCGCGCCGCCGCCGCCGTTGCCAAGCTCGCCGGTGTGCCGGTTTGGGTCGTTGCCGGCGTTGGACGGGTGCTTCCCGGCCGTCTGTGGGAGGCCTACGCCCGTCGTCTCGATGATGAAGCCGATCCGTGGGACAACGACCTCGAACTCGTGCCGTTGGGCCATATCGACGCCGTGGTCGGACCATCCGGTCTGGTGTCGCCGGATGAGGCCGTGCGCCGGGCGGACTGCCCGATCACGCCCGAACTGTTTAAATCCCTCGACTGACTCCTACGCTCGACGGCTGTGACAACCAAGAAACTGCTTCATACGCGCGCGTACGAGATCGAGGCATTCGTTGAAGACGAGTCGCATTTCCGCCTGATCGGCGTGATGCGCGACGTGCGTCCCGACGGTCTGTGGGGGATCGTCGACACCGAACCGATGACGCTGCACGACATGCACATCGAGCTCGTGATCAACGGCACCACCTTCGAGATCACCGAAGTGCGAACAGCGATGCTGACGCACCCGCAGGAGCAGTGTCCGCTCATCCTCCCGGTGTTCCAGGAACTCGTCGGCACCTCGATCGCTCGAGGGTTCGGCAACCGGGTCAAGTCGCTCTTCGGCGGCCCCCGCTCGTGCACCCACTTTGTCGCACTGCTCAACGCCATGGCGCCCGTGGCGATGCAGGCGCGCTGGTCGTTCTTCCATGCCGTGTCGAACGACTCGATGTCGATCATGGCGGCCGACCCGGAGAAGCGCCAGGAGAGCATGCGCGCCGGTCACGCGGCCAACCGCGACACGTGTCATGTCTGGGCTTCGGACGGTCCGATGTTCGCCAAGATCAATGCCGGTGAGTCGATCGGGGTCCCGGTGTGGGCGAAGCATCGTTTGGCCGAGCGCGGAATCCCGCCCGAGGAGTGGGTGTCCTTCTGAGCTTGCGTGCCATGTCTGGGTGTCGGACGGTCCGATGTTCGCCAAGATCAATCCCGGTGAGTCGATCGGGGTTCCGGTGTGGGCACTGCGTCGACTGGCCGAGCGCGGAATTCCGCCCGAGGAGTGGGTGTCCTTCTGAGCGCCAAGCACCCACGATCCAGGGGTAGCGTCATCGGGTATGCAGGTTGAGATCTACTCCGACGTTGTCTGCCCGTGGTGCGCCATCGGAAAGGCCAAGTTCGAAACCGCCCGGGCGGCCTACGCCGCGGAGGGCGGCGAGACGATTGAGGTGATCTGGCGACCCTTCCAGCTCGACCCGACGGCACCGTCCACGGGCTCGCCGGTGATCGACGGCTATGCCAAGAAGTTCGGCGGGATGGAGAAGGCGCGAGAGATCACCTCGCACGTCACCGCGGTTGCCGCGACCGTCGGTTGGGAATTCAACTTCGCGATTGCCAAGCGAGGGAACACCTTTGATGCCCACCGCCTGCTCGCCTATGCCTATGAGGCCGGCGGCGAGGCCGTGCAGGGTGAACTCAAGCAGCAACTACTTCGCGCCTATTTCACCGAGGGCCGCAACGTCGGCGACGTCGACGAACTGGTGGCGATCGCCTCGGCGTGCGGTCTCGACGCCGACCGCGTCCGAGCGATGCTGGCATCGGGTGCATTCGTCAGCGAGACCCGTGAGGAGATGGACGGCGCCATCGAGCGAGGCATCACCGCAGTCCCGTCGTTCGTGTTCGACGGTGTCGGTGTGCTTCCCGGGGCTCAGGACCCGGAGCAGTTCCTTCGCATCTTCCGCCGTCTGGCCGCCCGGAAAGCGGAAGCGGCCGCATCGGCCGGTGCCGCGCCGGACGCGTGTGCCGTTGACGGCACGAACTGCTAATTGCGTCGCTCGGGCGTTGAGCGCGTTGCGCAGTGCTGAGCCGGGCGCTCGTCGCTAAGCGAGCCGCTTGTTCCTGAGCGCCTTGCCGGCCTGGCCCGCTGAACCACCGGCGTTGTCGGAACTGCGGGCTAGAGGTCCGGCGGGAGCAGGACCTTGTCGATCACGTGGATGACACCGTTCGAGGCGACGACGTCGGGGGCGGCGATGTTGGCGTCGTTGACCGTGAACACACCGGCCGTGTCGGTGAGCTTGAGTGCCGCTCCCTCGGCCGTCTTCAGGTCACCGGCCTTAAGTTGCTTGGCCATTACGGTGCCGGGGACCACGTGGTAAAGCAGCACTTTCGTCAGCTTCTCCTTGTCCGCCAACAATGCCTTCAGCGTGTCGGCGGGCACGGCGGCGAATGCCGTGTCGGTCGGCGCGAACACCGTGAAGGGTCCGTCGCCCTTGATCGTCTCGACGAGGTCGGCGTTGGCCAGGAGCTTGGCCAGGGTCAGGAACGATCCGGCTCCGACAGCGGTGTAGAAGATGTTGCCGCTCGGGCCGACCACCTTGCCTGCCTTGGTGGCGACGGGCGCGGCCGCCTCGCTGACCGTCGTGGCCTCGGTTCCGGACGCCGCGGGCGCGCTCTGGGGAATGGGCTCCCCGGCGCCCTTGTCGGAGTCCGAGCCGCAGCCGACCATGACCATCCCGGCCACCGTGAGGGTGAGCAGACCGGCGGTCAACCGAGTTGAGCGAAAGCGCATGAGGGAGTCTCCAAGAGGGTGTCGGGTGCAGGCTGAGCAGCCCGGATCCAGAGCGGGCGGCAACCTTCACCCTGCGCCACGACCACTGGGGACAGAAAGGGCCTTTGGTCCTTCCGCCCGGGTCGAAGGTCTGGCGACGCGCCGACGTTGTCTCGGGAGCCGCGCAGCTTGTCTACAACTTGTCTTTCTGGGCGGCTCGGACTCCTAGACTCTCGGGGTCCGCTGGAAGACACCCGAGGAGCCCGAACCGTCATGTCGAAGATCAAAGTCGCCAATCCCGTCGTCGAAATGGACGGTGATGAGATGACCCGCATCATCTGGCAGTTCATCAAGGACAAACTGATCCTGCCGTACCTCGACATCGACCTGAAGTACTACGACCTCGGCATCGAGCACCGCGACGCAACCGACGACCAGGTCACCATCGACTCGGCGAACGCCACGAAGAAATACGGCGTCGCCGTGAAGTGCGCCACGATCACCCCCGACGAGCAGCGCGTCGAGGAGTTCGGACTGAAGAAGATGTGGAAGTCGCCGAACGGCACGATCCGCAACATCTTGGGAGGCGTGATCTTCCGTGAGCCGATCGTCATTTCCAACATCCCGCGGTTGGTGCCGGGCTGGACGAAGCCGATCGTCATCGGCCGCCACGCCCACGGCGACCAGTACAAAGCCACGGACTGGAAGGTGCCGGGCGAAGGCACCGTCACCATGACGTACGTGCCGAAGGACGGCAGCGCTCCGGTGGAGTTGAAGGTGGCCGACTTCGGTGCCGACGGCGGCGTGGTCATGGGCATGTACAACTTCAACGACTCGATCCGCGACTTCGCCCGGGCGTCGTTGCGCTACGGCCTCGACCGCAACATGCCGGTCTATCTATCCACCAAGAACACGATCCTCAAGGCCTACGACGGTCAGTTCAAGGATCTCTTCGAGGAGATCTACCAGACCGAGTTCAAGGCCGACATGGACAAGGCCGGGCTCACCTACGAGCACCGTCTCATCGACGACATGGTGGCGTGTGCCATGAAATGGGAAGGCGGTTACGTGTGGGCGTGCAAGAACTACGACGGTGACGTGCAATCCGACACCGTGGCCCAGGGCTACGGTTCGCTCGGTCTGATGACAAGTGTGCTTATGACCCCGGACGGCAAGACCGTTGAGGCCGAGGCGGCACACGGCACGGTGACCCGGCACTACCGCGAACATCAGAAGGGGAACAAGACGTCGACGAACCCGATTGCGTCGATCTACGCATGGACCCAAGGCCTCGCCTATCGCGGGAAGATGGATGCCACACCCGAGGTCACGAACTTCGCTCACACTTTGGAGAAGGTGTGCATCGAGGCGGTCGAGGCCGGGGAGATGACGAAGGATCTTGCACTTCTCGTTTCGCGTGACACGCCCTTCCTGCACACCGAGGACTTCCTGGAGGCGCTCAACGTGCGTCTCCAGCAGAAGATGGCGTAGCCCTGATCGTGCTGGTGGCGCCCCCCATAGACACGCTGCTCCTCGACTTCGGCCACACGCTTTTCGACACCGCTTCATCACCGGCGTTCATCGTCACGTGGGCGGCGGCTCACGGGTCGACGATCGCGATCGACGAGGCAACGCGCCTATGGGACGAGGCGCGTGTCGCGTCGAGAACTCCGGAGGAGTTTGCCAAGGGACGCGACCGAACACCGGAGCTGCACCGGGCGTGCTGGACCGATCTGTGGTCGGTGCTCGACGAACGGGCACCGGGGCTGGCCGACGCGCTCTATGCGCACGAAACCGGGCCGGAGGGCTGGGTCCCGTATGCCGACACCCGCGCGTTCCTCGAAGGGGCCAAAGAACGAGGGCTGAAGATCGCGATCATCTCCGACGTCGCGTTCGCGCTCGAACCGTTACTCGAACATCACGGTCTCGATTCGTTCATCGACGTGTTCGTTCTCTCCTATCGCCACGGCGCGCTCAAGGCCGATGGCCCGTTGCTGTTCGACGTTGCGCTCGAAGCGCTGGGGGCAGACGCTTCTGCCGCACTGATGGTCGGCGACAACCACGTGAACGACGCGCTCGGTGTCACTGCAGGCGTGCGCACGTTCTTGCTCCCGCACGCGCCGACGGGTTCGTCCCGCGGTCTCGCTTCCGCGCTCGCGCTCGTTGACGGGCTCGGCGCGTTCGTCACGGCGCATTAGTCCGTTCGCCGTGGTGAGGGGATATTGGGCGAGACCTACGGCACGGCTCGACCTCGCGGTATTCCTGCAGTTCCTGGCCACTGGCGTAGCGATCGGATCAGTGCCGCGCTACCTCCGCGACGAATTGGGGGCGTCTCGGGCACTCACCGGGTTCGCTGCCACGATCTTCTTCGTTGCGGCACTCCTGGCCCGCCCGTTCATCGGTCGCTTCCTCGATCGATCCGGCGCGCGGCTCTTGCTCCTGTGGCCTCCCCTGGTGACGGGTGCGCTCATCGTTGGCCTTCACTGGGCGGACACGCCCTACGAGGTCGCTGGTCTGCGCTTCGCCGCTGGCGTCGTCGGAGCGTGCTTCTACACCGCCGCGTTGTCGTTGACCACCGAGCTCGCTCCACCCGACGAGCAGACGAAGGCCGTTGCCCGTCTCTCGGTGGCGGTGTATCTCGGGTTCATCATCGGACCGTTGGTGGCGGAGCAACTCCTTCGGTCCGGCTTTTTCGTGGTGTGGATCGGTTCAGCGGCGTGCCATATGGCGGCGGTCGGGGCGGCCCGTTTCATCTCGTTCCCGGAGCGGGCATCTTCGATCGGGTCGGCCGAGCCCGCTGCTCGGCTCACGATCTACCGAGGCGCCATCGGTCCCGGCGTCGCCCTGCTCACCGTCGCGTTTGCGTTCTCTACGGTGAGCGCGTTCACACCTGACTATGCGAAGAACCTTGACGTCGCCCGGCCGAGCACCCTCTTCGCCGTCTTTGCTGCTTCGGTCCTTGCTGTCCGGCTCGTCAGCGGACGCATCGCCGACCGTCGCGGCCCGTTCGCCGTGGCGGTACCTGGCATTGCGCTGGGAGCGGTCGGTATGGCCATTGCGGCCACGGCACCGTCGGCGCCGGTCGGCTACCTCGCCATGGTCGTGATCGGAGTCGGGTCGGGAGCGTCGTTTCCGGCGATCACCGCGATCGTGACCACCCGGGCGCCAGCGGCCGAACGGGGTGTCGCAGTGGCGTCACTGCTGATGTTCAATGATCTCGGACAGGCCCTCGCCGGCCCCCTGAGCGGCAAGGTCGCCGACAGTTTCGGCTGGCGCTGGGTCTTCGGCGTACCGGCGTTGGTCGGCATTCTCGGCACGTTCGCCATCACCGCACTGGCGATCCGGGCCGGCCGTGTGGCCTCGGTCGAGCCGATTGCCACCGCCGCTCTCCGACCCTGACAACAATGGGGGCGTGGTGATCAATCGCCCAGCCGCAAGCGATGCGGTGAAGAGCCCGCTGCGGCGGCCCGGACCGCGCGTCGCGTTGACGAAGAAGCGGGCGCCGACCCTGAGCGTGGAGAACGAGCTGTGGGGAGAAGGGCACAACGTGGTCGTCGGGATGGACGAAGTCGGCCGTGGCGCGTGGGCCGGACCGCTGGCCATCGGCGCGGCGGTGCTTCCGCAAGGCAAGCGGGTGAACGGTGTGCGCGATTCCAAGATGCTCACCGAGCGCGAACGGGAAGCACTGTTTGACCGCGTCTCGTCGTGGTGTCGTGGATGGGCGATTGGGTATGTGAGCCACGAGGAATGTGACGTGATTGGAATGTCTGCAGCACAGACGCTCGCCGGTGTTCGAGCACTCGACGGACTCCGTGGGCAGGGGCTGGAACCCGACCGTGTGCTCATCGACGGGAATTGGGACTTCATCGGGACGAACGTGAAGCCCGGCACGACGATGCGGCTGATCAAGGGAGACGCCACGTGCCTGTCGATCTCGGCGGCCAGCGTGCTGGCGAAGGTGAGTCGTGATCGGCTCATGCGTGCGGACGACGCGTCGTTTCCGGCCTTCAACTTCGCCGAGAACAAGGGCTACCCATGCCCGAAGCACAAGGCGGCGCTACAGGCCTATGGGCCGACGTCGATTCACCGGCGTTCGTGGGCATTCATGGACAACCTGCCGTGGCCACTTCTTCGCCGCGTGCCGGCGCATTTCCAGCCGGCAGATGACGGCCAGGACGCACTCTTTTAACCTGAGTGGCTGATAGGCCACAACAGAAATCGGCTATCGAGTTGCTGCTCACGTTCGTGGTGTTCAACACGCTCATCGGCAACGGTGATGCGCATGCGAAGAACTTCTCGCTAATGATCCAAGACGACGGAAGTGTCCGCCTGGCGCCGCTCTATGACACCGTTCCGACGCTGCTGTGGTCTTCGCTCAAGGACCGCAACGCGCTGTGGGTTGGCGATGAACCGACCCTCTCCCGCACCACGGGTGCATCGCTTGCCAGTGAAGCGAAGCGGTGGGGCATCGATCGATCGTTGGCCGAAGAGGTTGTGCGCACGGTCGTTGGCGCCGCACGTGTCGGGGTCGGATCGATCGAACACGAGGGTCTGCGAAATCTCGTCAGAGCCAACACCGAACGAGTCGGATCGACAGACTGACGCGCTGCGTGGTGCGAAGGGCGGCACCGCTTCACGCGTCGGGAGCATGCTTGCGCGCCTTGGGTGCATCCCGTTCGCAATTGCGCCTCCGATTCGGTGGTCAGTGGCACTGCATATATGCACAAGTGGTGTATGATTATCGGCTACTGACGATGGCTGGAAAGTGCATCGTTTCCCGAAAGGCCATTCTTCCGATGACTATTCGTACCCGACAGTTCTCCGTCGCCCTGTTCGTGTCGCTGAGCCTGCTGGCCGCAGCCTGCAGCTCCGATTCTGCCGAGACCGAGGCTGCTCCCGCAGCTACGGAAGCAGCCGCTATCGAGACGGTAGCCGGTGGCGCAGAGACCGAAGCAGCGGCTCCCGACACGGAGGCTGTTGCGGCCGGGGCGGAGCTCACGCTGATCAAGCCCAGCCAGGTCACTGTGTGCTCCGACATCCCGTATGCCCCGTTCGAGTATTACGAGAACGGCGCCGACGGCAAGGTCATCGGCATTGATGTCGAGCTCGTCGAGGCCATCACGGCCGACAACGGTCTGACCGCCGATTTCATCAAGACACCCTTCGACGGGATCTTCGCGGCGCTCGCCGCCGGCCAGTGCGACATCATCGCATCGTCGGTCTCCATCACCGATGAGCGCAAGGAGTCGAACGACTTCACCGACCCGTACTTCACGATCCAGCAGACGATACTTGTGCGAAGCAGCGATGCCGCCACGCTCAACGACACCCCGGCCTTAAAGGGCAAGAAGGTGGGCGCGCAGGCCGCGACCACCGGGGCCGAGTTCGCCAACGCCGAGGGTGCCAAGAACGGTTTCGAGGTCACCGAGTTCCAAGGTGCCGACGAGATGGTCGCTGCGCTTAAGGCCGGCCAAGTCGACGCTGCCATCCAGGATTCTCCGGTCAACGGCTATGCCGCAACGCAGTCAGATGGTGAGCTCTCGGTGTCGAAGGTGTTCGAGGGTGCGGGTGAGGCATATGGATTCGTTGTGCCGAAGTCGAACCCGGCGCTCCGCGATGCCATGAACGCCTCGCTGGCCGAGCTCCGGGATTCGGGCAAGTACCAGGAGATCATCACCAAGTACCTTGGTGCTGCGGCCGGTTGATCCCGACGCGCTGATCGACACAGTCGTGCTGGCTGCACCGGGGAACTGCTCCGTGCGGGCCAGGGCTCACGGCGCTACGGTAGGCGGCGAATGAGTGCTGTCGAAGTTCTCGCCGCCGACGCCGGACTCGGAGAGTTCTTCAAGACCGACATCGTCCGGGAGATGTTTCCCCGGATCGTGACCGAGGGCATGCGCAACACGCTCGTCTACACGAGCATCGCCTTCGTCGGAGGTCTCCTCATTGGTCTCCTGTTGGCGCTGGCGCGCATCAGCCGTCGTCGCCCGGTTCGTTGGGCCGCAGCCACGGTGGTCGACGTGGTCCGCGGCCTTCCGGCTCTGCTCACCATCATCCTGATCGGCTTCGGCCTCCCGATTGCCTACAAGAGCCTCACCGGAAACCTTTGGCGTTGGCCGTTCGGCACTCTCGGATCGAGGTTCATCCCCGGTTGTCTCGCGTTGTCGATCGTGGCCGGCGCGTATCTGGCCGAGAGCATCCGCGCCGGTATCGAGGCGATTCCCAAGGGCCAGATGGAAGCTGCTCGCTCGCTCGGCATGTCGCACGGTGTGGCGATGCGCAAGGTCATCCTGCCGCAGGCGTTTCGGATCATCATCCCGCCACTCACCAACGAGCTGACAGCATTGCTCAAGGACACCTCGCTCATTGCCATTCTCGGTGTGCAGGTCGGCGGGCGCGAGATCCTCACCTATGCCCGCACGCTGACGAACGCGCGCGCCAACACGACTCCGCTGATCGTCGCCGGGATCGCCTATCTCGTCATTACGATCCCACTGCTGCGGCTCGTGGCCATGCTGGAACAGCGAGCGAAGGGAGGCCGACGTTGATCACCATCAGGTCACTTACGAAGTCATTTGGTGAGAACCGGGTGCTGCTGGGTATCGATCTCACGATCGAGCAACGCGAGGTTGTCTGCATCATCGGACCGTCGGGTTCGGGGAAGTCGACGCTTCTGCGATGCGTGAATCGCCTCGAGGATCCAACGAGCGGATCGATCGTCGTTGGCGGCGTGGAGGTGTGCGATCCAAAATGCGATCTCGACTCGGTGCGCACGTCGATGGGAATGGTGTTCCAGCAGTTCAACCTCTTTCCCCACAAGACGGCGCTCGGAAACGTGACCCTCGCGCCACTGACCGTACGCAAGCAGGACCGAGCGGTGGCCGAGGCGAAAGGACGCGAGTTGCTAGCCCGCGTGGGGCTTTCGAACAAGGCCGACGCCATGCCCCACGAACTCTCCGGTGGCCAGCAGCAACGAGTGGCGATCGCTCGTGCGCTGGCGATGGAGCCCAAGGTCATGCTCTTCGACGAGGCCACCTCCGCGCTCGATCCGGAGTTGGTCGGTGAGGTGCTCCAGGTGATGCGTGACCTCGCCGGCGAGGGCATGACGATGATGGTGGTCACGCACGAAATGGGATTCGCCCGAGAGGTTGCGGACCGGGTCGTGTTCATGGATGGCGGAGTCATCGTCGAAGAGGGAGCCCCGGCCGACGTCCTCGAACGGCCGACGCATGAGCGCACGCAGTCGTTCCTCGCTCGGACGCGACGGAACTGACGTGGGTGTCGCGGCTCGTCGGCGTGCCGCAGCGCTCGGCTGGGCAACTAACCTGCGACCGATGTCTTTTTGCGGCCGCAACCGAGGACCACGGTCAAAGCTCTCGGCCGGTTTGTGCGTGGCGGTCGCGCTGTTCCTGGCGGGCTGCACGGGTTCATCCGATAGTTCCGACACGACCGTTCCGCCGTCGTCGTTGTCGGAAACGTCGGAAACGTCGGAATCGATCACTGTGGCCACCGAAGCGCCGCCATCAGTCACCGTCACTACCCCGCCTGTCGTCGGCGTTCCCGGGGCGGGGTTCGCGGTGATCGGCTGCCTCACGAACGGATCGCTCAGCGGCGCGTTCGAGGAGAAGGCCGTCGACGTTCTCACCGAGGTCAATACCCGCAACGAGGGTGAGAACGCTCCCGACGCGTACTACTCCACGAAAATCGGCAAGAACAGCATCGGCTATTTCGTCTTCGGGAAGAAGGCCACCATTGTCGTCAACGGCGACGGATCATGGTCCGGCGAATCGGGCACCGACGCCGGCACGATCGACATCGCCGCAGACGGCACTCGGGCCACCGTGAAGGCGACGATCGAAGGGTCCGACGCCAACGGTCAGCGCGCCAAACCGCTCACGGTCGAACTCGTCACCACATGTGGTGTCCCGCTGCCGACGACGATTGCACCGACGCCGGTGAACACCAAGCAGAGCGTCACCGAGGTCATCGTTGAGGAAACAGATCCTTCGACCACCCCGAGCTGACGGGGCCTACTCCGCAAGAGATGGAGGCTCGTCGCGACGCTGCACCGGCGTGACCGCCCGCACCCCGGCACGGGTGCTCAGATAGAGGCAGACGATGCCGAAGCCGACCCCGGCGAGGGCGAGGAGCTGCCCGACCCGAGCCACGGGAACCACGAGTCCGCTGGCCAGGAACGCTTGACCCGAACGCATGCCGAAGGGCCTCGCCGCTTTGTGGGCTTCGAGCCAGTTGTCGTCGGTGAGCATCGTCGCCCGGGTGCGGATGCCGGCGAACTTGTTGCGGCCCAGTCGTCCGCTCGCCGTGCGCGAGGTGACGATCAACTGGGCCATGCCGCCGATGGCGAGAGCTATTGCGACGATCAGCATGCGGTGTCGGCGAATGCTCTCGGGTGGCTGAACGGCGAAGCGATCGCTACCACGATTCGGCCGTCACTTCTGCGTACCGACCTTCAAGTCCTTGAATGCCGAGTTCGAATCGATACCGGTGTCCTTCGGCAGGCCGAGCACCCGCTCGCCGACGATGTTGCGCATCACTTCGTCGGACCCGCCAGCGATCCGCATGCCCGGTGCGCCGAGGATGAAGTCGGCCCAGGCGTAGGTGCCCCATTCGCCGGAGTCGGCCGTGACCTTCGCACCGAGCACGGTCGAGACGAACTCCGACACCCGCATCATGTTCATCGTGAGCGCGAGCTTGCCGATCGACATCTCCGGGCCGGGGAGTTGCCCGGCCTTGATCTTCGACATCGCCCGCATGCCGGTGAAGCGGCTCACCTCGCTGTTGATGTGGATGTCGACGAGCTTCTGACGGATGATCGGATCGTCGAGCTTGCCCATGGCCGCGGTCATCGCGGCCAGAAAGTCGATGCCCATGTTGCCGGAACGTCCGCTTCCGCCACCGCCACCGATCGATGCGCGCTCGTTCATGAGCGTGGTGAGGGCCACGGTCCAACCCTGGTTCACGTCTCCGAGACGATGGTCATCGGGAACGCGCACCTCGCTGAAGAACACCTCGTTGAAGGACGCGCCGCCGGTCATCTGGCGAAGCGGGCGGACTTCGACGCCAGGCGCGTGCATGTCGACGATGAAGCCGGTGAGTCCCTTGTGCTTGGGGAGGTTCGGGTCGGTCCGACAGATCACCTCGCCGAGGTCGGAGAACTGGGCACCGGTGGTCCACACCTTCTGGCCGGTGATGACCCACTCGTCGCCGTCGCGCTCGGCCTTGGTCTGCAGGCTGGCGAGGTCCGACCCCGCTCCCGGCTCGGAGAACAACTGGCAGCCAACGATGTCGCCGCGCCACATCTTGGCGAGATATCCCTCTTTCGCCGACTCCGACGCATGGGCGAGGATCGTCGGCGCGACCATACCGAGACCGATCTGGAACATACCGAGGTTGGGGGTCGAGAACCGCGATGCCTCGTCGTCGTACATCCGCTGGTAGGTGCCGGGCAGACCGCGCCCGCCGAGCGGCGTCGGACCGGTGATCCAGCCGAACCCTGCGTCGAACATCGACGCACGCCACGCCTTGGCGTTGGCAATGTCGCGGCGCTCGGCCTCCTCCGATTTCTCCTCGAACACAGAAACCTTGTCGCTGCCCTCGCCCCACTTGCGGGTGGATTCCTTCTCCCGGGGCTTGCAGTGCGCGGCGAGGAACTCGCGGGCCTCTGCGCGGAAGGCTTCTTCGGTGGGAATGGTGTTGGACATTGCTGGTCCTCCGGTGGTGTGCGGCACGCCCGTCGATGAGCAGATCCAACTTACGGGGTGAGTCGTCAGAACGGCGAAACGGGATCTCTCCAGGTCACGAACCGGCGGGCTCGTTCGGCGCGGCAGACTACGGACATGGAACCTCTCAACCCGACGATGACCCTCGATGAAGTCAAGGCGTATGGCACGGCGCTCAGTCCATGGGCGCATCTCGCCACGGTCGGCGCCGACGGCGAGCCTGACGTCGTGCCCGTCCATCCGTGCTGGGAGGGCGAGGTGCTCTGGACGATGTGCGGTGGCGACTCGGTGAAGGCCCGCAACATCAAGGCGAATCCGAAGGTGGCCTATCACTGGCAGGTTGGGGCGAGCGGTGACGGCCTCCTCGTTTGGGGTGTGGCGAGCTACCACGACGACCTCGACACGAAGCGTCGGCTGTGGACGGGTGTGTTCGACTACGACCTCAACGCGTTCGCTCCTGGTGGACCCGATGACTCGCCCGGGTCGGGATTCCTGGCCGTGCGTCCCACGCGGGTCACGTATCTCGCGATGTACGGCGCTGCCGGACGCCGCACGTGGCGCCCGGCCGTCTGACATGACGAAGGGTCAGGCCAACTTTCTTCGAGCGTTCGCCGCGTGGACGGTGTTCGTGTGGGGCACCCGCATCAAGAACGTGTTCGACGGCGACCGCAGCTGGCAGTTCATCACGGTGCACGTGGCGCTGGCCCTGGTGTCGGTTGCCTTCGCCATCGGCACGTGGCGGGTCGTCACCCAGAACCGCGGCCGCAATGCCCCGAAGCTGGCCGGATCGTCTGACTCTTCCACCGAGGATGGCAACTGATTCTCGCCCGACTCACCGACTCACGGATTCGGGGTGGCCTTGCGGCGGCTTCGTTTTCGGCGTTTGGCGCGACGTTCGATGGGGAGCAGGTCTGGCCGTCGATGCGCGAGGATGTCGGCCCCGATGACCTTGATGATGCCCGCCAGCGGGATCGCCAGAAGCGCGCCGAGGAGACCGAAAAGTTCCACCCCGATAAGCACGCTTATCAAGATGACGAGAGGCTCCATCGCCACCGTGCGGGCCATGATCGTTGGCTGGAGCACCTGGTTCTCGATCTGTTGATAGATCACGTAGAAGATGGTCGTGGCGATACCGGCGGTGGTGGAATGGAGGAACGCCACGGCGATCGTCGGAATGGCGCCGAGGGTGGCTCCGACAAGTGGGATCAAGTCGGCGAACGCGACCCACAGGGCCAGCACGCCGGCGAAGGGAACCCGCACGCTCAACAGGAAGATCCAGGTACTGAGCCCGGCAATCGCGCTGATGGCAAGGTTGCCGTTCACGTAGCCGTTGACGGCACGGGCGCAGAGGCGGCCGACGCGTTGTAATCGGAGCTGCGCGTCGGGGTGGAACACCCGGGTCAGGGTCATAAGCAGGTGATGGCCTTGAAGGAGCATGAGGAACGTGAGCACGGCAATGGTGACCACTGCGGCGATGGTGGAGAAGACCGCGCCCACCGTTCCGACGGCCACACCCAGGACCTTGTCCGGTTCGAAGATCTTTTGCGCCCGCGCCTGGATCTCGTCGCTGTTCTTGTCCAGCCAGTCGTCGAGTTTGTAGCGCTTCACCAGTTTGCCGGCGGCGCCCTTTCCGTTCTCGGCATCGGCCACATACTGGGGCAGGTTGTTCGCAAACTCGGTGCCCTGTTCGGCAAGGGGTCGGATGAAGAGGTAGCCGAGCCCGCCAATCACCGCGAGTCCGACGAGGAACACCAGCGACGCGGCCAGCGCGGGACGGAGGTGGACCCGATGTTTGAGGAAGTTGACCGGCGGGGTGAGCACAACAGCGAAGAACGCCGCCACCAGGATCCAGGTGATGATCCGGGAAGTTCGCGACAAGATCGTGAGCATGGCTGCGGTCGCCAGCACGAGCCCAATCGTGGTGATGATCGTGGCCACGGGGGCGTTCTCGGTGAGGCGACTGACCCGCCATCCGTGGGCTTCGTCAGAGGTGTCGGTCACCGTGAGGGTGCCGGTCTCCGTGAGGGCAACGGTGAGGATCGGTTCATCGGAGCCCTCATCGCGTTTCGCCTTCGGCGGTGTCGGGTCCGGGTCGCTCACGTGATCACTCACCGCCGTCGAGCGTAGACTCCGTCCTCCGGCGCTGCGCTGCTCCGCCGCGCCTCACTGCTCGCAACCCGGGGACGCACCCACGGCTCACCGGGGCCGGGCGTAGACCCGTCCCCCGGCGCTGCGCTGCTCCGCTGCGCTTCACTGCTCGCAACACCAGCGACGCACCCATGGCTCACCGGGGCCGGGCGTAGACTCTGGTCTCCATGGGTCAGCTGATTACCGTCACCGAGAAGTCGAGCGCACGCCGAGACATCGTTCGCTTCGAGACCAATCGGGCCCTGACCGGCATGGGTCACGAGCGCTACACGTCGCTCGAATCGGCCGAGGGCCCCCGTCCTCCGGATCTGCTTGCTCGCCTGCTTTTTGCCCGTGGTGGCGTGTCGGCAGTGACCGTCCACGGTAATCAGGTGCTCGTCGAACTCGCCGCCGGCGGCACCACCGACGGAATGGCCGAGCTGATCTCCGATTTGTTCATCCACTACAAGCCGGGCGTCGTCCCATCGCTGTAGCGGGCCTCGCCAGTCGTTTTTCGCGCGCACATCGGCTGGTTTGGCGCGCAGTTCGGTCGAAATGACCCGGGAGACTGCGGGTTAAGGCGGAGGTGCGCGCCAAATGGCGTGAGCTGCGCGTCGGCGCCCTCGAACGTTCGACTGGACAGAGCGAACGTCTGTTCCCTAGTCTGTCGGGGTGGGTGCTGCCGCTCTTGCTCAACCCCCTGCCTCTGTTCCTGCCTCTGTTCCGGCGGCTTCGTCCGCTTCGGCGGTGCTCGAGGCTCTCCGGGAGCGCACCCGGCCGGTCAACCTTTCCGGTGACCGTCTCCTCCCGGTGCGAGACGACCTGGCATCACTGCTTCCTGGCGGCGGATTGCGCCGGGGAAGCGTGGTGGAGATCGCCGCTCCGTCGTTGCTGTTCGTCGCCATGGCCGAAGCGATCCGGGTCGGCTCGTGGGCGGCACTGGTGGGGCTCCCCACCCTCGGCCTCGCCGCTGCCCGTGATCACGGCATCACCTTCGACCGGCTCGCCGTGGTCGCCGCTCCGCCTGTCGATCTCGCCGCCACGGTGGTAGCGGCGCTGGTCGACGCCCTCGACCTGGTGGTCCTCGGCCCCGGGGTGGTGAGCCGGGCCGCCGATGCTCGGCGCCTCACCGCCCGGGCACGCGAACGCGAGTCGGTGATGCTCGTCCATGGCCGCTGGCCCGAAGCGGTCGACCTGCGTCTCACGGTGGTCGGCCGGCACTTCGAGGGGATCGGTCACGGTCACGGCCATCTTCGTGGCTGGAGCGTCGAGGTGGAGACCGACGGTCGCGGCGCGGCGGCCCGTCGACGTCGAGCGCTCATTTCCCTCGCCGGGCCCGATCATGTTGGGCCGGTGGGCGCCGCTGACGTCGGGTCGGCTGGTATCGGGTCGGCTGGTGGGTCGGCCGGGTCGGCTGGTGGGTCGGCCGGGTCGGCTGGGTCGGCTGGTAGGTCGGCCGGGTCGGCTGGTGGGTCGGCCGGTGGGTCGGCCGGGTCGGCTGGTAGGTCGGCCGGGTCGGCTGGTGGGTCGGCTGGTGGGTCGGCTGGTGGGTCGGCCGGGTCGGCTGGTAGGTCGGCCGGTGCCGGGCCGGCGCTCACGACAACGGGTATCCGGCGATGACCCCGGAACGGACCCTGGTGGTGTGGTGTCCCGACTGGCCGGTGGTGGCGGCCATCCGCAGTGGCGACGCGCCGGGCGACATGCCGGTGGCGGTGTTCCGGGCCAACCGGGTGGTCGCGGCGTCCGCTCGAGCCCGAGCCGACGGGGTGCGGCGGGCCATGCGCCGCCGCGAAGCCCAGAGCCGCTGTCCCGACATCGAGATCGTCGATGACGACCCGGCCCGCGATGCCCGACTCTTCGAGCCGGTCGCGGCCATGGTCGACACGTTCACCCCGCGAGTCGAGATCGTCCGCCCTGGCCACCTTCAGTTCGCCACCCGGGGCCCGTCGCGCTACTTCGGGGGTGACGCCATCCTCGCCGCCACCATTGCCGAGGCGATCACCGCTCTCGACCCGACCGACGTGCTCGACGTTCGACTGGGGATCGCCGACGGACCCTTCGCGGCGGCGTTGGCGGCACGCACGGCGGCGCCCGGAGCCGCTCGGGTCGTGGAGGCGGGTGACACCACGGCATTCCTGCGCGGCTATCCCGTCGACGCCCTCGTGGCGGTGGAGGGCGGACGCGCCGTCACCAGATCGGCACGGGGTTCGGCGCGCGGGTCGGTTCGTGGACCGTCGGGTGGCGGTCGGACTCCACGGGCGTCGACGAAGCCCGGGTCGGCCAAGGGTCGGGCCGGTGAAGGTGTTAGTGGCGTACGCACGGGTGTTGCGAGCACTGCAGCGCAGCGGAAGAGCGCAGCGCCAGGCAATCAGGGCCCCGGCGGGGCCGGCCATCCGAGCGAGGCGAACGGGCTGGCGTTGATCGACATGGTGTCGCTCCTGCACCGCCTGGGCATCCACACGCTGGCTGATCTCGCCGCGCTCCCGCACGACGATGTACTGGCCCGTTTCGGCCCCATCGGTGAACACGCGTGGACTCTCGCCGCGGGGTTCGATCCACGCGCCGTGCGTCCTCGGGTGCCACCGCCGGAGCTCACGGTGAGCATCGAATGCGACCCTCCGCTGGAGCGCGTCGACACGGCGGCGTTCGTGGCCCGCGGTCTCGCCGACGAGCTGTGCGAACGTCTCGCCTCGCACGGTGTCGCGTGCACGTGCATCGCCATCGAGGCCCGCGTCGACGACGGTTCGCCCGACGGACGCATCGTCACCCGCCGGTGGCGCCACGACCGCGCCGGGGTATCGGGCGGTCTCACCCCCCAGGCCTTGGGGGAGCGGGTGCGCTGGCAGCTCGATGGATGGCTCCGGGGGGCGGCGGCACTGGGGTTGGCGGACCGTCTGGTCGGTGGGATCACCCACCTGCGGCTGGTCCCTGAGGAGGTCACGGCCGACACCGGCCGTCAGCTGGCGCTGTGGGGCGGCGCGAGCGCCGCCGACGAACGAGCCGCCCGGGCTTTTGCCCGCATCCAGGGTCTGCTCGGCCCGGAGGCGGTCTGCGCACCGGTGCGGGTCGGCGGGCGCCGTCCCGCGGAGATGGTGGCGTTGGTGCCGTGGGGCGATGCGCGCGACGTACCCGGGGCGGTGCACGCCGATCGTCCATGGCCGGGGTCGCTGCCGCCGCCCCATCCCACCGTGGTGCCACCCTTGCCGGTGCCCGTCGAGGTGCTCACCGCGGCGGGAGCACCGGTGCGGGTGAGCCGTCGGGCGATGCTCGACGCGCCACCCGCCACGGTCCGCCTGCCGGGGGAGTCGCCGTCGGCGATCACCGGCTGGGCCGGCCCGTGGCCGCTGGAGGAGCGGTGGTGGGACGTGCAGTCCGCCCGCCGCCAAGCTCGCCTGCAACTGATCACCGAGTCGGGCCGCGCTCTCCTCGTCACCCTCGAATCCTCCACCTGGTGGCTCGAATCCTCCTGGGACTGACGCGCTGGGAGAGAGGTTGCCCCAACATATGGGGGCAGAACACCTCCGAACGCAGTTGGGAGGCGTTCTGCCGCATCGGCCGCCCCGGCATCAGCCCAGCGCCCCGGGCCAGGCCGGCCGGTGTCGTCCGACCCAGCCGCCCGGGCTAGGCCGGCCCAGGTTGGTCGGCCCAGGTTGGTCGGCCCGGCGAAGCGAACTGACCTGTCATGTCAAGTTGCGCTCAGAACGGACACCACGTGGAATGGTCGGCACATGACGGATCAGGGGCGGCCCACACCCGACGACGAGGCGTCGTCGGACGAGCGCAGGCGCCTCCTCGGTCCGCTGTTCTCGTCACCGAACCGCCGCTCGGGACCGATCTCGGCCCCCGGCCAGACGGAGAGCCCAACGACGACTCAGACGCCGAGCCCGGCCGAGTTGGACGACCTGACCACCGAACGCATCAGCGCCGAGACCTCGGTTCAGGCCGAAGGGACATCGCTCCCCTGGGACGCGGTGCTCCGGGCATGGCTGTCGCGTCGGCTCCCCAACGTCGGACGGTCAAAGTGGGTCGTCCTCACCGCGGTGCTCCTCGGTAACTTCGCCGCTGGCATCGTCTTCACGCTGCTCTCGGTTGCCCGGGTCACGATCGGTGAGGACCTGGGTGCTCCGCCGTCGCTCGTGCTGTGGGCCTTCACGGCTCCGTCACTGGCCGCGGCGATGGTGGCCCCCTCGTTCGGCCGGTTCGGCGATCTTCGTGGTCATAAGCGGATGCTGTTGGTCGGCCTGATCGGCGGCACCATCACGGCACTGATGGTGGCGCTCTCCCCAAACGTAGGTGCACTTATTTTCTTCCGCGCGCTCTCGGCGATCGCAGGTGCTTCCATCGGACCGTCGTCGCTGGCACTCATCTTCCGCGTCTTCGAACGCGATGATCGGGTGAAAGCCATGGGCTACTGGTCGCTGGTGAACGCCGGCTCGCCGGTGCTTGGCGTGCTGGTGGGCGGTCCGATCATCGACCGCTTCGGTTGGCGGGCCATGTTCTTCGCCCAGATTCCGTTGTACGTCGTTGCCGTCGTGGTGGCGTTCATCGTGCTGCCGGAGACGCCCTTGCGGACAGTCCGTCGATTCGATTGGGAAGGGGCATCGCTGCTGGGTGCGGCGACGTTCCTCGTGCTTCTCGCGGTGAATCGCGGGCCGGCGTGGGGATGGGCCGATGCCCGGGTGGTCGCCGGGTTCCTGCTCGCACCGATCGCCCTCGCCGGTTTCGTGCGAGTCGAACGGACAGTGGCCGAGCCGTTGCTCCCGCTTCCCTTACTACGTGTACGTAACGTTGTCGCCGGCATGGGTGCGCAGTCTTTCTCGCAGTTCGCCTACCTCGGTGCCGGGTTGTTCCTGGTGAACGACCTTCTCGTCGACAAGACCCGTTTCGCGCTGTCTCTGAGCGAGGCGAGTCGGTTCACGATCGCCCGTCCGATCTGTTTCGCGATCGTCGCGCCCTTTGCCGGGTTGCTCGCCATTCGGCAGGGTGAACGCTTCGCTTCGACGCTCGGCATGAGTTGCCTTTTCGTGTCGATGATCGGCTTCGCAGTGATGCGCCCCGGTTCGTCCCTGTTGGGGCTCGTCACGGCAACGGCCTTGGCCGGGCTCGGCCTGGGGATCGCGTCACCGTCACTTACCTCGAGCGTGGCCAACGCCGTTCCCGAGTCAGCGCTCGGGGTGATCGGAGCGGCCCAGCAGTTGCTCACGCAGATGGGCGGTGTGATCGGCACCCAGGTGATGGTTACGGTTGTCGGCGGCGATGGTATTCGAACCAACAGCGCCTATCACTTGGCGTTTGCGATCGCTGCCGTGATGGCGATGTTCTCGATCTTCTGCGCTCATTCGCTTCGACGAAGACAGCGGGACACCTGACGCAGTGCCCGGCGATTGCCGCCCTGGAAATCTCGAACATATGTTTGCTACTATGAAGGAATGGGATGGTCGAACGGGCCGAAGACTTGGTCGGAGCTCAATGCCCGGCTGTCTGACGGACGCCGACCGAGCCCCGGGGACCTGAACCGACGTGCTGACGAGGCGTCGGATCAGGCCCCGGGGGACCCAATCCATCCCGAACGTTCGACTCAAGATTCCCAAACGCCTGTTCGCCACCCTACCGCGGCACCTCCCCGTGCTGTCCAGCCCGATCCGTCTGTTCTTGGTGTGCCTGGCCGGGTCGACCCCCGCCCGCCGGGCGCGAACTCCGGGGATTCGCCGGCGTGGTCGCGTAAGCGCCAGGCCTATGTCGCCCCGTCGCGGCTGCTCGCCACCAGGAACGAGGCACACGATCTCGACGCCACGCCCTATGCCGAGCTGCACTGTCACTCCAACTTCTCCTTCCTCGACGGCGCGTCCCATCCCGAGGAACTGGTGGAGGAGGCCGTCCGCCTCGGCCTCACCGCACTGGCCCTGACTGATCACGACGGGCTCTATGGGGTGGTCCGCTTTGCCGAGGCGGCCCGGGTCCACGGCTTGCCCACGGTGTTCGGGGCCGAGCTCACCCTGCACCTGGCGTCGTCGGCATCGGCACGGGTGGGGGAGGCTGATCCACACGGCGACCACCTGGTCGTGCTGGCCGCCGACCCCGTGGGTTACGGGCGCCTCTCCCGGGCCATTGCCACCGCCCACCTCGCGGCGGGGGAGAAAGGTGCGCCGAGGCTTCTGATCGAGCAGCTCGCAGCGATGGGCGAAGGGTCAACCGTGCCGTTCCATGAGGCCCTCACGAGAGGGCCTGCGCCGGAGTCGTTGGTGAGCGGCGATACCGTCCTCTCCTCGCTGCAGGTCACGCCACTCCATCAGCCGGTGGCCGATGATGCAGCGATACGGTCAGCGGCCGGTCGTCACCCTGCGGCGTGGGCTCGTCAACAACTACGTGCACAGATAACCAGTGCACGTAATGATCTTCAGGGCACCGACTCGGGGCATTGGCGGGTGCTCACCGGGTGTCGCAAGGGTGCGGTCCCGCGGGCTCTCGTCGATCATGGACCGCAGGCCGCAGCGCGTGAGCTTGATCGGCTCATCGACGTGTTTGGCCGCTCCAACGTGATCGTCGAGCTCTGGGATCACGGCGACCCGCTCGACTCCGCCCGCAACGACGGGCTCGCCGCGCTCGCCACACGCGCTGGGGTCGACCTGATCGCCACCGGCAACGTGCACTACGCATCGCCGGCACGCCGCCCTCTCGCCACGGCGCTCGCCGCGGTTCGTGCCCGCCGTTCGCTCGACGACATTGATCCGTGGCTTCCCGCCGCAGCGGCCAGCCATCTCCGCAGCGGTGCCGAGATGGCCCGTCGGCTCGCTCGCTATCCCGGTGCTGTCGCCCGAGCGGCGGAGGTCGCCCGCGACTGCGCCTTCGATCTCAAGTTGGTGGCACCGAACCTGCCGCCCTATCCCTGCCCGGGAGGGCTGTCGGAGATGGCCTTCCTCCGGCGTCTGGCCGAAGAGGGGGCGGAGCGTCGCTACGGTCGGCGCAAGGGCGCCATCGGCACGATCGCCGGTGAGGACTCTGAGCGGGTGCCCGGTGCGTATCGCCAGATCGATCATGAACTGGCCCTTATCGAATACCTCGGCTTCGCCGGCTACTTCCTCGTGGTGTGGGATCTCGTCGAGTTCTGTCGTCGGTCGAACATTTTCTGTCAGGGACGCGGCAGCGCGGCGAACTCCGCGGTCTGTTACGCGCTCGGTGTCACCAACGCCGACGCAGTGAGCCTTGGTCTGCTCTTCGAACGCTTCCTTTCTCCCGAACGCGATGGGCCACCCGACATCGACATCGACATCGAGAGTGATCGTCGAGAAGAGGTCATTCAGTATGTCTACGCACGATATGGACGGGAGAATGCGGCGCAGGTGGCGAACGTGATCACCTATCGGGCCCGTTCCGCCGTGCGCGATATGGGCAAGGCTCTCGGACACGCACCCGGTCAGCTTGATGCGTGGGGCAAACAGGTCGACGGGTGGGGTCGGGTGCGGGCCACGGCCGAAGACCCGGCCACCGACATCCCGGCGTCGGTCCTGGCACTGGCTTCCGAGGTCGAAGACTTCCCCCGTCATCTCGGCATCCATTCCGGTGGCATGGTCATCTGCGACCGGCCGGTCGTCGAGGTCGTCCCCGTCGAATGGGGCCGTGCCTCCATCCACAACGATGCGTTCCTCCCAACTGATCCCTCGGAGCCTGATGTGCTGTCCACTCTGGCGTCGGGCCCCGCCTCCGCTGGCGCATCGGTACCCGATGCGATGGCCTCTTCGGGGATTCGAGGCTCGACCTCCGCTGGCGCTCCGGTCTCGCATTCACCCACGGCCCATGCTCCGAGCAGGCCGCAACAAGGAACGGGGCCGCTGTCGCGGCGTAACCGCGTTGGAGCGGGAACGCCCACCACGAGTACGCCGCTACGTACGGTGCTGCAGTGGGACAAGGACGACTGTGCCGCAGCCGGTCTGGTGAAGTTCGATCTGCTCGGCCTCGGGATGCTCAGCGCGCTGCACTACGGCGTCGACCTGATCCGGGAGTTCCACGGCGCCGCGGTGGAACTGTCGCAGATCCCTCAGGAAGACGATGTCTACGAGATGATCTGTCGTGCCGACACCGTCGGTGTCTTCCAGATCGAAAGCCGCGCCCAGATGGCCACGCTGCCTCGCCTGCAGCCGCGCGTGTTCTACGACCTCGTCGTCGAGGTGGCACTCATCCGTCCGGGCCCGATCCAGGGCGGGTCGGTGCACCCTTACATCCGTCGCCGCAATGGGCTGGAGCCGGTCACCTATCTGCATCCGCTGCTGGAGAAGTCGTTGAAGAAGACGCTCGGCATCCCGCTGTTCCAAGAGCAGCTGATGCAGATGTCCATCGATGTGGCCGGGTTCTCGCCGTCGGAAGCCGACCAGTTGCGTCAGGCGATGGGGTCGAAGCGTTCGACCGAACGGATGGAGGGGCTGAAGGCTCGTCTCTACGAAGGTATGCGCACGAATGGTATCGACGAACCCACGTGCGACATCATCTACGACAAGCTGGCGGCGTTCGCGAACTACGGGTTCCCGGAGAGCCATTCGGTGAGCTTCGCCTACCTCGTCTACGCGAGTTGCTGGATGAAGCATCACTATCCGGCGGCGTTCTGCGCGGCACTCCTGCAGGCTCAGCCGATGGGCTTCTACTCACCGCAGTCACTCACCGCCGACGCCCGCCGTCACGGTGTTGCCACCCTCGCTCCGTGCATCCAACACAGCGAAGTGCGCGCCACCTGCGAGTGGCCGGAGTGCGTTCCACGCGTGGGAGAGAGGTTGCCCGCTCCGTTCTCCGGTGCTGCGCCGCTCGCTTCGCTCGACTGCTCGCAACACGAGTGCGTTCCACGCGTGGGAGAGAGGTTGTCGCAACAGATGGGGGCAAAACACCTCCCAACGTCGCTAGGAGGTGTTCTGCCCCAACATATGGGGGCAACCTCTCTCCCAACGGTGGCTACCGACGAACGGGGGTATCCGACGATGCAGCCCGCGGTGCGTCTGGGCCTGGCCGAGGTGCGCCACGTGGGAACGGCATTGGCCGAGCACATCGTTGCCGCCCGCGCCGACACCCCCGGAGCGGGGTTTGCCGGGCTCACCGACTTCGTCCAGCGGGTCAGCCTTCGTCTCGGGGCACCCGTGCCGAAGCTCGCTCTCGAAGGCCTGGCCACGGCGGGGGCGTTCGAGAGCTTCGGGCTCGATCGTCGTCGGGCGCTGTGGGCCGCCGGCGCGCTGGCCACCGCTGGCGCCGATCGTCTCGACGGGATCGTGACCGGCATCGATGCTCCGGCGTTACCTGGCATGTCGGTGGGCGAGACCATGGCGTCGGATCTCTGGGCCACAGGAGTCACCCCGGGGACGCACCCGATGCTGCTGGTCCGTGAGCGACTGGCCGCCCAGGGAATCCTGGCTTCGGATCGGTTGCGAGACGTTCCTCACGGCACCCGTATCCGCGTCGCCGGCGTCGTCACCCATCGGCAGCGGCCGCAAACAGCTGGGGGCACCACATTCTTGAACCTCGAGGACGAGTCGGGCCTCATCAACATCGTGTGCTCGAAAGGTCTGTGGGATCGTTCGAAGCGGGTGGCACGGGGCGCTCCGGCATTGATCGTTCGTGGCATCTTGGAGCGGACGGAGACCCCTTCGATCGGTGCTGCGCCGCTCCGCTCCGCTTCGCTGCTCGCAGCACCGGCAGGCACCCCACGCCAGGGTTTACCGGTGATGACTCTGCGCCTGGCCAAGGTGTCTGGTGACTCCGACGACCTCGAGCCGGTGCCGATACCGGGTCCGCCCGGGGTGGTGCTCAACCTGATCGCCGATCGCATCGAGTTGCTCACCCTTGACGTCAGCCCTGGCCCCTCACGCGACTTTCGTTGAAAGTGCCTTTCAAAAGAGTCGCCGCCCTCAGCTTCGACCGACCACGCGTCCGACTTCGTTGCAGATTCCGGTCATCGAAGCAACCGCGTTCGGCAATGCTGATGCGTCGCCAACAAGTAAGCATGCTGATATTCGTGATGAAAGATCAGCGTACGTAGCATCGACGGAGGCAAGCTGATCGAGCGCTCCCTTGTCGGAGATGGGGTAGATCTCGGCGTGGGAGAGCAGGGTCTGCACCAGAAACGCCGCGGCCCGACTGAGGCAGCCAACGCTCGCATACACGTCACCGCGACGCGATGGCTTCAGTGCGTTCTGCATCGTGAAGGTGGCGCCCCAGTGGTACCCGGCCACCAGGTTGGCACGGAGCGCTGGCGGATACGGTCGCACACTCGACTTCAACGACGCAACCACTTCAGCCGGATCGTGTAACGCAATGCATGTGTCGATCTCACCGAGGTAGATCGTCGACTGGAACCCGTAGGGCGGTTGCTGCAGGTAGTCGTGCTCGGCGAACCCTCGCTCGGCATTTTCGACGGTTGCCTCGTACCGATCGATACTCCGGTAGAGGAGATCCACGGCGCGCCCGTCAACGCGGAGCCACGCACCCCCGTTGACCCACGGCCCCCATCCGCCGATTGGGGTCGGGACCACATCAAGAGTGTCGTTCACTTCTTCGATCACGGCCTGCAGCGCCCCAAGATCAATCGGATCAGCGTCTCGGTAGAGAAGGCCGATATCGAGATCGGAGTCGGGAAACTCGACTCCGCGGGCCCGCGAGCCGCCGAGTGTCACGGCACTGAGCCCTGCAACGGAAGTGAGCCGAGGGACCAGGTCACGGACGACGTTGTCAGCCCAGTTCCGGTCGACGCCTTCCATGGAGAAAGCACTGTAGGAGGCGCGCCGGCGTGCCGATGAAACAGACGTGCTCTCGCTCAAGGAGACGTGACCTGTGCTCGAAAACCCAACCGCGGAACTGGCGGAACTCCGTCAAGCGAATGAACGCCTCCGCCGGAAGCTGGATTTCCTCTATGACCGGCTTGGTCTCGTCTACACCGATGACGATGTGCCGCTCTACGTTCTCCACGCCCAGGAACTCATTCGGGCAGGCCAGTATGGCGACGCCCTTCGGGTGGTGCGCGAACACACGGCAGTGGGCATTCGAGAAGCCCGCGCAATGACCATTGACATGGCAGCACGCTTGGGCGTCCCCGTCCCGACGGACGAACAGCTGGGAGCGGTAAGCACCCGCAACGCATGGGACCAACCTGCCCCGTCCTTGGAGAGCGAAAGCGAAGCGCCGTCGCACTGGACGCTGGGCGCCGACGGAACGTTCGAGCCGGCGAACCGGTCGGGGTCACGTCCGAAGGTTGATGCGGCGTCGATCTGGCGTGATTGACGGTTCGAGCAGTTGCTCGACGGAATCTGGAGCCGGCGAACCGGTCGGGTCACGTCGGAAGGTGAGCTGGACCGGCTCAGCCGACCGAAGACTCCGCTGCTTGAGCCCGAACGGGGACTGGCGTTGGCGTTGCGGCGATGGGGGTTTCCGGTTCGGGTTGAGGCGTGTTGGACGATTGCGTCCGCTGCCGCGTGCTCGACGGTGGCGACGTGTCCGGCGCGACACCTGCTGCGTCGGTCCCGCCAGCTGAGGCGGTGGCGGTCGTCGGCCGGGGCCTCGGTCGCGGTGCTTTCGTGACGGGGACGGTCGTCGGTCCACCGACGGGTCCGGCGCGGTTGCCGACCTGAGGTCCCGCCGAGGTCGCCAGCGTGCCGATCCGCTGCACCCCGGTCACCCGGTACCGGCCGGCAAGCAGGGTCACCTCGATGATGCGAGCGGCGTTTCCCTGCACGAAGGCACATCGATACCGAACGTCGGCAACCAGCGCGATGCAGCCCTGCTCGTCGACCTCGGGTCCCCAACTGTCGGCAAACAGCGTGTTCACCGCCTGCTCGTCCGCGGCGATCAGGGCGCGGGATCTGTCGTCGTCGCGCCAGGAGTCCCACAGGTTCTTCGCCGCTGCCTCCGGAGTGTCGAGGCCCATTTGGTACGACGTCCGCACGATCGTCGTGGCCGCAGCTCCGACCGGCGTGGTTGCGTCGAACTGCTCGGCGTTCGCATCAGTCGGAATCCCACCGACGACCGAGGAGCCCAATGACGCTTGAGCGATCGTGGTGTCCGGCGTTGGTGCACTCTGCCCGTTGCCTCCCACGCATCCTCCGAGAACGAGAGCAGCAGTGACCCAGCGGGCGTGTCGGAACACGAACAAGGAGTGTACGGCCCTCGGTTCAGAACCGGGGCCGAGCAGCTCAAGGGGCCCTCCCGGCGTGCCGATGAGACCCGTGATGTCTCCGGCACGCAGCGCTCATGCGACCTTCGACGCGGACCGGACCGTTCGAGATCGACCGCGTCGGATCTGGCCCGGTCGCTCTCGCTCACGAGCGGATCGGTTACCTCTCCGAAGCGCTCACGTGGGGTTCTCCGCTCGACCCGGTGTTGCGTTCTGCGGTCCCGTAAGAGGCAGAGCGGTCTTCCGATGACTGAGCCGGATCGTCGGCCCCTACGAGGTACGGTCGTCCTGGAACGCCCGGTCGAACTGGTCGTTCCCGACCGACGCTCCGAACGCCTGCGTTCGCGGCGCACCACTGACCGACCGGATACGGCGGTACCGTCGAAGAAGTCCGACCGGCGGCGCCGCGGAGCCAACGCCGAGGCGGCGCGAAAGGCCGCGGAGGTGCGTGCGACTGGTCCACTGATGAACGGGCAACCGATCATGGACTTCCGTGACGCGACCGGGGAGGAGCGATCATCTACGTCAACCTTGGGTGAAGGGCTCGACCACTTTTCCAAACGCGAACGCCGGGTCTTTCACGGCCGGGTGATGCTCGCCCGCCAGATCGCCCTGGCGTTGCTGATCTCGTTGGTCGCCATCCTCGGTGACATTCCGAACCGCGTGCCCTTGCTGGCGTGTCTCGGTGGTCTCTGGGTCATAGGCGGCGCGTTTCAGTATGCCTACCTGAAGGTGAAGGACGGTCTTCCAGCCACGCTGCCATGGCTCGACTGCGTCGCCAACCTCGCCATGCTGGCCGTCGCTCCCCAGGCGCTTCCCATGATCCTGGTGCTCGGGTTCGCCCAGCTCTCCATCGCCGTCGTGGCCTACGGATCGATGCACGCGTTCTTCGCCGCCACGTGCCTCACCATCGGCGTGCCGTTCATCTCATTTGCGGCAGGCAACGCCGACCCCATCTCGGTCGTCACGGTTGCTGCGTTTGGCATTTTCGTTCCGGTCATCGCCGCGGTTCTCCACCGCATCCGCACCCTCGAACAGGGCACGCAGCGTCGATACCTCGACCTCATGGGTGGGCTCGACACGATTGTCTGGGAGGCCGATCCGGAGACCCTGGAGATCTGCCTTGTCGGTCCGCAGGTCCGGTTCATGTTCGGCATCGATCCGGAGGACTTCGCCGACCGATACGCAGAGTTGATCCATCCCGACGATCGCGAAAACGAGTTGGCCCTGCGGCGGGGGGGGATCGAAAACGGTGAGGAGCGATTCTCGGTCGAGTACCGGATGATCGACCGGCAGGGCGACATGATCTCGGTGCGCAACGTCATCGCCGTGGACTACGACGTCGATGGAACGCGCCGGCGCGTCCGCGGCGTCATAACCGACGTCACGCGCCAGCAGGAGGCCGAGGCGACGATCCGCAAGCAGGCCCAATACGACTCGCTCACCGGGTTGCCGAACCGCAGTCTGTTCAACGAGCAGCTTCGTCGTCGGTTGGAAGACGCGCGGCGAACGGGCGACGAGTTGGCCGTGCTGATCTTGGATCTCAATGGATTCAAAGAAGTCAACGACACCCTCGGGCACGCCGTCGGTGATCAGCTGCTCCAAGCCATCGCCGGACGTCTTGCGGCCTACATGCCGGAACGGTCGACGGTTGCGCGTTTGGGCGGTGACGAGTTCGCGGTGGTCTTGTCGCCCGCATCGGCGCGTGCCGCGGCGTCGATCGCCGAGACCATTGCCAGCTGCCTGCAGCCCCCGATCACCGTGGACGACATGACGATCCAGGCGGGCGCGTCGACGGGGATCGCGCTGTACCCGAGTGACGGGGAAACGCCCGCGGCCCTGATGCGTCGAGCCGATGCAGCCATGTACGAAGCAAAGCAGTCGGGCCGGACGCACATGTTCGCGACCCCCGACGACGACAAGGCGAACGTTCGCCGATTGCAGTTACTGGGGGAGTTGCGGGCGTCGATCACCACCGGTGATTTTCGGCTGTTCCATCAGCCCAAGGTCGATCTCAAGACCGGCCGCATCGTCGGAACCGAGGGTCTCATCAGATGGAACCATCGCCAGTTCGGCCTGCTCTCCCCGAGCGAGTTCGTGGAGCTCAGCGAGCTCTCGGGCCTCATCCAACCGCTGACCCGATGGATCCTCGACCGTGGCATCCGTGATCTGTCCGAGTGGCGGGCGAAGGGCTTCGACCTCACGGTTGCCCTCAACCTGTCGGTACGAAACTTCTTCGATCAGACGTTGCCGACCTACATCGCGCAGCTGCTGTCGGACTACAACGTTCCCGGTGATCAGCTGACGCTGGAGATCACCGAGAGCGAAGTGATGGCCGACCGTGCACTCGCCCGCACGGCCCTCTCGGCGTTCCGTTCTCTCGGCGTGAAGATCGCCATCGACGACTTCGGCACCGGCTTCTCGTCGCTTTCCCAGCTGCAGCAGCTCCCGATCGACGAGATCAAGGTTGATCAGTCGTTCGTCTCGGGAATGATCGACAACCCGCAGGACGCCGTGATCGTGCGGTCGATCATCGATCTCGGCCACAACCTCGGTCTTGAGATCGTGGCCGAAGGAGCGGAGGACGAGGTACAGCTGGCGGCTCTTCGCAGCCTCGGCGCTGACCGCGCTCAGGGCTATGTGATCTCGCGGCCCCTTCCGCCCGATGAGTTCATCCCATGGCTCGAACGGATGGAACGCGGCGAGGGAACGTCGGGAAGCTCGACCGTTCCCGGTGCGGGTCGATTCGTTCCGCCGAGTGACGAGCCGCTGTCTTCCGTGGAGATCACGAAGGGTGCCGGGCGGGTCGCGGAGGTGACCGGTCCTGGCCGCGACACCCCCGGTCCCGAGTGGACCGCCTCATCGCTCCGTCCTCCCGCGAAGCCGATGAACCTGCCGCCGTCGCGCCCGATTGCCGCGCTGTCGCCGGCACCGTCGGCGACAGCGCACATCGCGGCTCCATCCTCGTCCGTCATGACCGTCGCAACCGTTGCGCCGCCGGCGCTCGTCGCGGCTCCATCCTCGTCCGTCATGACCGTCGAAACCGTTACGCCGCCGGCGCTCGTCGCGGCTCCGTCTCCGTCTCCGTCGCGAGCAGCAACCCCGGACCAGACCCCCGCCTCGACGCAGGACCCGACGAATCGGCACATTCGCCGCGGGTTGGCCGCCAAGGTTGCCGCGCGTCATTCCGGTTCGGGGGAGCCAGCCGAACTGGGAGTCCTGGAGCGCGCAGCGTTGATGCAACCGCCGCCACAGACGTCGACCGAGTCCTTCCCGGTGGGTGCCCGGGCACTCGATGCCGAGGGCTTTCCGGAAGAGTGGAAGGCGTTGCTGCGGCGGACTCCCGACTCCGGTTGGTGACCGGTGAGGTCTGCGACGACTTTCCTCGGTGGGGGCACGCCTTTGCCGAAAGGCATCTACGCTCGTAGCCCCGTGGAGATCCGAATCGACTCAGTCGCAGTCGGAGGTGATGGAATCGGCCGGGCCGACGATGGTCGTGTGGTGTTGGTGCCCGGCGCTCTTCCGGGTGAGTTCGTCCGGGTGCGGATCACCGAGGAGCGCAAGTCGATGCTGCGTGGTGAGGTCGCCGACGTTCTCGAACCGTCGGACGATCGGCAGCAGCCCTGGTGTCCTCATGTCCTCGACGGGTGCGGCGGTTGCGGTTGGCAACACGTTCGGCCCGAGCGCCAGGCTGCCTTGAAGCGGTCGGTCGTGATCGATGCACTTCGCCGCACGGCGAAGCTCGAACAGTCAGCGGCCGACCGAATCGTGCGACTTGGCCCGCCTCTCCCTGACCGGGGCTATCGAACGACGGCCCGAGGCGCGGTTGGCGACAACGGGCATCTCGGTATGCGCGCGTATCACTCTGACCTGATCGTGCCCATCACGACCTGTGGCGTCCTGCATCCGTTGCTGGACGAAGCGATGTGGGCGACCGAGGTTCCGCTTGGCGTAGCCGAGGTCGAGATGCGCATCGGGTTGTCCTCACGCGACCGTTCCGTCCGTCTGATCGGCAGCAACTCCGACGGGTCGATTCGAGCCGATCCGTCGAGCGTGGTCCGCGAGACGATCGCCGGGGTTCCGTTCCAAATCTCTTCCGGATCGTTCTTCCAGACCAGCGCCGTCGGGGCCGAGGCGCTCGTGCGGATCGTCGATGAGGCTGTCGGTTCCGCCGAGAAGGAGCAGCGACTGATCGATCTCTACGGTGGGGTCGGTCTCTTCGCCGCGACGGTCGGGCGTCGATTCGACGCGGTGACCGTGGTCGAGCTGGCCAAGTCATCGTGTCGTGACGCTCGGGCGAACCTCGTCCGACATCCGCGTGCCCAGGTCATCGAATCCGACGTGGCCCGTTGGCGTCCGGCGCGTGTCAGCGGTCCGGCACCGGTCGTTATCGCCGATCCGGCGCGTCGCGGCCTTGATCGGGCGGGTGTGGCGACCGTGGTCGCATGCCGACCGAATCGGGTCGTGCTCGTGTCGTGCGACGTCGGCGCTTTTGCCCGTGACGTTCGTCTCCTGCTCGACGCCGACTACTCGCTCATCGACGCGACATGCCTCGATCTGTTCCCGAACACCCCGCTGGTCGAGGTCATCTCCACCTTCGAACCCGCCCAACGACGGTAGCGTGAGAGCCCGTGTCCGCGCCGCGCCGCCTTCTCACCGTCCACGCCCATCCCGACGACGAATCGTCCAAGGGCGCAATGACCGTCGCAAAGTACCGCGCCGAAGGCGTTCACACGGTCCTCGTCTGCTGCACCGGCGGTGAGCTCGGTGACATTGCCAATCCGACCATGGACCGCCCGGAAATCAGGGAGAACCTTGCTGCGGTGCGGGCGGAAGAACTTCGCAAGGCGACGGAGATCATCGGGTTCAGCGAAGTTGTCATGCTCGGCTACCGCGACTCCGGAATGGCTGAGTCCGAGGGCAACCTCCACCCTGAATCGTTCCATCAGGCCGAGCTCGACGCAGCTGTTGGCCGACTGGTTGCGGTGATCCGTCGGACCCGACCGCAGGTGATCATCACCTACGGCGACGATCAGCAGGGCTATCCGCATCCCGACCATCTCAAGGTCCACGACATCACGCTGCCGGCTTTTGATCGAGCCGGCGATGGCGCCTGGTATCCCGAAGCAGGTGAGCCGTGGACACCCGTGAAGCTGTATTACTCGGTCTGGTCTCGCGAGCGGGCGCAGCGCATGCATGCGCGCTTTGTCGACCTCGGCCTCGAGTCGCCCTACTCCGGCGAGTGGCTGAATCGTCCATGGCAGGACCACCGGGTCACGACGCGCGTCGAGGTCGGCGATTTCCACGATGTGCGAACCAACGCGCTCCTCGCGCATGCGACCCAGATCGATCCCACATCGAAGTGGTGGTTCGGTCTACCCGAGGACGAGGCCCGCACCATCTACCCCTACGAGGACTACACCCTTGCCCGGTCGCGCACCGAAGCAATAGCAGGGGAGGACCTTGTTGAGGCGCTCGCCCTCGGCGAGTCGGCTCGGATCCGCGAGACAGATCTGTTCCACGGCATCTTCGACTGAAATCCTGCCAGTCTGGGGGGAGGCGGCCTCAATGGTGGCGGCGTCGTTGAGCCGGTGCTGATCAGTAGTCGGTGTGCTCCCGAATGGCCACTTGGATGTCCTTGTATTCGGTACTCATGGTGAGCGGCATGAGTGCCATCAACTTGGCCATGTTGCCGGCAACCTTCATGCGGCCCTGCATGAACGCCGTGTTCGCATCGAGCTCACCCTTGTGCAACTTCAACGAGTCGTCCCACGTGATGGTCATGGTGATCTCGGCGTTCTCACAGACGCCGAGACCCTGCTCGAGTACTTTTCCGTTCTCGAGAATCTGATGATAGGAGATGTCGCCCTCGGGTCCGCCTGACACGACGAACACCATTCGGGCCGTCGCCCCGACTCGCTCGGGAAAGCTCTGTGCTAATTCCTTGGCCCGCTCGTGCCATTCCTGGCTGAGGTACTTCGCCATGGGCTGCTCGCTTTCGATCGGCGATCTCTCGAACGCGTGAGGAGGACGGGTCGATCGTACCGATCTGGAGGTCACTCAGCGGTTCGCCGGACGACCTGTCGCTGAACGGTGCGTAGGTCGCGATAGGTGATGAGACGCACGTGATCACCGCGCCGGGCGGAACCCGGACCCGCCAACGTGGGAAGCGCCGCACGCATGGTTTCGAACATCGAGATGCCGGCCGTGCTCGTCGTGAGGGCGCGATGCTCGGGCGTGTCTTCTGCGGGGCTGATGCGCAGCACGGTGACCCCGGGACGCAGTTCGGCGAGGAAGGTGCGCAGCGCTTCTGCGGCGGCGGCAACGTCGGGCCGGCCGGAGTTGTGCCGCGGAACGGCGAATTCCTGGTCGAGTTCGAGCACCCGACCGGCTGACACGATGTGTTCCTCGGCCGCGAGCTCGCGTAACCGGAAGCCGGCGCGGTTGAGCACGGCTTCGTCGGGCAACTCGAGCGGGAGGTCGAACTCGATGGCAAGGTCGAGCGCAACGTCGAAGAATTCAGGCCGCAGCAGAAGCGCGTCGAAGTGGGACGAGAGGTGCGTCACGTCGAAGCCCCACAGGATCGCCCGTTCGATCTGGGCTCGACACTCGCGTCGTACTTCGTCGAGATCGGCGTGGTCCCAAAGATCCTCGAGGGTCACGGGAAACCCCCCGTTGCCGTCGAGGAGGCTCGGGCTCAGGGTGATTGGACCCCACCGGTAGATGTCGTGTTCCGCGTTGAGCGTGAGCCGCACGCCGACATCGCCGCCCCGGTGCAGCGCGGCCGCGTGGCGGGCCCACGGACATGGCACTTTCAACCCGGCCGACACGGCCGAGTGGGCGGCTTGGAGCTGGGCGACGGCGCTGGTCGCGGCGTGGTGTTCTCCGTGGTTGGTGCAGGAGATGATCACCGCTCGTGTTTCGGGACCCAGGCCGAGTCGTTCGAGCGTTTCCTTCACGGCGACCACGCTACCGGGATCGGTCGCCGTCGAGTCCGAGTCCCTCGATGGATCGGCCGTTCTCCGCCGTTCATGCCGGAACGTGCGGGTCCCCGCAGGTTCCCCACAGACCGACACCGGCTCCCCGTGCGGCGTTGGCCGCGTCGCGAAAGACGTCGGCATAGGTCACGTTCGGCGGATACGGGTACGACGCCGCGAACCCGGTTCGGACGAGTTCGTGATTGACGAACAGACCGTCGCTCGCTCGGAACACGTATGCCAAGACGCGTCCATAGCGATCACGCTCCTCGACGTCGCGTTCGAGTCGGACCGGTGTGGTGTTGGGAAGGAGCGCGGCGATGGCGGCAGACGCCTTTGTGCCGAAGCACTCGATCGGGGTGTCGGGCCGCTTGGTTTCAGGCGTGTCGATGCCGATGAGGCGGATTCGTTCGGAACCCGCTGACGGGGTGCCGTCGTTTCGCAGCAGAACGACGTCGAGCGTGTCGCCGTCAATGGTGCGCCGGACCACTGCATTGGCCTCGAGCGGACCACGCCGAACCGGCCCGGCGACGGTCGCAAGTGGCGCACGAGCGACGACCGTGGTGCTGGCTTCGCTGATGATCTGGGGCGAGCGAGCGCTGCTGCAGCCGGCGATCGCCAGCGCGATCGCACTGCCAGCGATGAGCCGGCACGCCAAAAACCCAGGGGTGGCGACCCCGCGGCCCACCGTCGGCCGACTCAGTGCACTCGTGGATCTTCGCAGAAGTCCCCGTGACATCGCATTGCTCTGATTCTTTGCAAGCCGTGCGCTGTCGGAAGGATCGATGGAACGGAACTTCCGACTCAATGCACTAGTGCAACGAATCGTAAGTAGCTCGCGGAATTCGCGGGTCGGATTCCGTTGTGGCAAGGACGCAGGAGGCAGCGCCTGCCTTGTCCAACCGCAACGA